>NZ_JCACKA010000058.1:0-131586 GCF_059505145.1 Mojavia sp.
CAATGATTTCGGTTTAGTACACAGATGTGTGTACACCGTAGCCTTAAAAAGGGGGGAACGTCTAAAGCCACGCCACTGAGGGAGTCGGGGAACGCGCAAGGGCGCAGGGCTGCCCCTTTCTAAGGGGGTTGGGGGATCTGAGTGCGTAAGTTCTGAAGATTTTTGACCTCTACAAACAATACCTACAATTCTGCGGTTAAACCTAAACGGAAAGTAAACCCAGGGCTATAAGTACGATTAACTCGCTCGTATTGCTCATCTAGTAAATTTTCTAAATAAACTAGCAGTCCTAAATTTCTAGTTACAGGAACACGAGCGCTAAAATCTAAATTAAAAAAAGATGGTGTGAAATCTGTAATTTTATCCCCTGGTCTTGTAAATGTAGCTCTACGAGAACCACTGTTATAAGTAACATACAAATTAGCTTGCCAACCTGCATTTTGATAACCTATACCAGCTTGGGCTACAGAGTAAGGAATTAATCCTAACTGTAAGCCGCTTTCTGTTCCTGATTTGATTTGCGCGTCTGTATAAGTGTAATTAACAAAAGTTGACCAGCCACTAGCAATTTGTAAACGTAACGCTGCTTCTAACCCATTAGTATCAACCAAACCAATATTTGTCCATCTTGCAGCTATGACTCCCAAGCGATTACTTAAACTACTACCAAAATAAGTAAATTGACCAGTCAAATTTTCCGAAAAATTGATATCTATTCCAGCAGTCCAAGATGAACCAGTTTCTGGTTGTAAATCAGGATTGGGTTCCCAACCATGAACCGTATCATAAACATATAACTGATCTAAGCCAGGATTACGCTGTCCTCCTGTCCAACTACCACGCACAGCAATGTTGGGTGACACAGCATAACGTAACCCTACACTTGGATTTAAGTAATTACCAAACTGCCCATCAAAGTTTTGCCTCAGTCCTAAATCTATCAGAAAATTATCGCTAATATTTAAAGTATTAACTGCAAATAAGGCTGTAGTGAACACACTTCTATCTTCAGTTTCATTATTTCCAATCCTATTCGGACTGCTGCTGAAAACATCACCGTTTAAATCAGTATTTTTTAAATCTAAGCCCCAGCGTAATTTATTATTAGGGGTAAGTCTCCAATCATGATCTACTCTGGCTGTAAATTGTTGAGTATCTAAAACACCTGTACGGTAATATTCTTGTCCTTGAAAAACAGTAGGGCCATAGGTACTAAAGTAATCTTGGTTATAACCCAATGTAGTTGTGAGGATAGAATTCTCTCCATTTCCTAATCGAGTTTTCCAAGATAAGCCAGCATTTAATCCATCATGATCTAATCGGTCTCTTTGAAGAGGAAAACCGAAATAAACTAAACCCCTACGACTACTTAATTTAGTAATATCTAAGTTCAGAGAGTTTCTTCGATCTAAATCTACGCCAATACTACCAAAGTAGGTACTTGTAGCCGTATCTGCATTAAATAAAAACCCTTGAGCATCACGATTAGCTGCTCCCACAGGTACGCGATAACGATTATCTGTAAAGAACCTTTCAAAGCTAAAGTTGTACTTGACAGCACCAGAAGCACCACCATAACTAACTTGTTGATTATTTGTACTCAATGAGCCAAATTCTATAGTGCCAGTTAATTTAGGCTTGCCATAGCCTTCTTTGGTGATGATATTTACAACTCCGCCAAAGGCTGATGAACCATATAAAGCGGAAGCAGCACCGCTATATAGTTCCACTCGATCAATCGCTTCTACAGGAATGCTGTTTAAGTCAGTTCCACCATGATAATTATTAATATTAGTATTAATTTGTCTGCCATTAATCAAAAATACAGACTGATTGATTGAGAACCCCCGATAATATGTACCTGTGTGAATATCTGCACCAGGGCCAACATCATTAATGGCGAAACCAGGCAATTTTTTCAAAACATCAGCTACACTACTAGCACCTTGCTTTTTAATTTCTTCTTGCTCGATTACATAAACAGGTGTGGACTGAGGTAAAGTGTCTTGTTCACCAATTACTTCTATTGAAATATCTGCTTCATCCTCGGTAGAATCTGGCTCTGTTTCTGCTTGCGATACTGGCTCAAGTATTAGAGATGGCTGAGTTAATAATTCAGCATTAGTAGAAGGTAGCTCAATTTGATTCAGATCGGGAATATCTGAAATTACTTGGGGCAATTTCTCAACATTTTCTGTCTCAACTTTAATATCAGCAGCTAAAACAGGAAATAATATTAACAAACACGGTACATTAATAAAAAATAGAAAAAAAATCTTTTGCACGATTTCTCTCACACCCGGTAAAAACTGCAACCGAGTGCTATTTTTGCAGTAACATGAAAAGTATGTCAAAAGACATATTGTCGTACTTGCAGTGACAGTTATTAAACCGTCACTGCATTTAGAGTAGATAAATTAAGCAATTTCTGAGATAGATGAGATTTGATTTTGCATCGTTTTGAGTAAAGTTAATGCTTGTTTATAAGCAAGCTTTTCTCCTTGATACTCAAAGAAGTCTGATGCTTTTTGCAAATCGGCGATCGCACCTTGATAATATCCTAAGTGATATCGAGTCATTCCCCGGTTAACATAAGCTATGGCATTATTGGGATTTAGCCGAATTACTTCGGAAAAATCACGTAATGCACCAAAGTTATCTCCCTTTCTGCGACAAGCACAACCTCGATTAAAGTAAGCTCTGTAATCATTAGCATCAAGGTGAATTGCCTTACTAAAATCAAGCATAGCTGCTTCTAAATCTTGCAACTGCAACCGCGCTAAACCTCGGTCATTATAAATATCTGCAAGCAGTAGATTTGTTGGCTGGGAAATTTGAGTCAGGGACAAATTATAATCAAAAATTGCCTCTGAGTAATTGCCCTTTGCCGCATGAGCTAAAGCGCGATTATAGTATGCTCGGAACTCATGAGGTTTAAGTGCGATCGCTTGATTATAATCAGCAATGGCAGCAGAAAAATATTTTTGTCTGTAGTTTGCCAGTCCCCGATTAAGATAAGCTTCCACGTTATTCGGGGCAAAATTTATCGCTTGATTACAATCTGCGATCGCCTGATGGTAATCTTGTAATTGAAGATAAGCAAGACAGCGATCGCTATAAGCTTTCCCAAGATGACTTTGAAGTTGAATCGCCTGGGTTAAATTCTCAATCGCCTGTTGATAATTACTGTGCAGAATATTATCTACACCTAACTTGAAAAATTCATTTCCTGTGATTTCTGCGTTTGAGATAGGTGAAGAGTGTGCAGCAGTAGTCCCAAAGCTGAAAATAAAAGCAAAAATCACACTGAGAAATACTCGCCAAAAATAAGTCATAAGCAACATATTTGACAATTTCGGCAGCAAAACAATTAGCAAGAGATAAAGCCCTGCTAATTGTTAATTGGTCAAGTAAAATGCTATTTTACTACCAACCTTTATCTGCTTGTTCTAGGACGTAGGCAGCTACATCTTCAATTTGATCGGATTTTAAACGACCTTTAAAAGCAGGCATGGCATTTTTACCATTTGTAACTTGAGAAATAATGGCCTCTGCTGAGTAAAGACCATATTTTTCCAAAGCATCCTTCTTCAGATTTTTGTTAGCTTGAACCAAATTTTTGCCGCCTGCATGACAAGAAGCACAATTAGCACTAAATACTTTAGCTCCATTGGCAGTATCTGCTGCCAAAGCTGGATTACTGAAGGCAAGGGTGAAGATTGTTATGCCTAACAGTATCACTGCAAGAATCTTTTTCATCTCGTGTTCCCTCCACGACCAAAGTTTATTTGGTGCAATATCCTCCATCATTTTCGATTGAATATTTATCTTCGTCAAAAGACAAGCTGTCATACTTCGTTTTCACAATTTGAAATTTTGGATGCCGGAATTTTAGCTTAGAATCTGGCTCTACAAAACCAATAAGAATGAATAAAATATTAAAATTGAAGCATGAATTTTGGCGATTTTATACTTCATCCTTTGTCCGCTAATTGCGCCAGTCCCTCTTCCGTAACACGACAAATTCGCCAATCATCTAAAATAGATGCGCCCATACTACGATAGAATTCTTGTGCAGGCTCATTCCAATCTAAAACACTCCATTCTAACCGCCCACAATCACGCTCTACAGCAATTTGCGCTAATTTAGAAAGCAGAGCTTTACCAATTCCTTGACGGCGATATTCAGGTAAAACAAACAAATCTTCGAGATAAATTCCTGGCTTTGTCAAAAATGTTGAATAATTATGAAAAAATAGGGCAAAGCCTACAGCTTGCCCTGCATATTCTGCTAAAATTACCTCAACGTATCTTGGAGAGCCGAATAAATGCTCTTTGAGAGCCATAAAATTGCCAGTTACGGCATGAGATAGTTTTTCATAATCAGCAAGCTGCTGAATTAGGTCAAACAAGACACTGCAATCAGCAGGTTCAGCAAAACGTATAATCAAATTAGAAGACATTGAAATAAAGTCCTAAGTTTTAAGTCTTGAATGTTTGAAAAACTCTATCATTAATCACTCAAAACTCATAACTTTTACTCAGCACTCAGCACTTTTATATCAACCAACCTTTTAAACGTTTTGCTATATGGGGACGGCGCAATTTTCTCATAGCTTTGCTTTGGATTTGTCGCACTCGTTCACGGGAGAGATTGAACATATTGCCAACTTCTTCCAAAGTGCAAGGTTCGCTGGTTGTCAGCCCATAACGCAAAGAAATTACGTCTTTTTCCCTGGGAGTTAAAACATCGCCCAATACTTCCCAAATCTCCTGGCGCATCATGTTTTCGTTCATTTTTGCTTCTGGAGATTGGTTATCTTCATCTTCTAGCAAATCCATCAGTTCCGTGTCTTCTTCTTTACCGACGCGGTGGTTGAGGGAGAGTGCTTGACGCCTGAGTTGTTGTAGTTGGCGTAGTTGTTGCACATTCATTTCCAAAGCTTCTGCCATTTCAGCTTCGGAAGGATTGCGAGCAAGTTTTTGTTTGAGTTCTCGTTGCGCTTTTTTAAGTTTGTTAAGTTTTTCTACAATATGGATCGGTAAGCGAATTGTGCGTGCGTCGTTAGCGATCGCCCGCGTAATCGCTTGTCTAATCCACCAATAGGCGTAAGTTGAAAATTTATATCCTTTATCTGGATCGAATTTTTCTGTAGCCCGATTTAAACCCATTGCCCCTTCTTGGATTAAATCTAGAAAAGGCACTCCGCGATTGAGATATCGTTTAGCAATTGACACTACTAATCTAAGGTTAGAGCGAATCATTTTGCGTTTCGCTACTCTACCTTGATACAAGCGACTTTCTAACTGCCTTTCTGTCAGGTCTAATTCGGCAGCTACTTGTCCCTTGCTAGGTTGCTGTCCAAGGTTTAAGTGTAAGGTTTCTTGTATTTCCCTTACTTCTTCAATAAACCTGACTCGCCGTGCTAGCTCCACCTCTTCATCTGCTTTTAGCAGAGGATAACGCGCCATTTCTTTAAAAAACGCGCCTACAGCATCATCATGCTCAGTTTTGTTATATCCCGAAGGGCGGGCTGCTGCCATCTCATCCCCATCGCGTTCCTCTGATTCCAAGTTGTCTGGAATTAAGGAATCTTCTTCGGCCACTGGTTCTAAACTATCAAGTGATTGTTCTTCAATTTCAGCAGCATTCTCCAGTATTTCCATTGTTCCCAATTCAGCAATATTCATAAGTTTCCTGTAGGGATTTTTGCTTTGTTTGGTACATAATTTAGTGACAGCTGCTCGCTTGAGACTTGGTAGTTTTCCCTAAGGGGCAAATACACACATCTGGTAGCAAAACGTAAGTTTATGCTAATTTATTCATCAGAAGTGAAAATCAGTTTCTAGCTGTCATCTGTTGGTTAGTGCTAGATAGGAGTTAGAAATTCTAACAAAACTGGCTTTTGCACCTAAAAACTATCCCCTCGTCTCCTCAGCCCATATATCCTCATTTTTTTCTTTATTTTCAAATATGTCAAATTCATTCAAACTCTCTCAAACTTAATCACTATAAAGTTTTCAGCCATATATCCTTAATTCTAAAGATATTATATATTTTATAAAGTTTTTTAGACTTTATTAGGTTAGAAGCTAATTAATAAATCGGAATCCGAATGCTGACTTTATGTGTCATGAAAACTTTCATAAATAATACAAATTTAACAATTTAAAACTCATAAATATATTTTTCTTGTTCGTATAAAAGCATCTCATAGGCATCAATAACTGAATATCTATCAATAGGGGGAAAAGACCATACCCTATTTAGCAGATATATAAACTGATTAAGAGGTAGAAGATTAGATGCTTTTATTGTGTATCGTCGACATCTAATATTTATTGCACGTATGGCTGAGATCGATTTGTCTAGTAGATGACATAAGAGGAAACTTATCAAGTATTATGAGGGATAAAAGTATTGCGAAATACAGTTTGTGGGGAATAAAGCAAAAACTTAGATTATAAGAAGCAAAATGGCATTTTACGAACTGAAACAACGAAATATAAATATCTGTATATAAAATTATAAAATATGTATATTAATGATGTAAATTTCTCCCCTTTGGTAGTGAATGAACCTGGGGAATCTTATCAGTCACAGATAAATGTGAATCGGTGGATTGAAGTATTGGTGGACTGTCCAGGAAACTCTGGGCTATTTACCTACCGATTACCACCTCAGTTAGAAATAAAACCAGGAGATATTTTAACTGTACCGTTTGGCACACAACAAATGGGAGGGATCGCCATTCGATTCCTGGCACAACCAAATACCGATCTACCACTGGAGAAAATTCGGGATGTAGAAGATGTAGTAAGTGTGGGGTTTTTTCCAAGTGGTTACTGGGAATTATTAAATAGAATATCGACATACTACTATACGCCCCTAATTCAGGTGATCAGGGTAGCTTTGCCACCTGGTTTACTGGGGCGATCGCAGCGTCGTATCCGCTTGACTTCCTTGGCAAAGGAAACTGAGCAACAGCAGAGTAATTATGTACTTACCAGCCAAACTTCTTCGACTGCGGCTTTTCTAAGTCCATATGCACAGCAAATTTTGCAACTTTTGCAAGCGCAATCAGCGGGAGACTACAGTTTTGCCTACCTCCAACAAAAAGTTAAATCTGCCTATCGGGGAGTCCGAGAATTATTGCGATTTGGTTTAGCAGAAAGCTACTTAGAACCCCCAAGATTAACTCGACCAAAATTACAAAAAGCAGTTACTCTCATCGGGGCAATTGATAGTGATTTAACTACTCGTCAACGAGAAATTGTAGAAGTTTTGCGGCGACGCGGTGGTGAGTTATGGCATAGTGAATTATTGCAAATCTGTAATACTAGTTCTTCTACTCTAAAGACATTGGTAAACAAGGGTTGTATAGTTATCGAAGAACGGGAAGTATTACGCACAGAACAGGGGCCTGTAGTTGCAGGCGATCGCCCTAAATCTTTAACTACTGCTCAAGCTAATGCCTTAGCTACAATACAGGCGCTTGATGGATTTGCTCAGGTTTTGCTGCATGGGGTAACAGGTTCTGGAAAGACAGAGGTTTATTTACAAGCGATCGCACCTTTATTAAATCAAGGCAAATCCGCCCTCGTCTTAGTGCCAGAAATTGGACTAACACCTCAGCTAACCGATCGTTTTCGCGCCCGGTTCGGTAATAAAGTCAGTGTCTATCACAGCGCCCTTTCAGAAGGTGAACGTTACGACACTTGGCGACAAATGCTTACAGGAGAACCCCAAGTAGTAATTGGCACTCGTAGTGCCATTTTTGCTCCTTTACCCAACTTGGGTTTAATTATTTTAGATGAAGAACACGACAGCAGCTTTAAACAAGACTCTCCCATTCCTACCTACCATGCTCGCACTGTTGCTCAATGGCGCGCAGAAATCGAAAACTGTCCCCTAGTATTAGGTTCCGCTACACCTTCGTTGGAAAGTTGGGTGAGTTTGAGAAGGGATGGACTCTTAACTCCTGATTCTCCACTTTCTACTAAGAATTCAGAACTCAGTACTTATTACTTAAGTCTGCCCGAACGCATCAACTCTCGCCCCTTACCGCCTGTAGAAATAATAGATATGCGGCAGGAATTGCAGCAGGGAAATCGTTCTATATTTAGTAGATCGCTACAAGAAGCTTTGCAACAGCTGCAAGAAACACAACAACAGGGAATTTTATTTATTCATCGGCGGGGACACAGTACCTTTGTATCTTGCCGTAGTTGTGGTTATGTTTTGGAATGCCCCCATTGTGACGTGTCGCTAGCGTATCACCACACCGAAGACGGAGCGCCACAATTATTGCGTTGTCATTACTGTAATTATGGGCGATCGCATCCGCAATTTTGCCCCGACTGCGCTTCCCCTTATCTAAAATTCTTTGGTAGTGGTACTCAGCGGGTAGCCCAAGAATTAGCGCGACAGTTTCCCGAACTGAAATACATCCGTTTTGATAGCGACACCACCCGCAACAAAGGCGCACACCGTACCCTACTCACCAGATTTGCCAACGGTGAAGCACATTTATTAGTAGGTACACAAATGCTCACCAAAGGTTTGGATTTACCACAGGTGACACTTGTGGGTGTTGTCGCTGCTGACGGATTGCTGCATTTATCAGATTATCGCGCCAGTGAACGGGCATTTCAAACTTTAACCCAAGTCGCTGGACGTGCTGGTAGAGGTGAAGATCCAGGTAGGGTGATTGTGCAAACTTACAACCCAGAACATGAGGTAATTGAGGCAGTACGACACCACGATTATCAGTCATTTTCTACTGCCGAATTAGAACAACGGCAAGCACTCAATTATCCTCCCTACGGACGGTTAATATTGTTGCGATTAAGCAGTCTCGATCCCATTCAAGTGCAGAATGCGGCTCAGATAATAGCCACAGCATTGGGTACAGGAGAAGAATTTGAGATATTAGGCCCTGCACCAGCTAGTATTGTACGGGTAGCAAATCGTTACCGCTGGCAGATATTAATTAAGCTTGATCCGAATGCGTTGCCAAAGTTACCAGATTGGGAGGAAGTGCGATCGCTCTGTCCAAGTTCTGTTAGCTTGACGATAGATGTAGATCCGTTAAACATTATGTGATGATAACGGACGAAATCAATGAGTTTGATGTGGTAGGTTCGATTTGCCACGCAATGGCATTGATATGTTAATACATCGGTCTGCAATTAAATTGCTTACAGCACTGCGCTTTGCGCGATTGCGCGGAGTGCAGCGTCAAGGGCGATCACGCAGGTGCGATCGCATTTGTGGACTGTGTGCATCTGTCGTTCTTTATACAAAATATAGGTTTATGCAAGAGACTTCATGAGCTACGCTCACAAGGAACAATGAAATGATCTTGAAAAGTTTTTGTCTGATTTCAGCTCTGGAACAATAGTAAATATTTTCGTCAAATATTTTAAATATGCAATATAATTTTTTGCTAACTTCTCTTTTATTTGGGGTTAAATAAACAGAAAGTGTAATTTTATACTTTCTAAGTAAAATAATGTGTACTAAAGATACCAAGTATTTTATCTAAGAGGATGTTTGAAAAGTCTTCTTGTCGGTAGCAAAACGTTCTAGATCCCCCTAAATCCACGCCACTGAGGGAGTCGGGAAACCCGCAAGGGCGCAGTGGCTCCCCTTGTAAAGGGGGACTTTAATTCCGGTTCCCCCCTTTTTAAGGGGGGTTAGGGAGGATCTAAAAGTACCCAAAATCACAGCGAAACACTTTTCAAACAACCTCTAAGAAAATATTAAATTAGTAATCGCCGGAAATCTATCGTCTAAACGCATAGTATTTGCAAGCGATATAAAAGCTCAAGACTAAAGTTTAAATATCCTTGACAGAAACTTCAAGAAGTTTCTGGACAATAGTAAAAGATGAAAATCGTAAATCTCAATAACTAAATTGAGTTGATAAAGGACATTATTAAGCAGTTAATGTGTTAAGTTTCATTTTTAACTGTTTTAACCGTCTATCATTTAAATTTTATTGAGTACGAACAATATGGGACAAGGTTTTTTACAAATTGCCTTAACGCTATGTATTGTCATAGCAATTACTCCTGTTTTGGGAAGATACATGGCGCGTGTCTTCTTAGGAGAAAAAACACTGCTTGATTCCTTAATGAATCCTATAGAGCGAAGTATCTACGCACTAGCAGGTGTCGGTAGGAAAGATAATATGACGGGTTGGCAGTATGTTGGGGCGATATTATGCAGCAACCTGCTCATGGGCATTGTAGTGTATTCGTTGATATATTTTCAGAGATTCTTACCTTGGAATCCCAATGGTTTTGGTGCGCCTACTTGGGACACATTGCTGCACACCACTATTTCATTCGTGACAAATACTGACCAACAACACTACTCAGGTGAGACAACCTTGAGTTATTTTAGCCAGGTAGCGGCTTTAGGTTTTTTGATGTTCACCTCAGCAGCTACCGGATTGGCAGTAGGAATCGCCTTTATTCGCGGATTAACAGGCCGAAATTTGGGGAATTTTTATGTCGATCTCACCCGCGCCATCACACGTATATTGTTACCCATCTCTGTGATTGGGGCGATCGCCTTACTTATAGTAGGCGTACCGCAAACATTAGCAGAAACCCTAGTTGTAAAAACCTTGGAAGGAGGAACACAATATATAGCTAGAGGCCCAGTGGCATCTTTTGAAATGATTAAAATGCTGGGCGATAACGGCGGTGGTTTTTTTGGTGTTAACTCTGCTCACCCCTTTGAAAATCCCAATAGTGTTTCTAATTTAATAGAAATCATTGCCATGATTTCTATTCCAGCTGCCTTGATTTACACCTATGGTTTATTCGCCAACAATATTAAACAAGCTTGGCTACTATTCTGGATGGTATTTGTGATTTTTGTGGTCTTGGTTGGGATCACAGCAGCCGCAGAACTGCAAGGTAATCCCCTGATCAATGCCACCTTGGGGCAAGAACATCCTAATTTAGAAGGTAAAGAAGTTCGATTTGGCTGGGCACAAACAGCGCTATGGGCAGTGATGACCACCGCCACCATGAGTGGTGCTGTCAATGGTATGCACGATTCCTTAATGCCGCAAGGATTATTTTCCACCTTATTCAACTTATTTATCCAAATTATCTGGGGAGGCCAGGGAACAGGGACAGCTTATCTATTTATTTACTTAATTCTCACCGTATTCCTAACTAGTTTAATGGTGGGACGCACCCCAGAATTTTTAGGACGCAAAATTGAAAAGCGGGAAATCGTCCTCGCTAGTATAGTTCTAGCGGTTCATCCAATTGCAGTTTTAATTCCTAGCGCCATTGCATTAGCTTATCCGATCTCCTTGTCTGGAATTACCAACCCCGGCTTTCACGGCATTTCCCAAGTAGTTTATGAATATGCCTCAGCCGCAGCTAACAACGGATCTGCATTGGCAGGGTTAGCTAATTCTCAACCTGCACCTACAGCTTTGTGGTGGAATCTGAGTTGCCTATTTCCCCTCTTAGCAGGACGTTACATACCGATTATTGCAATTTTGCTGCTGGCTGATAGTATGTCTCGTAAAAAAGCAGTGCCCGAAACACCCGGTACTCTCAGAACCGATTCTCTGCTATTTACTAGTGTCACAGCTGGAGTAAGTCTAATTTTGGGAGTACTGACTTTCTTCCCCGTTTTGGCTTTAGGCCCCATAGCCGAAGGTTTTAAATTAGCCTCTGGCAATTAGGCAGATTAGATACATAAGGAGGATGAGGTAGATGGGGAAGATAATTTATTTTCCTCAGCTTCCTCAACTTTCTCAGTTTCCCTACTTTCTCCACTCCTCCCTCATCAAATACTATGAATCCAGTTGCAGCTACCTCCAAACCAAGACCCCCACGTTCTCGTCCCAGCGATCGCCACCAAGCAAGCAAAAAGGTGAAGGCAAAAACCAAAGGCATATATTTAAGAGCAATTAAAGATGCTTTTGTGAAGCTAAACCCCAAGAATGTCATCAAAAACCCAGTGATGTTTTTGGTTTGGGTTGGCACAATTATCACCCTGCTGGTAACGATTGATCCTAGCTTATTCGGGCCAGTTACTCAGCAGAACCCACAGCTGTTCAACGGCTTGCTGACAGGAGTTTTGTTCCTCACGGTTTGGTTTGCCAATTTTGCCGAGGCTATAGCGGAAGGGCGAGGTAAAGCCCAAGCCAACGCCCTGCGCTCAACAAAATCAGAGACGATCGCTAAAAAACTTGCCGCCGACGGCTCAATTAGTGAAGTTCCTTCAACCAGCCTCAAACGAGGTGATACTGTCTACGTAGTGGCTGGTGATTTTATTCCTGCCGATGGCGAGGTGATTATGGGTGTTGCCTCAGTTGATGAATCGGCAATTACTGGGGAATCTGCACCAGTTCTGAAGGAATCAGGCTCGGACGTTGCCAGTTCCGTCACTGGTGGAACCCGTATTATCTCAGATGAACTGATCATCCGCATCACAGCCGACTCAGGTAAAGGATTTATTGATCGGATGATTGCCTTATTAGAAAAAGCAGAACGTAGAAAAACACCTAATGAAATTACTCTAACTGTATTATTAACGGTTGTAAGCTTAATATTTTTATTTGTCGTCGTAACTCTGCCTGCATTCGCCTACGCTGCCCAAAGTCCAATTAGCGTACCAATATTGATTGCTCTGTTAGTAGCACTTATCCCCACTACCATCAGCGGTTTGTTAAGTACCATTGGCATTGCTGCTATGGATCGAGTTGCCCAATTTAACGTTATTGCTACCTCAAGGCGAGCGATCGAAGCTTGTGGAGATGTTAATACCTTAGTTCTTGATAAGACAGGTACAATCACCCTCGGCAATCGCTTGGCCGAAGAATTTATCCCGCTCAACGGTCACTCAATCGAAGAAGTTGCGAATGTAGCTTGGGTGGCTAGTGTGTTTGATGATACACCAGAAGGTAAATCGATTGTTAGACTGGCAGAACAATTAGGCGCAAGAATAGATTTTGACTACAACCATGCAGAAGGAGTAGCATTTTCCGCCACAACCCGCATGAGTGGCACAAACTTACCAAGCGGGCGTGAGGTACGCAAGGGAGCAGTAGGAGCAATTAAAGAATTTGTACGTTTCCGTAACGGACGTGAAAGCCCGGAACTGGAAGCTGTTTACGAACGAGTATCCCAACAGGGCGGTACACCCTTAGCCGTTTGCGTAGAAAACGAAATCTACGGAGTTATCTATCTTAAAGACATTATTAAACCTGGTATCCGCGAACGTTTTGACCAGTTGCGCCGACTGGGAGTGCGTACCGTTATGCTAACTGGGGACAACCATATTACTGCTTCTGTGATTGCCAAAGCAGCTGGAGTTGATGACTTCATTGCCGAAGCCACACCAGAAGACAAAATCAACGTGATTCAACAAGAACAGTCAGCAGGCCAAGTGGTTGCCATGACAGGAGATGGAACTAATGATGCCCCGGCATTGGCACAAGCTAATGTTGGTCTAGCCATGAATACTGGGACTCAGGCAGCAAAAGAAGCAGCTAACATGGTGGATTTAGATTCTGATCCCACCAAGCTAATTGATATCGTCAGGATTTGTAAACAATTACAAATTACTCGTGGCGCGTTGACTACATTTTCTCTAGCTAATGATATTGCTAAGTACTTTGCAATTATTCCGGTGATATTTGCCTCTGCTAACTTGCAAAGTTTGAATATTATGAAGTTGACTAGTGTTAATTCCGCTGTACTATCAGCCTTGATCTACAACGCTTTGATGATTCCAGCATTAATTCCCCTAGCCTTAAAAGGTGTGCAATTTAAATCCCTAACCGTTAATCAGCTTTTGCAACGCAATATCTTGATTTATGGCTTAGGTGGGGTAATCACACCATTTATCGCTATTAAATTGATAGATATGCTCATAACGCTGGCGGGATTGACCTGAGCAATTCAAAATTAAAACTTAAACAGCAACTGCCAGGGATGCACAAAAGAAATCGGAACACGAAGAAAGAAGTTGATGATTGGGATATGTTACAGGCAATATCCTTTGTCATGTCAAAATGGCGCAAACAACAGCTGCCACTAGCGATTTTTATTGTGCTGTGCTGGAATTTGGCAGTTGCCCCAATTGTTTATGCTGCCTCTGATGGCATCCTAGAACGTCCCTCTGCTTGGGCAATTGGCATTTTGGGATTTGTTACTGTAGGACTTGTTATATACTTATTTGTTGTAATTTTTCAGCCAGAGCGTTTCTAACAATTCAAAATTAAATTTTGAGAGCGAGTGGAAGAATCTTATGTCTATTATTCGAGAAATCATCAGAGCAATGCGCGTGACTCTGGTACTTTGGTTGCTGACTGCAATCATATATCCTCTCGCAATCCTCGTAGTGGGTCAAGTTTTTTTCCCGTCGCAAGCTAACGGTAGCATCATGTGGAATATAAATAATGGCCAACCAATTGGTTCTACTTTAATTGGTCAAGTATTTACATCTGATAAATATTTTCATGGTCGTCCCAGCACAGTGAGATATAGCCAAGGCAAAAGAGCTAGACCTACTGGCATTTCTGGCGCTAGCAATCTTGCTCCTAGCAATCCAGAATTACTCAACCGCATTGTAGAGCAGGCAAATCAATTCCAAGAGGAGAATATCCAACCTACAGCCGATTTAATTTATACCTCTGGCTCTGGCTTAGATCCTCATATTTCTTTCAAGACAGCCAGACAGCAGTTGGAGAGAGTTGCTCGTGCCCGTAATGTCAAAGAAGATGAAATACTACCTTTAATTAACAAGTATACTGATGGAAGATTTTTATGGATTTTTGGCGAACCAGGAGTGAATGTTCTGCGATTAAATTACGCTCTTGACCTGCTAGAAATTGATCGTGAGCAAAGCTAATAATTATTTATGGGGAATGCGTTATGTATCGCCAATACAGAAAGGTTTTTCAATTGCGAGAAGTTGTGCAAAAAATTTGAAGCTACTTTTATTCGTGTAACTAACACTAACATAGCTAAGGCGATCGCTGACCTTGCTGAAAAATACCGTCTTACTCAACTTGTAATGGGCAAAAGTCAGTGACCCTCCTTCGGAGGAGCTTTGCTAACGCGTTGAGAGAATTTCCTTCAAAGTGTTTTACGCAAAAATTAGTGCATTTGCTCAAAACGTCGATTTACTTTATATATTATCTCTAGCGAAAAAAATCCTCGTTCAATCGATAAGTATAAATCTTAAACTTTAAAACTAATTTTATTACCATAAGGAGATTTATAACTGTCAAAAAAGAATATACGATTTAGAACGAAAATAATATCAATCTTTTAATTTTCAGCCGTGAGCCACTGTATTGCTAAAACAAATCGCCGCAATTATCTTAAAATTGGCAATCAGTGTCCACCCTAGAATTGCTTTATCAACTCCATTAATAAGATTATCTAGCATGGCTCTGTAGTTGCATCCTGCTAGACAATCTTTCGCTTCACAAAGGATTTGATGATTCTGGCTATCAGAGTTACCAAGTAAAGCAATTAGTAATCAAACTTTAGGCTTATGCAAACACAAATATATAATGCGATCGCCCACGTCAGTGAATTTTTACAATTCCCCAGACGGTGAATCGTTGCCTTAAATTTGCAATTATCTCTCACGCAGACGCGGGTAAAACCACACTTACACGTTGGGTAATTGTGGGCAAGAAAGTTTGGCAGCCAGAATGACAAATAACAAAGGCTAGTTAAATTGTTAAATTTGGTAAATAAAGTAGCCAATCGCTCTCTTGAGAGAGTATCAAGGTTAGCTATTAAACAAAATATCTTAGCCCCGATTGCGCTACGCTCCGCGCAATCATGCGATCGCAAAACGTTGTAGTATCTGCAAGCTTTCTCTTACTCTCTTTTGGGCAAGAGCAACATATCAATTTTCTAACTCTTAATTTTTCCCTTTTCCCCACTTGAGTAAAAAATCTATTCATGAGATGATACGCAATTTAATTACCAAATGAGAAATATATCCAGATCAAGTTTGCTGAAGTCGAACAAAGACCACGTATATCTATAAAAGTTGTTTACACAACTGCTTAAAAGATTGCTGAGTATGTTTCATAAAAGTAGGAGGTAGTTAATCAATGAGCTATTACAACTTCAATGATCATTTCTGGTCGCCCAAAAAAGTTTGTAGTCAATCAACACCACTCAAGTCGAACCGAAACCCAGTTCCCCAGAAAATTCTGTTAGGAATTGTGTCCCTAGTATGTATTGCTATTTGGACACCACTGATACTCCAGTATTTAGTTCCTGGCAGAAACAATAATCAGACAGACATTTCTTTGGATACAAATACTCTTGGTAATAAATGCATTGTCTTTGGACAAGAGCGTTTCCAAATCCATTGCTCTATGGAATAGTAACGGACAAGCAACGGCACAAAGATGTCAAACCATGAATAGGCTGGTGTCAAAATTAACGCACAAATCCAGCCTATGCTCCATCCATTAGAGCGCTTATGATTCAGCCTGTACTTGAATTTTAAACTTTTGGTAGTAGTAGCTAAAAGCACTATTTTAGTCAGCATTATTAATATTTTTGACATCGATATTAGTATAAAATAACGTGAATTCGATGGCTGGAGAAAACCCCGCTTCCATTCCTCTCCCCTACAAGAAGAGAGGCTTTAAAACCTCGATTTTTCATTGATATTTTGGAAGATTTAAGCCCCTCTCCGCCTCGGAGAGGGGTTGGGGTGAGGTTCATCGAATTCACGTTAAAATAAACTACCCTTCGCAAGTTACAAAATAATCTCTGCTAATGCAAACTATACAAACTACTGTCCCTACTCGCGTGATTGGTTTAATGAGTGGCACATCTGTAGATGGCATAGACGCTGCCTTGGTAGAGATTTCTGGTACAGATTTGGATCTGAAAGTTGAGTTGGTTACTGGGGCGACATATCCCTACCCGACCGACCTCAGAGAACGAATATTAGCAATTTGTGCTGGTGCTGCCATTTCCATGGCAGAATTTGCAGAAATAGATGATGCGATCGCCTTAGTTTTTGCTCAAGCCGCCGAAAATATTCAAACTGGTCATCAGCCAGCAACCTTGATTGGCTCCCACGGTCAAACAGTTTATCATCGACCACCTGGGCATTGGGGACTGGTAACTAGGGACTGGGGACTAGGTAAGATTCTTCCAAATCCTCAATCGCTAGGCTATAGTCTCCAACTCGGTCGTGGTGCTTTGATTGCCCGTGTAACGGGAATTACAACTGTAAGTAACTTCCGCGTTGCTGACATCGCTATTGGTGGTCATGGTGCGCCTCTCGTTCCTAGAGTTGATGCTTATTTGCTCAGTCATCCCCAAGAAGGGCGTTGTATTCAAAATATCGGTGGGATTGGTAATGTTACTTTTATCCCTCCCCATCGTGATAACTGGCTCTCTAAAATTCTCGGTTGGGATACTGGGCCGGGAAATAGCCTGTTGGATCTTGCTGTGGAGCATCTGACAGATAATGCTAAAACCTACGATGAAGACGGCAAGTGGGCAGCAAGTGGCACTCCCTGCAATCCTTTAGTAGAAAAATGGCTCAGTCAAGACTACTTTCATCTGCCTCCGCCCAAATCTACTGGTAGAGAATTATTTGGTGTAACTTACCTACATCAGTGTTTACAAGATGCTGAAGCATACCAACTCAGCCCAGCAGACCTGCTAGCGACACTCACAGAATTTACAGCTGCTACGATCGCTTACAGTTACCGCACTTTTTTGCCGCAACTGCCAGATCGAATACTATTATGTGGTGGCGGCAGTCGCAATCTTTATTTGAAACATCGGCTACAGTTGTTATTGCCATCAGTACCAGTCGAAACTACAGATGAAGTCGGCTTGAGTGCGGATTTTAAAGAAGCGATCGCCTTCGCAGTTTTAGCTTACTGGCGACATCTAGGTATTCCTGGTAACCTACCTACCGCTACTGGAGCAGATCAAGAAGTGCTTTTAGGAGAAATGTACTTAGGTCAGCAATGATAACTAAGTTATTTACTTAACAATCAAAATTTCCGTCTACTCAAAGCTATACTGTAACTTATTGACTGCCTGACACATTCATGCATCATATATATCTATAGTCTTGGCGGTACTCGATCAAGTCAAGGAACACACAAGGTGGCTCACACTTTTTTAATGCAACCCGGACGCTGGACAATACAAGGAAGTTGGCTGGAACGTAATAGTATGCCAATTAGCGTCAAGGGTATGACCTTGGTGGCTTGGAATCGAGATAACTGGTTCACTATGGCAACAAAATTGGTATTTCCAGGCAGCGATCGCTCAGAAATCTCTTTGCAATATAAGGGGCGTCTTCTTGATGGCGAACGTCAATATACTTTTTTACTTCAGCATAATCTTTTAGGGCAGGTTGAAGGCGAGGGCTTGATAGGTTTATCCACCATTGTGCAACGTTACTGGGCATTGGGCGATCGCCAGCGTCGTAGTGGTTTTGAAACCATGCATCAGTTATCTGATGACGCCTATTACTTAAACAGCGCTATCCTTTCTGGTCATTTTTTAGACAGTACAATAGAAGCCAACCTTGAGCGTCAGTCAAAATAAATTGAGTCCTAAGTTGTGAGTGCTGAGTGCTGAGTAGAAGAGAAAGGGCAGGGAGCAGGGAGCAGGGGGAGAGTTAATTGAATTATTTTACTTACAGTCCCCAGTCCCGTTTTCATGCATGGTGATGAAAATTTTTTCATTGGGGCTGCCTTCTACTTATTCTTCACCCAGCTTGCATACAAACAAAAATATTTTTACTAGCTACGTACTTTGCCAAAAGTGGGCACACTAAATCATAAATGAAGAGTTATGAGCCGAAAGTGCTGAATAAGTTCTTCACTTCTTTACCCAGCTCAGTACTCAGTTTAGTCAAGTGCAAAATGGGGCAAAACATTAGGGTAACTCTACCAGAATCGCTTATCTTATCTAACTTTTAATCTCAAGTATTTACAACCTGTCTACTGGGCAGGAGTCACCCACGATTTTTGGACATTGGAGCCGAATTTTCTATGCCAGACCCCAACATCGGTCGCTTACTCAGCAAACGCTACCAGCTTCAGGAATTAATTGGTACTGGAGCAATGGGTCGAGTTTATCGTGCTAAAGATGTTTTGTTGGGAGGTGTACCTGTAGCTGTTAAGTTTCTTGCTCTTTCTATTCAAAATGAAAAGATGCGATTGCAAGACCGCTTTGAGCGAGAAGCAAAAACCTGTGCCTTGCTAGGGCAAAAAAGCATCCACATTGTCCGAGTGATGGACTATGGCGTAGACGAGAATAATACCCCGTTCTATGTCATGGAATACCTGCAAGGGCAAAGTCTGAGCAATATTATTCGCCTGCAAAATCTCTCTTTACCCAGATTTCTAAGCATGGTGCGTCAAATCTGTCTGGGGTTACAGTGCGCCCATGATGGTATCTCGGTTGATGGCAATATCTACCCAATTATCCATCGTGATATAAAGCCCAGCAATATGTTGGTCATTCAAGATCCCAGTTTTGGCGAATTAGTCAAAGTTCTAGATTTTGGGATTGCTAAGTTACTACAGTCAGATAGCAATGTTACTAACTATTATTTGGGCACTCTGGCTTATTCTTCTCCCGAACAGATGGAGGGTAAGGAATTAGACAACCGCTCTGATATTTATAGTTTGGGTGTGATGATGTTTGAGATGCTCACCGGTACAATGCCACTGTTGCCAACAATCTCCTCTTTTGGGGCATGGTATAAACTACATCGCTATCAACAGCCGCTTTCTTTTGCTGAGGCTGCTCCCCATTTGCAATTACCAAAGCAAGTGGAAGATTTGGTTATGAGTTGTCTAGCTAAAGCAGCAAGCGATCGCCCTCAAAGTATCAATGACATTCTCAACACTTTAGTATCCATAGAACACCATTATCACAAGCGCAACATTCAACCAGAAAGTAATGCCCTAATTAATGTCACTACAGGTAAAGCTGAATTTGAGCAACAGATCAAGACCGATTTACGAACATCTATTTCTCAGCATGGAAACACTCACATCTATTCTTGGCCTGAAAATAAACCAATTGCTGATATTGTTTTTCCGCAAAAAATTCACATCAATGGTGAGGATTTACCATCTTTGTGGGTAATGTTACCGCAAGAGGAAATTCAAAAGTGCTTAATCTGTAAACGTTACAATCAATTTCTGTTCATTAGTATTCCCCACCCTATGCTGCTATGGCTGACTGTGATCTACAACCGCACACATGGCCCTAAATGGTTGCCTTATTACCTTGATCTCAAAACAAATCTTGGACAGGAAATAGCTCACCTGCTAGGACAAAAAGGTTATTATCGTATCTTGTTCTTTGCCAGAGAGACACCACATCGTTGTTCTCATATGCTAGTTTCCAGTATTGCTTCGGCCCAATGCGAGCGAATGCAAGAGTGGATTAATAACAGTAGTGTCTTGGTTTCGTCTGCTGAACCCCAAATGAGTAAAAGTTTACTCAAACACGAGTATGAAAAAATCAAGCCCATGATTCTAGCAAAGCTGGAAGCAATGAATACTAGTTCCCAATTCCATCTTTCGAGCTAGGGTAAATTTAATTGTATGTTATGTAACTTATGCAATATTGGGAGTGAGCGCTCTAATAATGTTAACTTTTATTAAAAAAAATCTATATTTAGTTGTACGTTTTATTTATAAAAAATATAATTAGCTACGATACGAGTTGTAGAAACTGCTTTTACTTGAATCTCTACAAATCTTCCTCTGTAGGGTTTGGAGTTTTTCATTTAGTGTGAACATGGATAAGTATCACGATAGCTAAAAGTAAGTTTGGCTAACGCTCATAGTAAGTTTGACCTTTAGGTTAGGGTACATTATTAAATTGCTAATCGAAGTTGACGCCCCAACATCCCCAGCTCCTTTCCTCCTTGGAACCGAGCAAGAGAAGGAGGTCGCCCACTGCGACACTAGAAGGAATCTATGCCATAGTGGAACCTGAATCTAAGCCCCACTGGTGCTTGAGTAGCTCTTGATAAGTTGCTTCCCGCACCATCATTTGTTCATATAGCTTTACCAAAAAGTCTTTAGCTTGGTCGTGGCTCATATGCTGAACTTGAGTGGCAAATGAGCGAATACTAAATTGCTGTTCCAAGGATAGTTCGATTGGTCGGTTCATAGTTACTCCAGAAAACAACGCGTAAAGGTTATATCGGTCACAGAAGCCCTAAAGGGATGATACTGGGACGGGTATCGTTGCCACATTTGTTCCTCTGTATTAAGAAAGATAACAATTGTTTGACGAATTGCCCACCCCTTATGGATTAATTTTGCCCATACTCTTATGGACTGATTTTCTGTTTGGGTAGCTGACTCCTAACTCTACTGATATAGAACCCAAGTCTACTAAAGCAGATTGGGGGAAAGTTACTTTTGTCTAACCATTGGTCGGTTGACACCCTTATATTTCCCTTAAACCTCCTTTAACCTTTCATTAGAGAAGATTTCTTAGAGGATAAAAAAATCAAAGGGAATTGGTGGAAATTATATTCGCTATACCTCATTACGTGCAAGATGTCAATTCAGCAAATTATGTAAATTAAGCCTCCTGAGATAACTTCGGAGGCTAGAAATAGTTTTATCAAGTAGTAAATAGGAAAAATGCTCAACCTGAACAAATTGGTGAGTATATCTACCTTAAATAGGCAAAAGTGCAGGTTTTGTGACTTTTGAAACTTCAACTATTGGCTATTTTGGGAAGTATCTTCAACTGCGACAATAGCAACTGTGATGTTATCGTGTCCACCTTGAGCTTTAGCCGCCTCAACTAGAGAGTAAACAGCTTTTTCTACTAAATAGTTTTCTTTGAGGCAGTCAGTTATGTTCTGATCAGCCAGTTCTTCTGTCAAACCATCACTGCATAACAGCAACAAATCGCCAACTTTTACATCTAAGGGTTGCACATCAATTTGATGTAAGTCTTCGCGCCCTAAACAGCGCGATAAAACATGACGAAACGGATGAATCCGCGCTTCATCGAAAGTGATATCACCCAATTTGATCGCTCTTGCTACCCAAGTATGGTCTTCTGTAATCTGCTCTAATCGTGATTCTCGAAAGCGGTATAACCTTGAGTCACCAACATGAGCGCACCAAGGTGACTCTGGAGCACGAAAAACTACTACTACAGCTGTTGTACCCATGTCAGCGCGTTCTGGATAATTTTGCTGATCCTGCAAAATCGCTTCATTAGCTCTCCATAAAGCTTGCGCTAACAATTCCTGGGATGATTCAGAGGATTGCCAATTGTTCTCCAAATATGCTTGAATTTCGCGAGTAGCAATCCGGCTTGCTTCCTCTCCTCCTGCATGACCACCCATACCATCGGCAACAATGAAAAATCGCCCCTCTGGGTCGATATAGTAGGCATCCTGATTATTAGAACGAACAAGTCCCGGATCGCTAAAACCCGTGAAGTTAAGTTTCATAAATTTTTACTACAACAATTAATACATACGGTCATAACGGTCGAGGCGTAAAAGTAATCGTATCAGTATTCCTGAGACAGCTGCTGCAATTAAACCAGCCAGCACTGCCAACAATACATAATGATTCACCAATAAAATGGTGGCTGAAAGGGTAAATCCACAGATGAGCAGAGCGTAACTAATTCCCATTTGAATATTGCTTTGTCGCCTGAGCAGACGTTCAGTTTCTAAAGAACGAACCCGCAGGCGCAGATCTCCTCGCTCGAGCTTTTCTAGCGTATCTTCTAATCTACGTGGTAGTCCAAATGCAGTAGTACTGACCTGAACTGCTTGGCGACTTAATTCATTGAGGAAGCTATTGCTCTCAGAACCATTCATATTGGTCATAAGTTGCATTGCATATGGTTTAGCAACTTCCATAAAGTTAAATTCTGGATCTAAGCCTTTGCCAACTCCCTCAAGAGTGGAAAAAGCTCGCATCACAAAAGTGAAGGTTGCTGGAAATCTAAATGGTTGATTATAAGCTATTTCGTAAAGGTCGTCACTGATTGCCGCGACGGATTGGTTTTCAAAGGGTTTATCCATGAAATGATCCAGCATATACTGGACAGAACGCCGCACTGGCCCCATGTCTTCTACAGCTGCGATCGCCCCCAAATCAATCAGAGATTTCACAACGCGATCGCCATCTTTTTGGGCAATACCAAACAGCGTTTCCATTAGCCCTTCACGGATGTTGGATTTAATCCGCCCCATCATGCCGAAATCATAAAATATCAAATCCCCATTCGGACTGACAGCAATATTTCCTGGGTGGGGATCAGCATGAAAAAAGCCATTATTGAGCAACTGAAGTAAGTAGGCTTGAGCGCCCTGACGGGCAATAATCTTGCGATCCAAACCTGCTGCTTCTATTGCTTCATACTGGCTAATTTTAATTCCAGGCAAATACTCCAAGGTCAGCACTCGTGACGAGGTGTAACGCCAATAAATTCTAGGGACTTTTACCCAATCGTAGCCGCGAAAGTTCCGCCGAAAAGTATCAGCATTACGACCTTCGTTAAGATAATCAATTTCTTCCCAAAGAATACGACAACACTCTTCGTAAATCCCTATCCAATCTCGCCCTCGCCCCCATTTAGGATGGTTTTGAAAGTAGCGGGTAATTCCTTTGAGTATTTGTAAATCAATTTCAAATAGTTTCTTTAGTCCAGGGCGTTGTACCTTGACAACAACTGCTTCACCAGTATGCAGCACAGCTTTGTGAACTTGCCCTAAGCTAGCGGCAGCTAAAGGAATAGGATCAAAATTCTGAAAAAGATCAGGAATTTTTTTACCTAATTCTTGCTGAATAATTGCTTCTACTTGCTCATAACTAAAAGCTGGCACTTTGTCTTGCAACTTTGCCAGTTCTTCTACATATTCGCCAGGGAAAATGTCAGCACGGGTAGAAAACAACTGCCCAATTTTGATAAAGGTTGGGCCTAAGTCGAGCAGAGTATTACGAATCCAGACAGCTTGGTGTTTGCGCCTTGCAGCTTGCTTTACCTCAGTTACTCCGCCAGAATAACTCCAAGATTTGTTGTACCGCCAAAGCTTGAACATTAAGGTCAATACGAAAGACCAAATGTCCACAAAGCGCCGTCTGCTAGAATAATTTTCACGATTCCAACGGTATGCCTTATCCGAATAACCTTGTTCCATATTTTTTGCGTACCGTTGGTTTTTAACCGAATTACCTGGAAGAAAAGACACTCTGATTCCTAAACTTTTTATGATCAAAATCGAGCAAAGACTGTGCTGAGTTAGCCTAGCTTTTGGTCATTTGTCAAAAATCATCAACAAATGACTGATGACTAAAATCTCAAGACAGGAATGCTCTTATATCTATTTTTGCCCAGCTTTTATATTGAATTACTACGATACTTTTGCAATTCAGTTCGTAATAGGGCGATTTCTGCTCGCAGTTCATCAATCATGGCTTGTAAGTCAACTGGATCGGTAGTAGCTGACCTAGTGCCTGTGCCTGTGGTAGATTGACCGACATTAGCTGCTTCTGCTGCCCGATTTGCCCGTTCTAAAACTTCATCTGTGAACTGACGCAGCTGCTCTCTAGCTTCAGCATCGAATTTGCCAAGTTCGCTTAAAGCATCAGTTAAAGCGACCTCTAAGCGATCGTTGACTACTTCTGCTACTGCTCTGCCTACGAAAAAGGCTTGTAAAAGTGGGTTACTCATAAATTTTTGTTACGTCTGTCCGCAAGAGAATTATAACTTGCCCGTATGCTTTGCGGCTTCTGCTTGAGTGTTGGGTTGGTGTGGATTTAGAGATTTAGTGTTCCACTTTTCTCACATTTTGCGGTGCAATGCATACCTCTATCGGGCTAGTCAATACAATAATTTTTGCAACGATTCTTTCTAAACACTCAAACAAGTATTTGTCAACTCACTTTAGTATTTCCTTGGGAATAAATTGCTGATAAAATTTTTATGTCTTGGCTCGTTTGCCTAGCACTCTATCTAACACAGATTATTGATTGTTACATTCCAGTAATTCTTGATAACATTGCTCTGGTGTACTAGGTAAATAAGTTGTTATTTGCAAGGTTTGCTGAGTTAACTTGAAACTTTGAGTAATGTTGATGCGGCTGAGGAAATCTATATCGTGGGAAATTACCCAAAGCGCACCTTGGTACTCATTGATACCTGCAACTATTTGCTCAACGGTTTCAATATCCAAGTTATTAGTTGGCTCGTCGAGAATTAACAGATCAATTTCTGAGATAGTGATCATAGCGATCGCCAATCTTGCCAATTCACCTCCACTCAGCACAGATGCGGTTTTGTGAACATCTTCGTATTTAAATAGAAAGTGTCCTAACTGCTGACGTAACAACTGATAGCTGAGATGGGGATTAGCGGCTTGCATATTTTCTAAAATCGTCTGCTGGCGATTTACCAGTTCATAGCTTTGGTCGAGATATACAGCTTTCATCGCTGGTGCAAGCAAAACTTCACCAGACTCCAAAACCGCTTGCGTCTTCATCCCTAAAATTGCCTTTGCCAAACTCGATTTACCTGAACCATTAGCGCCGACAGTAGCAATGCAATCGCCAGAGGCGACGTGCAACTGTATATTCTGAAGTAAAAGGCGTTCTGGCACCCAAAGATTTGCACCTTGAATATCAATCAGATTTCTGCGCTTGTGACTTTTTTCTTCTAGTTGGATACTTGTTGCCTTCGTTGTTTTTACTTTACTATCTGCAAGCTTTTGAGTAGCCTTTGCTACTACTGTCTCATGTTTCTTTTTCGCATTTCCAGCGGATGCTTCAGCTTTGGTTTTAATCAGTCCGGCTGATGCTCTATCAATACTGCCATCGAGAAATTTTGATCGACCTTGACGGTGAGATTGGGCTGCGCGTTGCTGTTCTTGCATAGCTGTAGCTTTTGCACGTTTGAGTTCCTTCCTGGCAACTTCATGTGCTTTCAATACCGCATCTAACTCTATTTCCTTTTGTTTTCGATAATCAGAGAAATTGCCTCCATATACTCTTACTCCCTCAGAAGTGAGTTCCCACGTAACTTGTGTTACCTGATCTAAGAAAAAAGGTTTATGCGAGGCTATGACAAATGCGCCAGCGAAATTTAAGAGAAACTGTCTTAAGCTTTCTAGCGCTAGCAGATCCATGTGGTTTGTCGGTTCATCTAGCAGTAGCACATTTGGCTGTTGAGCTAAAGCGATCGCTAAAAATAGTTTTGTGAGTTCCCCACCGCTTAAATTAGCAATTGGTAGGGATAGATCAAGTGTGGTATGAAATTGTGCCTGCAAAATTTCCTCAATTTTCCACCATTCATCAGATACAGTACTCAGAAAATCAAGTAATGTATCTCCTGTGATTTCTTGCCGGATAGTACTAATTTGGGGTAAATAGGAAACATTACCCTTACACCATACATAACCAGTGCTGGGGCGAGTTTGACCTGCAAGTATTTGAAGTAGCGTTGATTTTCCTACTCCATTACGACCAACTAAAGCAATGCGGTCTCTCATACCAATACTCACCTGAACTTTCTGAAATAAAGTCCTGTTTGATCTGAGTTCGTAACCTAAATCTTCAGCTAATAAAATTGAATTTTTCTGCATTATCAAGCCTAAATTAGGTGATATAGCGTCCACCTACCCATTCAGTGAAATGCTGGGAATATTTTTGTATAGGACGCCAACATAGGGAACAGGCAGAACGCCTATCCCGAAATAAAATTGAGAATGTATTGTTGAAAGTTGTTAAATCATTGGCGTGTTTTACACTCAAAAGTAACTCTGCCGCAGACCTTCAAAGGGCAGTTAAGTGTAGATAATGAATATTATTAATACTTCAAATCACGAGTGCTTTGGGCGAACTCGCTGATTTCTTAGATATTCTTTTGCTTTGACATCCGCTGCTTGCCAGCAACGGTTCTCTAATGTTACTTCATGTCAACTAAATTGATTGAGGCGTTGTGAGATTCTAATTCTCTACAGTTTACCATAACAGAATTTCAGAAGGCTGCTCAATGTTTAATGAAGTGGCAATATAAATTTATCTGATTCACCCCTAGTTTTCGCAGGCTCAACATCCTGTATAAACCGGATAGACGAGACGCCTGTAATAAAAGATTAACGAAAACGAGTAAGCGAAGCAAAACCAAGTAAATTATAATACTGAAGTTTACGCCTTTACTGCAAAGAAAGTATACTAAAACCGAACTGAATAGGTTTTTAGCGTAGATATATTTAATTATGAATATCATTGCAGACTGGACTACAAGACCAAGCTACGGAGATAAATCATTAGTTTTAATAGAATGCGTGTATTAATCACTACTATTTCTACTTTAGCTGCTTTCGCTTTACAGGAATTCAGCCATGAAGCTCAAGCATCTCCTAAACTGGCTGAAGCTCTAAATCTACAACCCCAGACAACCATAGCATCTGAGTCCCAAAATTTGCAAAAAAACCTCAACCAGTCTGGTCATGTCTTAAAAAGTGTAGCTACAGCTTCTAACCTGACTGCTGAGATTTTTACTCCCCGCCTCAAGGAAATAAAAGCTAGTCTAGCCCCAGGCTGGGTAATGCGCTTGCCATCTCACATATCACTCAGCGATAACTGGGAGGGGCAAACTAGCAAATATATTAATGTTTTTTATCTCAGTTCTAGACCAAGTTTAAAAATTAATATTTTTTCCTGTGAACAACAACAAAGTGGTTGCTTGGTTGGTATTATTACCACAGATTTTCAGGCTAATATAGACACTGAGAAAGAGCTAGAAAAATATCAAAACATCGCAACGCCTATTGTTTTGTCTCAAAACATTCAGGGATATTTATTAGAGGGACAAAAGCAAAATCCTAAATCTGAGTTTTCTCATCTGATTTGGCAGCAAGATAATCAATTTTATAAAGTTAGTTACAAAACCCAGTCTTACCAAAAGCTGCTAGAAATAGTAAATTCAATGGTTGAGGCTACACCAATTTACAGCACGAATACATTAGGTGAAGTCACAACATCAGCAGAGAATTCACGGGAAAACCTTGAAGAATCAACGAAGATTAATTTATTTATACCGAGTCGTCGCCCTGTTTTAACAACAGCCGAGCAATTGCGACAAGGGGAAATCTTAACAACTTTGCGTCTACGTCGCTTTTTGACACCAGGGACTGACCTTAGTGAAGGACTCACCGATCAGCCTACTATTGGGTTTAGCTGGGGTGTTACTAATAACCTGGAACTCACTCTAGATGCACAGACAGTTGATAATTCTGGCCCCATCCGTCAGGGTAGTTTTAATGCTCAACGCGTCAATCGAGATGTAAATACTAACAGAAACGCCGGTACAAATTTCTTTCAAGAATTCACTTTACAAGCTAAACAAAGACTTTGGCAGAGTGAGAATGCTACGCAAGCTTTAAGCGGTGTTTTTGCTGTTTCTGTAGGAAATGGAGGTCGTCCTTTCCAATTTTTTGATAATACTGGTATTGTAGCATCAGGAAAAAATCAACAAACGGTTTTCTCCCTAGAATTACCTTATACCATCACACCTAATGACAGCTGGCAGTTTACTTTATCGCCCAAGGTAGGTTTTTTACCTGAAGATAATGCCTTATATCTAAATAGACTTCCTGTACCAAACTCTGGATCTTTTGGTACTACATTTGGGGTAGCAGGAGGTGTGAGTTATAAGCTAAATTCACGATTAATATTATGGGGTGATGCTTTTGTACCATTTACAGGCAATAACACAATTAACCGTGATACAGGTTTGCCTAGTCGCACTATTGCTTACAATGCGGGCTTGAGGTATATAGTTAATCCCCGGTTGTCTACAGATTTATTTGTTTCTAATACTTTAGGTAATACAGGGCCTTTGTCTATAGTGGCAGATAGAGAGTACACTGCCTTAGGCTTTGGTGTGACTTTTTTACCTGGTATTACCAGCGCCAACCGCCGCTATCCCGAACATTTTCGTCCAACCCAGCAACCACCTCCAACTACATACGCTGGATTTAGCAACTTGGATGGAGGTACAGTTCCCCAGAATCAATTATTACTAAGTTTACAAGGAGGAGGGCAGGGAATATTATCTAGCATTCGCTACGGACTGCTAGATGATTTAGAAATTGGTGCTTTTCTCGACTATGTTCCCGGTACTATAGATGAGTCGTTATTTGGGTTCAGCGGTAAGATTCGCTTTTTGCATCAAGCAGACGGTGATCCATTTACCTTAAGTGTTGCAGGCACAATAGCACGGGCAAACAACCCTTTTATTAACTTTATTGAAAATAATCGCAATAGATTTCAAGAACTAGGATTGCAAAAGGCTGGGTTTGCTTTTAGCAACGAGAAATACGAACAAGGAGAATTATTCGTTGTCACTCTCTCTACTCCCATCCACTATCAATTTCAAGGTGGAAGTGCGGCTTGGCTAACTCCTATTTTGGGATTTGTACAACGTAGAGGATTAGAAATTGCTGGGTTCAACATTGGCGGATCAGTTCCTCTGGCTCAAAACTTGTCTGCGATCGCAGAGGTTGGTTTAGACTTAGCAGATAAAGGTAACGGCTTTATTGGCAACCAGCGTGAGACAATTATCCCCTGGACTGTAGGTTTACGTTGGCATCCTGGTTTGTTTTCTGGTCTGCAATTAGAAGCATACGCCACAAACCGGCTTGGTTCCAGTCCTTTTGATAGCCTGAGAGTCAAAGCTGATAATGAAACAACAGTAGGTGTTGGATTACTGTTACCACTTCAGTTCTAATTAGAGAATATTACCTCTTTATTATCGAGATTTGCATCATGCGATCGCTAGATTGCACATATTTTGCATTTCCAGGACGCAACAATAGCGCCATTTCGTCATTGCGACCATAAGTAAGAAATGCCTTCTACTGTCGGAGTACGGCAACTCCTCCGGGGAACGCAAAGCCTTGTTTTTCGTTGCAAATACGTAAGTTTTAATTTATTGACAAATATTTTTAGGAAACTTTCTCGGAATCGCCATTTTTACTTTTGTAGCTTTGTCCATAGCAACAACAAAGTCAACAAATGCACATTGGCATTGCAGATGCTCTTAAGAAAAAATTCCATGCTACCTGTATTTTGCAGGGCAAAAAAATGAACTAAGTAGTAATTGAGCTAATCGAGCAATGGTTAGACAATAACGAATCTAATTCAAGAATTAAATAAAACATTAAGGAGTATAACCTACATGAGTGATGACACCAAACAGTCCAATAATTTCTGGACTACCTTTCCAGGAATTCTTACAGGACTTGCTGCCGTAATTACAGCCGTAGCTGGTTCAGCAGGATTAATTAATGCTGTTAAACCTACGAATCCGGCAACAAATCCTACTGTTGAAACTGTCAAAACTAAAGTTTTAGATGTTTATGCTGACTCTATGCAAGGCACTGAATTTACTAATAAGCAAGATAAAAGTTTACAGATAAAATTTAAAGCTGATGGTAAATGGCAGGCTATTCCTGAAGGTTATACTGGTGCTGGAATTCCTGAGCATGCCAAGGGTTATATTTCAGCCAAAGGCGATCCTGATTTTCTATCTAATACCACACAGTGTAGTAGATTTCCTCTTGGAGCCTTAGTAGTTAAGAGTGATGGGAGTAAATGTATAGCTTATGGTGAGGAAGGTTCATTCGAGCTAGGGCCAAAAGAAACTGTTTATTTTTTAATGAATGATGTTCCCAATCGTCAGCTTTACGATGACAATAAGGGTTCTTTAAAAGTTAATTTATCGATATCGAATGACTGAGAAAGTTACGTCCAAAGTAGTTAAGTATTGATTTCCTCAAAACCACTTTATATCTCTAACTCTTTAACTTGCTAGCTTCAATTTATATTTCTGCTCATTTCAAGCTATTAGTTAGCGATATCTTGAAATGAGCGGAAACGCGAATCATTAAGTATTTACTGAAAGACAAGCCGAAATTTATTCTGCCCCAACTTGAAAATTCACCCCTGCATAAATTTCACTGAAGGAAATTTGAATTTTTTTCACGCAGAGGAGGACACTGTGCCCTTGCGGTTCCACGGCTTGAAGCAAGTGTCCGTCGCGTGGAGGCGCACAAAGGAGAGGATTTATTGAGGGTAATTCTTGGTTAAAAATTCTTGGGCTTCGGTTTTATTTGTAATTACACTATCTAAGGTGGCGGTTAGTAAATTATCGAGGATTTGACGATATTGTGGGCCGGGTTTGTAGCCGAGTTTTTTTAAGTCGTTACCATTGATAATTGGTTGAACATTAGCCCAAACTGTTAAATAATGCCAAATCTGCCGTCGGTGCGATCGCGGGCTTTGCAAAGCGATTAAAATCAGGGTTGGTAAATCATACTGTCGCAGCAAATTGACTACCTGACTGGGGCGTTTAAAATTCGATAATGAAGCTGTTATCTCAGCTTTTATTTCAGCTAAATTCTTCAATCTGCTAATGCTATCCTCTTGCATTTGCAGATTTTTCGCTACTTTCTCTCGATATTCTGGCGATATGTGGGCGATTAATGTTTCTAAGCGCATTTGCCAGTTAATTAAGGTTTCTTGGCGGTCAAATCGTCGCAAACAGCGCTCTAATAAGCGTAGTTGCCGTAAAATTTCTGTATCTAGCTTGAGGGTGGGATGAATACACTGCAATGCCTCCAACTTATCGAGTAACTGTAAAGCGGGTTGCCAGTAAGGAGCTTCCAAGATTTGTTTCAATTCTGCTTTCAGGCGAGTTTGCAAGGCTGGGGTTCTGCTATTTTCTTGTGCAGTGCGATCGTAAACGCCACTGTTGATGGCATAACGGATATAGTCTTCGGTTTGCGGTTCAATCTGAAATCCGAAACGCACGGCGAAGCGCACGCCACGATAAATCCGGGTGGGATCTTCGATAAAGCTGTTAGAGTGTAAAACCCGAATTTGCTTTGCCTGTAAATCTAGTAAGCCACCAAAGAAATCAAGTAATTCACCAGCACGGGGGTAAGTAAGCCGCAGTGCCATGGCGTTGATCGTAAAATCTCGACGATATAAATCTTGACGAATGGAACTAGCCTCGACTTCTGGATTCGCCGCCGGATAAGGATAAAATTCTGTTCTAGCAGTGGCAATATCTACCCATAAAGAATCTAATTCTGGGTCTTTATGCCATAGCAAGGCAGCAGTTTGAAAAGCCCCGTGGATTTCTAAGCGAGCTTCTGGGTAAAGTTGTTGTAGTGCCTTTGCCAGTTCTACACCAGCACCAACATCTGCCGCTTTATGGAAGCCATCGACTACAAGATCAATATCTTTGATTATTAAAGTGCCTGCTGCTTCCTCAGCTAATAGCAAGTCCCGCACAGCACCGCCAACCAGATAAAGATGCCAACCCCGTTTTTCTGCCTCTTGTGATGCTTTGGTCAGCAACTGCCACAATTGAGGAGTCAGGCGATTTTGCAAATCAGTGTTTAGTCCTGAGTGCTGTGTCCTGAGTAAAGGTTGAGATTCAGAACTCAAGGCTTGGAACTCAGCACTGTTTTGATGTAGCTCCCGTAATACATCAGTGCGAGTCACAATCCCTACTAACTGCCCATTTTCCAATACTGGCAAACGCCCAATATCATAAGTCACCATCAGTGCTTCAATTTGTGGCAGTGTTGTATCCGGTGTGATTGTTCTGATGTTTGTTGTCATGTAGCCCTTGACTGGCGCATGACTAAACCCGTGGTGTAAAGCGATATCAAGATCCCGGCGTGAAATAATCCCTAGCAGTTGCCCTTGGGCATCGACTACAGATAAACCAGAGTGCCCATAGCGCAATAAAATGCGCTGTGCTTCTATAATTGTGGTTTCTGGGCGGATTGTGCGGACTGGCGAGGACATCAAGTCTCTAGCTATGGGGGGATGGGGAATAGTAGCTTTGAACTCGTTCTGGAGTTGTTTTAATATTGCTTGTGAATCTACTCCACGTAAATTCAACGATGCTGCTTGCGAATGACCACCACCGCCTAGAGGCTGAAATAATTGGTTGAGATTTGTACCCGGAATCTGCGATCGCCCAATTACTGTTAAACGTGAATCATCTTCTCCCAAAGGATATTCATTTGCCAACAGTAAAGCATCTATTTCTGTTAGCTCCACCAGTTGGGACGCTAAACTCGATAAACCTGGGACAAATTCATTCGTTTTTAAAGTTACTGAAGCAATAGTATATCCACGCAAGCAGAGATAATCTAATTTATCTAAAGCCTCGGTTAATAGTTGTTGCAATTGGGGCGATAAACCAGGGTCAATGTAAGTAGAAATCACTGACAAACTGGTTCCTTGTTGCATTAACCAAGCCAAGGCCAAAGCATCCCGTGGTGTCGCCTGCTCATATGTCAGCGAGCCAGTATCAACATGAATACCTAAAGCCATCACCGTGGCTTCCGCTGGAGAAAGAGAGATTTGGCATTGTTGTAATTGCTCCACCATTAAGGTTGTAGCGGCTCCCACTGGGGCAATATAAGATTGCGTCGCCGGAATATTCCCCTGTTGCCCTACGTGATGGTCATAAACTGTAATTTCCTGAATATTGGGTAAATCTAACCACTCAGCAGCCTTACCCAAGCGATCGCGCTGTTGCGTATCCACCACACTCAGAGAACGAATTTTTTCTGGATTAACTGAACGCCGTTCAATTAAGGGATACTCATCCCGATGCAACGCCAAAAAATCCTTTACAGCTGGGTGAGAGCCGCCAGTTAGCACAATCTTGCTCCCTGGTAGTAACCTCGTCAGCCCTACTGCTGCTCCAAGTGCGTCAAAATCAGCTGTGGTGTGGCAAAGAATTAAGTCCATAGTTGTCAATAGTCAGTGGTCAGTAATCGGTAGTCAGCAGTCAAACCAAACAACTGACAACTGAATATCTAACTAATGACTATAGTGACGCAATTTCTGCTAGCTTAACAATTAAGGAAAAAATGTCAGTGTTACCCTGTACGATATTCTATCTTTAGTATTTCGCTGTCTTGGGAGAAGCCAAAATGACCATAATATTCCAAATCTCTTTGTTGGCACTGGTTCTGCTGTCTTTTGTATTAGTGATTGGTGTTCCCGTTGCTTATGCCACGCCCCAAAATTGGGTTGAATCGAAAAAGCTACTCTGGGTTGGTTCTGGAGTTTGGTTTGCCTTGGTGATTTTAGTCGGGATATTAAACTTTTTTGTCGTATAAGCAATAGCTTACGGGCGCAGTCAAATAGCATAGACACCATAGGGGCAGAAGAGCCAAGTTAAAAAGTGATAAGGATAGATTATTTCTTTCACCTTGTTCTTTTTAGCTGATTGTGCTTTTCTGCTCTTCTACATTTAAACAGGGAATGTATATTGGCCTTAAAGTATAGTTTGTTAAGAGGCAGTCATGGCAGTTTTTGAGGGAACTTTTACTCAAACAGAACCTTTGCGGTTTGCGGTGGTGATTGGTCGATTCAACGACCTAGTTACTGTCAAGCTGCTGGAAGGATGTCAAGATTGCTTGAAACGTCACGGCGTAGATACTAACCCCCACGGCAATCAAGTAGACTACGTTTGGGTTCCAGGAAGTTTTGAAGTACCCGTAGTAGCCCGCCAATTAGCACTTACTCATCGCTATGATGCCGTAATTTGTCTAGGTGCTGTGATTCGAGGGCAAACACCTCATTTTGATTATGTCTCTTCGGAAGTAGCCAAGGGCATTGCCGCCGCAGGCTTTCAAACTGGTGTACCGGTGATTTTTGGCATTTTGACAGCGGATACCATGCAACAAGCCTTAGAAAGAGCAGGCATTAAAAGCAATCATGGTTGGGACTACGCCATGAATGCCCTAGAAATGGCTAGCCTCATGCGGCAATTGCGCTCTAATCTCTCAGAGCCATACTCTCGTAATACCCAATCTCTACCAGCTTCTTTTCCTAGCGCCAGCTTAGGTAATTTTGCGCCTGAGTCAGAAGAACTTGGCTAGGTTAGGGCTGAGGGCTGAGTAATGAGTGCTGAGTTGGAAAATTTAAAACTCAACACTCAAAACTCAAATAAAGGGCTTGACAAACAGGAATAGATGTGGGAAGCTAGTATTCGGTTAAAGATTGCGGGTATAGCTCAGTGGTAGAGCGTCACCTTGCCAAGGTGAATGTCGCGCGTTCGAATCGCGTTACCCGCTTGAAGTAAAGAATAGATCTGACCAAAAGTTTTTTAAGAGAAATTAGCTTAAGCTAATTTTCATATATGTAGCCCATTGTTTTTTTGTACGGTGTACTACACTGGATTAATGGTGGCTATTTTAATAGCGGTGTTGTCAGGTGCAAGCCTATTTTGGCAGTGATATTAGCCAAAATCTACTTAAGAGCAAGAACTAGATAAACTTAAATGATGTTCTGCAACTTCCTGCTCTCAAGAGATGCCTCTGGTTTATTGGACAAAAGAAGTAAAAATACTTAAATGATGACCGCAAAGAATAAACTATGGAGGAATGCTGACCAAGTTTTGATAACCGAAAACAGATGCAGGTGACTCAAAGGAGAACCTATGGCACTGTTGAAAGTTAAATACTTAATTTTCTGGTACTGATTTTTTAGGCATAGTCTATGTGAACGGTTGTTTTATAAGATATCGGCACGTAAACTGAAAATTGTGTCAGATATTCAAATAGAGTAAATGCCTAAAAAACGCAACTATGTTACTTTTTAAGCTACAGATGAAGAGTAGGAAATTCTTAAATAAGGTTGCCAACTACAGGGAAGAACAGCACAAACATATTGTTTGGTCAAAGATCCGAACCTAAAGATGGCAGCTACGACAGCCCGATTTGCCCTCATCTACCCTTGGGAATCATGGCAGTTTTGGCTTCCTATCTTTATCTATATAAAAAAGTTAAACAGCAAGAAACTAGTACCTAAAGCATAAATTAGGGAATAGTATTCTCGCAGCTTGTGAAAAACACGCTCAAGTTATTAGAACGCTTGTGCAATCTCAAAAACCTGAAAAAATTGACTTTAACACGGAATATCCCTGTCCCTGTCGTCGTCGGGGACGGTTAATTCCAATTACGCTGACAGATGCATTTGGTTGCGATCGCTGTCAACAAATCTTTGTGGTGGAAAATGATGCTTATGTCCTAGAGCAACTCTCCACCACTTATCCCTACAAGCGAGCTTGGCGCTGGATGGGTAATACTTGGCATGTTGTTCATCCTCGACTAGGAGAAAGCTATTTGCCGATAGCGCTGGGCATTATTTTCGTGCTAGTGATTATATGGTTACCATTAGCACTGCGATTAGCAAATGGTTCCAGCATTATTGCATGGGCAATGGTGGCGGTGCTGTTGGCTATTCTGCCAGCACTAATGGTCTGGCTTACCTACAGACGTTAACTCAATGACCGTTGAAGCTTTTGATGATAACCCCGAACCAATGAAGAGCGCTAAACGCGCTTATCAAGCTTCCCTAAAATTGGGGATCACAAAGGGAGCAGACCGCAGTCGCGCTGTATTGGCTATGGCACGGGCACTAGAACGGTCATTTGACGACATTCTAGAAGCTAACACCTTGGATTTAGAAGCAAGTCGGGAAATGGCAGTGCCAGAGTTGATTTTAGACTGGCTGAAATTAACTCCCACACGGCTAGAGACGACAGTGGATATCCTACAACGGTTAGGGGAATTATCAGATCCGCTACGGCGGGTGAGAAACGCTGACTATCAACAGGAAGATTCCCAGAGTTACTCCCAGTTAATGCCCTTGGGAGTAATTGGATTTATTTATGAGGCCTTTCCCGATTTAGCGGTGATCGCAGCTGGTTTATGTATCAAAACTGGCAACAGTATCATTCTTAAAGGCAGCACTGAAACCAGCCATTCTAACGAGGCGATCGCTAATGTACTACAAAATGCGATCGCAGAAGTTGGTTTATCACCAAGCTGTTTAGAACTGATTACGGCTGAACATGGCGCTTCCATTCGGGATTTAGTCATCCAAGACCAATACTTAAATCTGGTAATTCCCTATGGACGTTCCAGCTTAGTACAGCAGGTAATGCGCCAGGCTACTTGCCCAGTTTTAAAGTCAGCAATGGGCAACTGTTACCTCTACTGGTCGCTGAATAGCAGCTTGGAAATGGTGCGTTGGATGATTATGGATAGCCATGAAAGCGAACCAGATCCAGTGAATGCCATTGAAAAGGTACTAATTCATCGACAAGCCTTACCATCTTCCTTAGCAGTTCTGTGGAACAGCTTGAAGGAAAAAGGTTTTGAAGTCAAAGGTGATGCAGAATTAGTAGAAGCCTTCCCCCAGTTGCAACTAGCTAAAGAAGGAGAATGGGGAAGCGCTTATTTAACCAAGACAGTAGCTTTTAAATTGGTGGATAGCTTAGAGGCTGCGATCGCCTGGATTAATCAATACAGCAGCGGTCATGCTGACTGCATTGTAACTGAATCCTACCAAGAAAGTCGGCAATTTGCCTTAGGAGTAAACAGCGCTTCTACATATATCAACACCTCCCCACGTTTTTCCCGTAATCCTTCGCGCGGAGATTCAGTATTTTTAGGAATGTCTAACCAAAAAGGTCATCGCCGAGGATTTATTAGCCTGGAAACCTTAACTACAGTCAAGCACATTGTCCAGGGAAATGGTCGGTTTTAAAAGATAAAGCTGGGCAAACAAGTCGAACAAATATTTATTGAGTGCATCTCACATAAAAAAGCCAGCCTACGGAGGCTGGCTTTGTTTGTTTAGCGATACCCTTCTAGGATATTGCGATATTACTTTTCCGCTAAAGCGACATCTGGATATTTTTGATTCAGTTCAGTCCCCATACGTTTTAGCCAACGGAAATTAGAAGTAAGCGCTTCTGTCAAAGTTGGGTAAACATTATACTTCACACCAAATTCTTCGCATAACTCTGCTAATATGGGAGCTATTTTTGGATAATGAATATGGCAAATATGAGGAAATAAATGATGAACAACTTGATAGTTAAGCCCACCTAGGTACCAGTTTAAAAAGTGATTTTTAGGAGCAAAATCAACAGTTGTTCTTATTTGAAAAATTGCCCATTCATCATCAATTTGTTCTGGTTCAGAATTTGGTTGAATAAACTCTGCTGTTTCCAAAACATGAGCCAGCATGAAAACTAAACAAATTAGTACTCCATATGTCATGTAAGTGATCAGAAATCCAAGAATAGTCTGAATAGGTGTGTATCCTATTGCAATTGGTATTGCTAAAAAAAGTGCCAGCCAAATTAATTTACCCCCAAAAAGGATAATCATATCTAGCGGTTTGGGTGTAGGGATTGCATGAGAATGGTATTTACGCTTGAAAACCATTGTATGGATATCAGCAATAGACCAATAAATTGGTATGACTGTATATATAAATAAAATGAATATGTGTTGGAATGAGTGATACCATTTATGCTCCATATAAGGTGTCATACGGACTAATCCATCACCATGTATTTCCACATCATGTCCTAATATATTCGTAAAGGTATGATGTAAAAAATTATGGCGGTATCTCCATAGATAACTAGATACCCCTATGACATCGTATGTCAGACCCAAAACATTATTGACCCATTTCTTACTAGAATAACCGCCATGATTAGCGTCATGTCCGACGCTAAAACCAATAGCAGCAATGCCAAAGCCTAGAAAAACGCAGCCAATTGCTTTGATCCACATTTGCGGCGGGCCGAAGAGAGTAAATGTCCAAGCAGAAATTACCCATCCAAAAATCATCAATGTCTTGATGTACATTGCTGGATTATCTCTAGTCGCAATGTTTTCAGTCTTAAAATAAGCATCAACTCGTTTATTGAGTTCCTTTCTAAAACCAAAGTTTTTAGTAAAGGTTACTCTCGTTGCTTGCGATTGTGTCATAGAAACTACTCAAGTAAATGAAAAATCAATTGATTGGCAGAACTGCATAACCTGAGGCAAAGTTGCAATAATTAACAACCTGACATCTAGCTTTAAAGTTGCTTTTAGAATTGAAAAATTGTCAAGACGACTTTTCTTCTTTATCCTTAGTGCTCATTCATAGGAGGCTGGCATCTTGCTCAACAAGCAGACTAGCACTAGTTAGTCAAAATGTAAAAAAAGGCATAGGGAGATATCAACAAGGGTAAATATCAAATTTCTTAAACTACGCCTAGTATTTAGTTCATAAAATGCTTTCTTTTTATGAGCCTTTGACACAATAACTTTAACCTTGTTGGAAGCAAGGAAATTGTAACTCTGCAATGCAGATATTTGGGATATTTATTAGCTTTCGCCGACCTGCACAAGAATATGTTTCTGACAATTTTTATATGTAAAAATTGCCAGAATAAATATAGCTAACAGAGTAAACAAAAAATTATGAAGAATGAAGTATTTGGATGTATAAGACGTCTGGTGGTACAAAGTTAAAGAAGACTATAAAGCTTTATACCTCATACTTCATACTTCATCTTTTTTATCGCTCTGCGTAATAGTCATTAAAAGTTTTATAACCAACATCAGTTGCATATAGTTGACATTGGTCTGTAATTTGTTTCATTAAAGCCCAAGAAAACTTACCTTCATCATGCAGATAATCGCCCCAATTTTCTTTGATGCTGCTGTAAGCTAATCGCAGATTATAGGAAGGAATCGCAGTTGAAATATGATGGGGAACATGGACATTGATATCGTGGCATAGGACTTCTACCCAGCGTGGGTAATCACAGTGAATAGTGCCGGATAGCTGTGCTAAAGCTTCATTCCACTTGTTAGCTGCCAAAAAAGGAACATCTGAGGCAGTGTGGTGAACGATAGTAAAAGTACTCATCCAAAAGTGGTAAACCATCCAGGGTAAAAGCCAAAATTTGACAAATCCCCAAATACCAGTTGTAGCGATGAGAACAGGAAAAGCAACCGCTGCAAACAGAACTACTACAGCTACCGAGAGTTTAACACTTGATTGGTCTTTAGCTTTAAAGTTACGCCAATCAAAATGTACAACTGCCCAATGTCCGATAGAACCTACCCACCAGAGGCGGTTACGCATGAAACCTTCAAAAGCTGACTGCCTGAACGTATCCCATGTTTCAAAGACTTCTGGTCTGATGGGATGCCAAGCATTATCCTCATCCAGCTTATTGGTATGAGTATGGTGATAATTATGTTTAATACGCCAACTGTGAAATGGGTAAATCAACGGCAGCATGAATAGATGCCCTACTAAATTGTTTACCCAGCGACGGTTAGCAAATGAACGATGACCACAATCATGAGCAATTACAAAAAAACCTGTTAAAGCTGTGCCCGTAAAAATCCAAGCTAGGGGCAAGAGAAACCAGGGAGCAATTGCCAAACTTAAGTAGCCCAAGGCAACCATTAAAACACTGAGCAGCGCTCTTGTCCAAGCTTTACGCCTATCCTTCTGAAAACACTCCTTTGGTAGAGTTTTGATAATGTCTTTTAGCCTCAGGTCGGAATTACCAAGGTCGTAAACTTGTTTCTGATTCTTGATTATTGATGTAGTCATGAAAACCTGAAAAACAACAAAAACTACCACCAACACACCACAAAGTGGTTTGCCGCAAAGTTTCTTTACATTAGCGTCTCGGATTATAGCAACCTAACCCACTCTTTTTTCGCAATTAGGAAATGGATATTCGGTTGCTGAAAAAATTTCGTCGCCAATTAACTGTCTATAGCCAACGGTCTCATGTGAAGCTTTGGCTGACAATTAACAACTTGATTACGACTTTTTATCTGCCAGCTTCACATTTGTAGCGAGACCAAGCACTTGCAGCAATTGAATAGTCATCCAAGTCATGTCAATTTCCCACCATTCCAAGCCGTGACGAGCTGAGTATTGGAAAGCATGGTGGTTATTGTGCCAGCCTTCACCAAACACTAGTAAGGCTACCCACCAGCAGTTAGTCGAGCGATCGCCAGATTCATGGCTGCGATAACCAAATTTATGAGTCGCACTGTTTACCAACCAAGTACAGTGGTAAACCCAAACAATGCGAACAAAAATTCCCCAAACAACCATTGGCCAACCGCCTATAGCCAATAGCAATAAACCCAGAGCCACTTGGACTAAAATGAAATATTTTTGTAAAAACTGATAAACTGGGTCATCGGCAATGTCTTTAGTGAAGCGAGGAACTTCTGCGTGAGCAGGTGCGTAATGAATCAGCCAACCCATGTGACTCCACCAAAAACCCTTATTAGAATCATGGGGATCTTGTTCAGTATCCGAGTGCAAATGATGGATACGGTGCGTACCTACCCACTCAATTGGCCCACCTTGACAGGCAAGAGTTCCGAACAACACCAGTAAATATTCCAGCCACTTGGGAGTTTGAAAACTGCGATGGGTAACAAGGCGGTGAAACCCTAAAGTAATTCCTAAACCACCAGTTATCCAGTAGAGCAATAAACCGACACCAACTGCACTCCAGCTAAAGTTGCTAGGAACCAGGGCAAACAGAGCTCCGATGTGCAGAGCAAGGAAAAATAGGGTGTTAACCCAGTTAATTTGAAGTTTGGTTGAGGTAGCAATTGTCATGCAGGAACCTGAATAGGAATGATCGTTAAGCCTAATCTGCGCGATCTAAAAATCCGCATATCTAGTTTTTTGTGAATGAGGAACCAATGAACAGCTTGGAACAGCTGCGGCAAGCAGAACAGGCACTGATAGAGATTTTTTCTGGAATTGACGCTCAGGTCAAGCAAAATCTTCAAAAAGTGCTAGATGCCTTTCGTCATCAACGTGTAGGCGCACACCATTTTGCGGGTGTAAGTGGCTATGGCCACGATGATTTAGGACGAGAAACTTTAGATAAAGTATTTGCCGAAGTAATGGGTGCCGAAGCTGCGGCAGTGCGGGTGCAGTTTGTTTCAGGGACTCATGCGATCGCTTGTGCCTTGTTTGGTGTACTCCGTCCTGGGAATGAAATGTTAGCAGTGGTTGGTTCTCCTTACGATACGCTTGAAGAAGTAATTGGTTTACGGGGTAATGGCCAAGGTTCCCTTATTGAGTTTGGCATAAATTACCGACAATTGGAGCTAACCTCAGACGGAACGATAGATTGGCAAGTTTTAAGCCATAGTGTAGATGAAAACACTCGTTTAGTCTTAATTCAGCGTTCTTGTGGCTATTCTTGGCGTCCTAGTTTATCCATTGCTGACATAGAAAAAATTGTCCACTTAGTCAAACAGCAAAATCCCCACACCATTTGCTTTGTAGACAACTGCTACGGCGAATTCATCGAAACTAGAGAACCCACAGCCGTCGGTGCTGATTTAATGGCGGGTTCATTGATTAAAAATCCTGGTGGCACTATTGTCACTGCTGGCGGATATGTCACTGGTCGTACTGACTTAGTAGAAGCTGCTGCTTGCCGCCTCACTGCTCCTGGTATTGGTAGTTATGGTGGTGCTACTTTTGACCAAAATCGTCTTTTGTTCCAAGGCTTATTTCTAGCACCGCAGATGGTAGGCGAGGCGATGAAAGGAACCCACCTTACTGGTTATGTATTTGACAAACTTGGTTATCCCGTGAATCCAGCTCCTTTAGCTCCCCGTCGGGATGTGATTCAGGCAATCAAACTTGGTTCTGCCGAAAAGCTGATTGCCTTCTGTAAAGCTGTACAACAGAATTCTCCCATCGGTTCCTACCTTGACCCTATTCCTGATGAAATGCCGGGGTATGAGAGCCAGGTAGTTATGGCTGGGGGGACATTTATCGAGGGCAGTACCTTGGAATTCTCAGCAGATGGGCCTTTGCGTGAGCCGTATGTAGTTTATTGCCAAGGTGGGACTCATTGGACTCATATTGCGATCGCATTAGAGGCAGCGATAGAAGCAGTAGGGATGGCTTAAGAAAAGCTCACGCAAAGGCGCAAAGAAAGATGAATGAGAACGAGATTGCCAAAATTATTGTTGATGGTGGTTACAAGGTTCACACAACTTTGGGGCCGGGGTTGCTGGAATCTGTGTATCAGACTGTTCTGGAGTATGAGTTACGGAACCGAGGATTGCGGGTAGAAGCAGAGCAACCCATACCCGTAGTTTATGAAGGTGTGCGTTTGGAAGTGGGGTTTCGTGCCGACCTCATAGTTGAAGATCAAGTCATTGTTGAACTCAAATCGGTAGAAACAGTTCATCCGATACATAAAAAGCAACTACTAACCTAACCTTCGCCTTGGCAACAAACGCCTTGGTTTACTCATCAACTTTGGAGCCTTTTTGATCAAAGACGGTATCTCGCGGGTAGTAAATGGATTGTAAAAATTATGACATTAAAGACGCGAAGTTCGGCTTTTACTCTTTCCTTTGCGTCTTTGCGCCTTTGCGTGAGCTATTCTTTCGGTAACTTATATTGCCCAACGATCCGTTTAGCATACTCCGGCACATGCGTCTCTAACTTCTCCGGATGATTCCGCTTCACATACAAATAATTCCTTGTAAAGTGCGAATCAATCGAAAACCGAGCATATTCCAGACCTTTCGGCCCAATTCTTTCAATGACCACACCCATCAATTTTGCTGCCCACATCGGTAAGGTAACGGCTTTATCATAAGCGGGAATGCTTTGTTGTACAGCTTCTTTACGGTTACCTTCGGACATGACAGGTTGGGTGTCTAACTGGTCTTTCACCAAGTCAAGCATTTGTTTGCCTGTATCATTTCTTACTACAATCCATTGCCAGCCGAAGGGTGCGCCCATATAGCCAACTACTAAATCTGCCAGAGAGTTAACGTAATCAAAGCAACTCATGCAAGAAGGGGCAAATACATCTTTGAGTTGATTTGTCTTCAATCCAAAGAAAGGTACTGTTTCCGTAGAACCATCTTCATGTTTGAAGTGAACTCGGAAGTCTTGCATGAATTCGTAATGCACGACTGTTTCAGGCGATCGGCTGGTGGTTTCTAAGAATTTTTGCAGTCCAGCGCGGCTAACGTTATCTACGCAAGGTGTACCTAAAACATATAGTTTTTCTAACCCAAGTTGTTTTTCTACGGCTCTTAATGCCTGGATTTGACAACCAACTCCAATTACTAATAGCCGCTTCATCCCTGATTTTTCTATCTGTTCTAAAACAGAAAGATTGGGCGATAGTGTTGGTTTGTTTACTTTAGCTGCCAGTATTTCCTCTGGAGTACGGGCGATGATGGGCATAGGTTGAAAGCGGTCTTCTTTGGTGTTTTGGACGCAAACAACACCTTCAACTATGCCACGATTCAACATTTCAATAGCAATGCTGCTGACAATACCCGTCCATTGTGCGCCTTCGATGGGCTGCTGTTTTCGCGCCGCTATCATGTCTTGATGAACACCGAAGTAGAGTTCATCAGGGTTATCGAGATTGCGAGGGCGGGTGTGCGCTTGTTCTTCAAGTTCGCCTATCTGCTGATTAATGAAGGCGCAAGCTTCTTTGACGTAGTGAATGTAGTATGTATCGCACAGTCCGCACTCGCTACAAAGTTCTTTCGCAGGGCGGCGGCTAGTAGGTTTTAAGGCTTTGGCTTTTTTGTGAGGAGAAACCGAGGTCATATCAAATTCTTTGTGTTATCCAGGCATAGCTTTTATTACAATACCGTCACTAGCTATGAACTTTACGATAGAAATTGAACAAGAAGAGGATGGACGCTTTTTGGCAGAAGTGATGCATTTTCCTGGAGTTATTGCTTATGGGCAGACCAGGGAAGAAGCAGTTGCCAAAGTTCAAGCTTTAGCTTTGCGTGTATTGGCAGATAGGCTAGAACATGGGGAAGTAACGCCAAATCTAAGATAGCGAAATACAGCTTTGCGTAAAATCGTAATATTTTTAAACGCAGAGGAACGCAAAGTTTTGCCTAATTTAATTAGCTACGAAGTAATTAAATATTGTACTGAAACTTTTCTGACGTAGTATTAAAAGCAAAAGTTAAGGCTTAAGTAATTTTGACGAAGACGCAACAGTATTAATTAGTCTACGCTCTGGGTAATAAGGCCACTCAAATAAATTTATGGGATTTTACGATCAAAATCAATCATCACAGGATGCGCTACAAAAGTTACGCCAAGGAGCAAGCCACTCCAGAGCAGCCCAAGAAATTGCTCAACGAGACTATGCGAAAGCTCAAGCTGAAGCTGATAAATGGGAACAAGAATATCAACTTGCTTTAAAAGGAAGTAATCAGGATTTAATTCGTCAAGCAAAATTTCAAAAAGAACGATACCAAGCAATTGCTAGTAGGCTAAAAACTCTGGTAGAGAAGCAACAACCAAAAGTAGACGCAATTAACAGTAGTTTGACATCTTGGGAGAAAAAGGTTTTAGAAGCACAGAATGAAGTATTAAGTAGTAAGCCTAACACCAGTGAAGTTTCACCGACATTTATCATCTGTGAATATGAAGATGTTGATGATGAATTACAGCGACTTAAAGAAGCATTATTACTACCACCTAAACCTCAAGAGAAAACTAAAGCTAAAAAAGGCCATACAGTGCTTTTAGCAGAGGCTATTCACGAGATAGAAGAAACTTTAAACAACGCTGTTGTTAATCAGGAAGGGATTCATAAAGAATTTGAAAAAGCGCAGAAAGAAGCTAAATACTGGAACGAAAAAGCTCAGACAGCTTTGATAAACAATGATGATGATTTAGCCCTTCAAGCTGTAGTAAATAAAAAAGCTCAGAATAAAATTGTATTTATTCTTCAAACTCAGCTTCAGCATCAGGAAGCAACAGTAGATATTCTTGTAAGAAACCTGAGTGCTCTAGAAAATATCAAAAAACTAGTATTTATTACTGAAGATTAAATGTAGCTGCTAATTTTTGTTAATCCGAAAAATTTTTAGCCAGTGACAGATATAAACCTCGTGACACAAAACTTTAAAACAGGTGCAGCATTTATTGCTGGAGGCAGCATAACAGGCGTTGGTGTTTCTGCAACAGTTGGCGGGATGGGATTAGCCGGAGGATTTGGCGCTGTTGGGCTTGGTACAGTTCCAGTAGTTGGCATTGGTGCTGTGGGTGGTGCAGCTGCTTATGGTGCTTTTAAAGCAATAGCAAAAGGAGATGCGGCTGCTTTCGGTGCAATGGGAATTGGCGTAGTTGGTGCTGCTGGCTTTTCTAGCGTCGTTGGTGGGATGGGATTAGTTGCACCAAAAATAGGGCTGGCGTTTGGTATTGGCACAGTACCTATGGTAGGGGTTGGTGCAGTAGCGGGAATCGCCGCCTATGGTATTGCCAAGTTGTTAGACGAATCAGAAATTCGGGAAACTTCTGCACAGGTTTTGGAACGAATGGAGGAGAAAGTCTTGCAGATGGATTATTATGCCGCAGCCGTGATGGAGTTAGAGGCGTTTTTATCTGGTGAACATCTCAATCAAAAATTTGCGGCTTTAGAAGTCGAAGATGAGTTTCAAGTATTGAAGGCTGAATTAAAGCAAAAGCTAGAACCTAATTGCGAGAAATTTGTCAACTCTGAAGCTTCTACTCCCAAAAGTGAAACAAAAATAGTTCCTGTCAAAATCCAGCCGCCTGAAAATTGGAAATGTGTACACACACTCAAGGGACACTTAGCGGCAGTGAATGCGATCGCTATCAGTCCTGATGGTAATATTTTTACTACTGGCAGTGATGATCGGCAAGTTCATCTGTGGAATTTGACAACGGGAAAATGGCTTTATACGTTCTCTGGACAAGCAGAGGCAGTTTTATCTGTAGCTATCAGCCCGGATGGGCAGAAGATTATTAGTGGTAGTGTTGATCGCAAAATCAGTAGTTGGCAGATAGTTACAAAAAAATTCTTACAGACATATTTTTATCTCAACTCTCCCTACAGTCATAATGGTTTTATTCACTCAGTTGCCTTCAGTCCTGATGGTAAATATGTTGTGAGTGGTAGTGGTGACAAGACAATTAGAATTTGGGGAGGATATACAGGAACAGTTAAATGCACTTTGAATGGACATTCTGATGCAGTTTTGTCTGTTACTGTCAGTTCTGACGGCAAAACCATTGCTAGTGCTAGCGCCGATAAGACTATCAGACTTTGGGATGTCAACACTTGGAAACAGCGTTGCATTTTATCTAAACATTTGGGAGCAGTTAATACAGTTGTTATTAGTCCTGATAGCCAAACTTTAATTAGTGGTAGTACAGACACCACAATCAAACTGTGGAATCTCAACACCGGAGAATTACTTCTTACCCTAACTGGACACTCAACGGCGGTTTTATCTGTTAGCATCACCACTGATGGAAATACCCTAGCTAGTAGCAGCAGCGATGGTATTATCAAAATTTGGAATGTACAAACAGGGGAACTAATACAAACTCTATCTGGCCGTAGCCCAGTGGCTTTTAGTCCTGATGGAAAAACCCTGTTAAGTGGCGGTAATAATGGTACAACCAAAATTTGGCATCAAACTCAAAGCTTCCATAACTTGACACTCGACACTATACTTTCAGGGCAATGGTGGGAAGTCTTAGGCATAGATCGGCACGCTCATCCCAAAGATGTGAAGCTTGCTTACCGACGATTGGCAAGATTGTACCATCCTGATGTCAACCCTTCTGGGAGTGCTAAAGCCTCAACACAAGCGGTTAATCAGGCTTATCAGAAGTTTCAGGAGCAATTGAACGCTGATAAATGGAGCAAATTACATTAATTGAGTTACTAACATCAGAACAGATTCAAGCGTTCACCTCTCCTCTGCACCTTTGCGCCTCTGCGTGAACCTCATTTCATATAGCGAACCTAAAAGCGATCGCTCCTGCAACCTAGCAATTTGTGTATAACACTACATTGTTATACAGTCAAAATTGGCCAATCTATATATTTACCAAAAATTACGATAAATTTCCGAAAAAATTACCATATATCTGTATAGATAGTTATAGCATTTTGTATATTTTCGTATTTAGCAAAATTACTCTATTTTTCTTATGTAGGGTTACGCTGCTTTCAGCTTGGTTTTTAAATTTTCGCTTTTGTTTCAAGAATGACTTTAACTGCGCGTGTATTAGCTATTCTTACTGTATAAAGCAGAATTCAAGGTCTTTTATTTCTGGCTATTGTGTACATTGCATTGTTTAACTTTACTTGCAGAATACCTACCATTTGATGGACAAGTAAAGTAAAATATCTAGCCATTTAGAAGGATTTAAATTTTAATTTTATCAGTTACGCATATTGCATATTCTGAGAAAATGTTATAAATTATTAAGTTATGGGGGAGTCAATTAATTTGTAGCCTCAAAAAATAAATCCTAGTCAAGTAAATATACGGTCACTGTTTAAACCTTAAGTAAACCCTAAACAGTACTAGAAATATATTTTTGTTTGGGAATGCAAAGATTCCGCATATGAAAACGGAGTATATAACCAGCTAAAAATATATTTTTTATAACTGTTTTTAGGAGCATTTTTATTCCTAGAGTTACAAAAATAACAGCCGTATTATACAACAATGATAAATAATTGAAAGAAAATTAGCTGCTAATTCAACTGTAAAAAATTAGTAGTTTTATTTGCTGTTTGTCAATAACTTGCTCTGAATTATATTTGCTATTTGTAAATTCGATTTTGTTAAAATGAGAATAGCAAAAATATAAAACAAAAAGCATCTATCGTAAAGTTACAATCCTAATGGAGTTATTCTAGCGATGCAATTAAACGAATTGGTAACACCTCAAAGTATAGAAGAAGAAGCATGGCAAGCACTAGAAAAGTCAATACTTTATTATCAAGGTCGTCCTATTGGGACTTTAGCTGCCTATGATCCATCTGTTGAGGCGCTTAATTACGATCAATGCTTTGTGCGAGATTTTGTCTCCTCAGCTTTAATTTTTTTGATCAAAGGTAAAACGGATATTGTCCGCAATTTTCTAGAAGAAACTTTAAAGTTGCAGCCTAAAGAAAGGGCATTAGATGCATACAAGCCTGGACGAGGTTTAATACCAGCTAGCTTCAAAGTTGTAACAACAAATGGACAGGAATATTTAGAAGCAGATTTTGGTGAACACGCGATCGCCAGAGTCACACCAGTCGATTCCTGTTTGTGGTGGCTGATTTTGTTACGTGCTTATGTAGTCGCTACAAACGATTTTTCTTTAGCCTATCAACCTGAATTCCAAAATGGTATCAGGCTAATTATGGAAATCTGCTTGGCGAATCGCTTTGATATGTACCCAACACTGTTGGTTCCAGATGGCGCTTGTATGATTGACCGTCGTATGGGTATATATGGGCATCCTCTAGAGCTTCAAGTTCTATTTTATGCGGCCTTGCGTGCTGCACGCGAGATGCTGATTTGCAAAGGTAATCAAGATATTGTGGCAGCAATTGATAACCGCTTGCCGCTTTTATGTGCCCATATTCGTCAGCATTATTGGATAGATATTAATCGTTTGAATGCCATTTATCGATTCAAGAGTGAAGAGTATGGCAAAACAGCCGTTAATTTATTCAATATTTATGCAGATTCTATTCCTTATTATGAATTAGACAAGTGGCTGCCCAGAAAAGGTGGTTACCTAGCAGGTAATGTAGGCCCATCGCAATTCGATACTCGTTTCTTTACACTTGGTAACTTAATGGCTATTATTTCAGATCTCGCCACTGAAGAACAGTCACAAGCAATTATGGCTCTCATTGAGGACAGATGGGAAGACATAGTGGGAGATATGCCAATGAAAATATGTTTCCCAGCTTTGGAAAACGAAGAGTACAGAATTGTCACCGGATGTGACCCCAAGAATATACCTTGGTCATATCATAATGCTGGTAGTTGGCCGGTTTTAATGTGGATGTTTGCCGCAGCTTCAGTGAAAACCAACAAAACAGGTCTCGCCAGAAAAGCTATTGAAATTGCACAATCACGTCTGATCGAAGATGAATGGCCAGAGTATTACGATGGTAAGAAGGGGCGACTGATTGGTAAACAAGCTAGGAAATACCAAACTTGGACAATTGCTGGATTTCTATTAGCAAAAGAACTGATGGATAACCCTAATTATTTACCATTGGTTAGTTTTGAGAAATTATCACCAGAATCGGTTTCTAGAGCCTGTGAATTTGAAATTGGCAGTGTAGATCCATTGTCTCGATAGCAAATATAGATTTGTGTTTTGTATATTGAACCACAGATAAATGCAGATGCACACCGATATTTATCCGTGTTTATCTGTGGTTAGTTTTGGTATAACTTAATCTAAAATAAAAAACTTTGAATAATTGATAAAAATAGTAATAAAGTAAGCAAATTGTCCAAAATAAACAACTTTTTAAAAGCCCTTATGTAGCAATATAGGGCTTTTTTTATTTCCGAAATTTATCTTGATCAAGAGTTAAACAATATATCATATAAGAAAATGAGGGAGATAAAAAACTTGGTTTCTCCTGAAAGAATGGACGGTGGGATATTGTCCTGCATTAACTATGGCAATAAGCTAAGTGACTTTATATCCATCGTTAAAGAAAAAAGCATTGTAGAAGATAAGACCAAGAGTATTATCTACTGCCCAAGCCCAATCACATGGAGTGTTTTTTGCAATGCAAACAGAGAATTTAGCCGAAAAACAGGCATGGAAGCTACTAGAAAACTCAATTCTTTACTATCAAGGTCGTCCCATAGGAACTGTAGCTGCTGGCGATTCATCACAAGCAGCATTGAATTATGACCGTTGCTTTGTCCGGGATTTTGTACCTTCAGCCTTACTATTTTTGATTCAAGGTAGATATGATATTGTCCGTAATTTTCTGGAAGAAGCGTTAAAGTTACAGCCTAAAGAAAACCAATTAAATGCTTACTCGCCTGGTCGAGGTTTGATACCAGGAAGCTTCAAAGTTGAAACAATAAACGGGGAAGAATTTTTAGAAGCAGATTTTGGTGAACACGCGATCGCTAGAGTAACAGCAGTTGATTCTTGCCTATGGTGGATTATTATTTTACATGCCTATGTAAAAGCCACAAAAGATATAAATTTTGCCTTGCAACCTCATTTTCAGCAAGGAATCTTGTTGATTATGGAACTCTGCTTGGCGACTAGATTTGATATGTACCCAACATTGCTTGTTCCAGATGGTGCTTGTATGATTCACCGCCGTCTGGGTATTTATGGCTATCCTTTAGAAATTCAAGCGCTATTCTATGCAGCATTGCGTGCTGCTCGCAAGCTATTAATTTGTGCAGGCGATGAAGAGATTGTCAGAGGAATTGATAACCGATTACCGCTATTAAGAGATCATATTCGTCATCATTATTGGATAAATATGAATCGTCTGAATGCAATTTATCGCTTTAAAGGTGAAGAATATGGGCACACAGCAGTCAATCTATTTAATATATACTCAAACTCAATTCCTTATTGTAACCTAACTAGTTGGTTGTCAAAACACGGTGGCTATCTGGCAGGTAATGTTGGCCCATCCCAGCTAGATACTCGCTTCTTTTCACTGGGAAATTTGATGGCTATTATTTCTTCTCTAGCTAGTGAACAGCAATCACAAGCAATTATGAATCTCATTGAGGAACAGTGGGAAGACCTAGTAGGAGAAATGCCGATGAAAATATGTTTTCCAGCTTTAGAAAAGGAAGAGTACAGAATTTTAACTGGATGCGATCCTAAAAATATGCCCTGGTCATACCATAATGGTGGTAGTTGGCCAGTATTAATGTGGTTGTTAACTGCTGCTGCTCAAAAAACAGGTAGAACAAGTATTGCCAAGCGCGCCATTGAAATTGCCCAAATACGCCTCACTAACGATCAATGGCCAGAATATTACGATGGTACAAGGGGGTTATTAATTGGTAAAAGAGCCAGAAGATATCAAACCTGGACAATTACTGGATTTTTATTGGCAAAAGAACTGATACGAAACCCCGCTCATTTAGAATTAATTAGTTTTGGAGAATTTGATTTAGATAGCGCTTCCCAAATTTGTGAATTGTAATTTTTAAGTTAGAGAGTAACATCTAATTTGTAGCTATAATAACCATATTTGCAAGTAATAAATTAATAATTGTGTAGGTGGGCATTGCCCACCCTACGAAGTATTCACCATATTTTCATGACAAACCCCCGTCAAATAGCTTTTCTGGCACTGCGAGACGTTCACAAAGGGGCTTATGCTGATGTTGCCTTAGACCGAGTGCTGCAAAAAATTAACTTGCCAGATATTGAATCTCCTTTAGAGGCGCTGCGCGATCGCCGTTTGGTGACAGAATTAGTTTATGGCTGCGTCAGAAGGCAACGCACCCTCGACACCCTCATCGACCAACTCGCCAAAAAAAAATCCCACCAACAACCAAAAGACCTCCGCACCATCCTCAATCTAGGCTTATACCAACTGCGCTATCAAGAACGTATTCCTGTTTCAGCTGCTGTTAATACCACCGTCCAACTAGCTAAAGACAATGGCTTTTCTGGTCTTACTGGTTTTGTAAATGGGTTGTTGCGGCAGTATATTCGTTTGGTAGAAGCATCACCAGATCCTTTAGAACTGCCAGAAAACCCAGTGGAACGCTTGGGAATTTTACACAGCTTTCCTAACTGGATTATTCAAGTGTGGTTGGAACAGCTTGGTTTGGCTGAGACAGAACAATTGTGTGAATGGATGAACCAAACACCAACAATTGACCTGCGGATTAACCCTCTTTGCACTTCAATAGACAAAGTTGAAGCCGCGCTGCAATCGGCTAATGTTTTAGTGAAGCGTCTTCCTCACTTACCTCAAGCTTTACGATTGATTAGTAGTACTGGGCCAATTCAAAATCTACCTGGTTTCAGCGAAGGTTGGTGGATTGTACAAGATAGTAGCGCTCAATTAGTAAGTCATTTGCTTGACCCTCAACCAGGTGAGGTGGTGATTGATGCTTGTGCTGCACCAGGGGGTAAAACAACCCACATTGCTGAGTTGATGGGAGATAAGGGTGAAATTTGGGCGTGCGATCGCACTTCTTCGCGTCTGCGTAAGCTTAAAGAAAATGCTCGAAGGTTGAATTTGCAATCTATTAAAATTTTCACTGGCGATAGTCGTGAACTTTCGCAGTTTAACAACGCTGCTGATCGCGTATTACTTGATGCACCATGTTCTGGTTTGGGAACCCTGCACCGCCATGCTGATGCGCGTTGGCGACAGACACTAGAAACTGTTCAAGAACTCTCAAGCCTGCAAACAGAATTGCTATCGCATACCTCGACTTTTGTTAAATCAGGTGGTGTACTAGTCTATGCAACTTGTACGCTGCATCCAGCAGAAAATGAAGCTGTGATTAAAAAATTTTTAGCTGAGTACCCTAATTGGAAGATAGAGCCTCCTAATGTTGATTCGTCTTTCTCTACCTATTGCACACCGCAGGGCTGGTTGAAGGTTTGGCCTCATCAACAGAATATGGATGGCTTTTTTATGGTGCGCTTAAGAAAAACTAATAATTCCGAGTGATTACTGTTTGCGATTGTACTATTTGATGGAGGTTGGTATCTTCCAAAGGATGCACCATGGTTAATGATTCTGATGTCAAAAATTTAGTTAAAATCCTGATTGGCGCGGCTTGGATTGATGGCAGAATTCAGCCAGAAGAACGGCAGTACCTGCGCGAGATAGCGCAAGCAAAAGGACTAGCTACCGATCCAGAGATTAAGCCTTGGTTGTACGAATTGGTTCCTGTGCAGCCAAAAGAATGCTACAACTGGGTGAAAGATTATTTAGGTGATCACCCCAGTCTTGAAGATTGCGAAAATCTGATTGAAGCTATCAGTGGCTTAATTTATAGTGACGGTGAAGTAGCGATTGAAGAAGCCAGACTTTTGACAAAGTTACAGGAGTTATCCAAGGCAAGCGAATCACCTCAACCAGCCTATAACGCGCTGCTCAGACAAATCCAAAAGCTCTATCGACGTTGGGTTGAGGTTCAGAATTAATCATAGTCAAAAGTCTATAGTCTAAAGTTGATTGACTATAATGACAATTGACTATTGACTACTTATGACTTCGGTTCACCCAGACCCGGAGTTTCTTCTTTATTAACCTTAGGCACAAAGTCAGGACGCTCTTTGCTTTCCCAACCGGCGGGACGTTTGGAGTTGTACCAAGCGATGGAACCAATGGTTACAGCAGCAATAAAACCCAAGACATAAACCAAGGTGAAAGCCACAGGAAAATGGGGGCCATCTGCTGCTTGTGCGGCTGCTTGCATGAATAAAAGCATGAGTATATTCTCCTAATGTTAGGTAACGCTGTTTAAAAGAGTATAAAACGAGCGTATCACCACCTTACATCCCCCCCTAGTTTGAACCGTTTAATTTCGGTTTTACAGGTAAACTCTCATAAACAAATATTTTAGGTGAAATTTCCTTGGCTTGATTTACCTGAGATCCGCTAGCAATATTAACTTGGTTTTTTGGCCTCATTCTGAGGAAGATGGTTTGAGTCTATCCCGCCAAGAAGCCTGTCTTGGGGAAGAACTTGCGGAACTAGAGGCGTTATTGCCTAAAGAGGAGGATGCTCTGACAGACCTGCGAGGCGAAGGAGCATCTGATTCTACTCGCCTGTTGCGCCTTCTTGGGCTAGATGAGCCAGAGTCAGAGTTCCTAGCAGATTCTTCGCTGCGAACCCGCCGCCGCCTTCTATATGAAGGTGTTTCATCAGTTTGTTGTTGAGAATAACGTCTTCGCCGTCTTGGAGTATTATCTTCTTGTTGCTGCTGTTGATAATATCTGCGTCTTCTTCTAGATGGACGCTCATCCCTGCTCAATGTTTCCTCATCATTAGAGGAAATAGCCTTATTCAAAATTTGTTTAGGTTTCAGGGGCTTCGCCTTGATTGTGCCTTTGCGACCATCTAGTTTGGGTCGTGCGGGAAACTTTTCTACTGGCATTTCTTTTACGGCTTTTTCCATAAACTCATGCCAAGTGTAAGCAGCGCTACCGCTACTACCCCAAGTCGGGCGGTTGTCATCATTACCTAGCCAAACACCTGTAACTACTTGGGGGATGTAGCCAATAAACCACAAGTCGCGGGCTTCATCGGATGTGCCAGTTTTTCCCGCCACTGGTCTATCACCTAATCGAGCAGCAGCACCAGTACCAGCTTCTACAACGTTACGCAGCATCCAAGTCATGATAGCAGCACTGTCAGCGTCGAGCGATCGCTTGGAGCGGAAATCAGCTGACCAAATCACCTTACCCTGACGGTTGAGGATACGGCGAATTCCATGAGCTTCTGTGTGCAAGCCTTGAGTGGCAAAGCTGCCATAAGCGCTAGTCAACTCTAAGAGATTTACTTCATTAGAGCCAAGTGCTAAAGAATAAGTGGGCTTGAGTTCTGATTTAATCCCCATGTCATGGGCAAGTTTAATCATTGGCTCAAATCCGACATCAATCAAAACCTTGACCGCAATTATATTAATGGAACTAGTAAGGGCATCTCGAATGCTCATCGAGCCGCGGAAGCTTTTACTGTAGTTTTTCGGTTCATAACCATCTACTACAAAAGGTGCATCCAGATAACTATTGTAGGGACTCTTACCACTGGCGATCGCTGTGGCATATACAAACCCTTTAAAGGTCGAGCCTGGCTGACGCTGGGCTTGAGTCACACGATTGAACTGATTTTTACCAAAGTCTTTACCCCCCACCATTGCCTGAATTTCACCATTGCGGGGGTCGATAGCAACCATTGCAGCTTGTTTAAAGTTCTCCCAGCGTCCTTGATTGCGTAAGGTTTTGGCAACTGCTTCTTCTGCCAACTTTTGCCAAGTTGGGTTCAGGGAGGTTTCCACCACTAAGCCCCCTGCTGCTAACACATCAGGAGAAACATACTTGGGCAATTCTTTCTGAATGTAGGTAGAAAAGTAAGGAGATTCTACTTGGAGTCGCTTGGGTAAACTGCTATTGAGGGTTAGTGGTTCCTGGCTGGCGCTTTGCCTTTCGGCGGCGGTAATCATGCCATCTTCTTGCATCCGCTGCAATACTAAATTTCGCCTAGCTTTAGCAGCTTCAGGATTTTTCTCTGGAGAGTAGAGACTGGGGGCTGGCGCTAATCCAGCGATAGTAGCTATTTCTGGTAAGGTGAGTTGATCCACTGATTTGCTGAAGTACACCCACGCTGCATCAGCTACACCATAAGCTCCAGATCCCAAATACACCAGATTTAAGTAACGCTCAAGAATCTGATCTTTGGTTAATTCGTCCTCCATCTTTTGTGCTAGACGGACTTCTTTGAGCTTACGCCAGATGGTCTTCTCTTGTTTGAGGAAGAGAATTCGCGCTAGCTGTTGGGTAATGGTACTACCACCTTCAACTACACCTTGCGATCGCAAATTATTTAATACCGCTCTGACTATTCCCTGAGCATCAACTCCATCGTGTTGCTGAAATCTTCTATCTTCTGAGGCGATGAAGGCTTTTTTGAGCTGATCTGGTATTTCTTGGAGCTTGATCTGTTCTCTGGCTGTTTCTCCTTGCTGTAGCAAGATAGTATCATCAGCAGCTTTGATGGTTAATGTTTGCTCCCGAATAACGGCGTTCAATTCAGCTTTATCCGGCAGAGTGCGGTCTATTGATGTAATACCGTAGTTGAAGGCGACGATTCCGCCACCTACACCCAAAGCAGCCCAGAACCAAAGGCGACGATAAAACGGTTTATCGCTGCCGGCGAGTTTGGCAATTACCCCAGATGATACGTTTTGCATCTGGCTCAGTACCTGCCTTTTCTTCACCGACTTTTTTGGTGGTAAGTTCTGATTTACAGATTCCTCGTTTTTGAGATGATTACCAGGTGACAATCGCGGTTTCTCCTTGCCAGACGCATTTAAAACAGTTGATTGTTGCTTGAACTAGGAGGTCAGTTTCCCCACGTCAGTTCCTCGCTCAAATGTAGTTGCCACCTAACCACCAGCCAAAAACTTCGGGGTTAGCGTACCACGTTTGTGTTAGTATAATATCCCATAAATAAATAACAAAATTAAGTATAAAAGGATGATTTTTGAGAATTCTTTAACTTTCATCCCGTAAAGATTAATACAGAATTATAAATAATTATTCGCAGTATAAAAATTATGTTATTAGCAACTAAAATTCTGCCATGAGGCAGAGGTGTAGGCACGAGGAGAGCAAGATGTTCAAAACTGGCGCGATCGCTCCTGGCGTTGGCGCAGCGATCGCTCTTGGTAGTAATATGGGTGATTCTCGTGTAATTTTAGAAGCAGCTATAGAAAGTTTAGCCACAACACCAGGTATTGTTTTAGAAGCAAGATCCAATTGGTATAAAACTAAAGCTATAGGCCCGCCACAGCCAGATTACTTAAACGGCTGCGCCATACTCAGAATATTCATGCTACCGCAGCAGCTGTTGGAAAATTTATTAGAGATTGAACAAAAATTTGGGCGTGTTCGCCAAGAGCGTTGGGGGCCACGCACCCTTGATTTAGATTTATTGTTATATGATGACGTAATTGTACACACGCCTACTCTGCAAATTCCCCATCCCCGAATGCGTGAGCGAGCCTTTGTACTGGTTCCACTGGCAGAAATCGCCCCTAATTGGATAGAACCACTTTCTGGATGTGTTATTAAAGATCTGGTTAAAGAGGTAGACTGTTCTGATGTACATTTATTGATGGGCAATTAAGATTACGACCCATAAACGTAGAAAACTTCTGAATTGTACAATCAGCCTCAGTGTGCGTCTGTGTATCTAGAGAAAATATAATTTTACTATGCCATTAGGTAGAGAATTACCACAGCTGCTGAAACAACGCTTATTTTATAAAGGTCGCAAGTTTAATTTTGAAGTTAATCGCTTGCGTTTACCTAATAAAGCAGAGGGAGAATGGGAGTGTATTCGTCACCCTGGTGGCGCTCTAGCTGTGCCCGTAACAGCAGAGGGTAAGCTCGTATTGGTGCGCCAGTATCGTTTTGCAATTCAGGGAAGAATATTAGAATTTCCCGCAGGTACTGTAGAACCTAATGAAGACCCTTTAGTAACAGTGCAGCGTGAGATTGAAGAAGAAACTGGTTATCGTGCCCATAAATGGGAAAAATTGGGTGAGTTTTTCATAGCTCCTGGCTATTCTGATGAAATTATCTACGCTTTTCTCGCTCGTGATTTGGAAAAGCTAGATACACCACCAGAAAAAGAGGAGGACGAAGATATTGAAACCGTATTGTTCACTCCCGAAGAACTGGAGAAAGCTATTTTAGGAGGTGAACTAGTAGATGCTAAAACGGTTTCTAGCTTTTTCTTGGCTCGTCCTTTGTTAGTTTGATGCCGATATGCTCATAGAATTAGCTATTGGCGATGCCTACGGTGGAGGCTTTGAATACGCTAACGAAATGAGCATCTATAACGATTTGAGTCGATACGTTAAGCATCTACGTCATCGACTCATCGCAGGAAGCTACACAGACGACACACAGATGAGCATTGCTATTGCAAAAGTGATTGTCGCACAGGCTCCTTGGACACCGTAAGTATTAGCTGATAGCTTCATTAATTGCTTGAAACGCGATTGCACAGAAGGTTACACTGGTAGTTTCTACGAGTTTCTAGTAGCAATCCGTGATGGAGAAGAGTTTTAGCAAAAATTCGTCCCGACAGTGATAAAAGCGGTGCTGCAATGCGTGTAGCACCAATAAAATGATTGCATGAGCGAACTATTACAAGATTGTGTTGCTTTTACAGGGAATATAGATACGGTTGGTACTTACCCCATATTCCCTACTTACTACTAATCGACTCTCAAGCTTGAGGCTATATACCAGCAGAAAAATCAAATTGATAGTTCGAGTTTGCTAAGAAAGGAGAATTGGAATAGCCTTCTTTACTCATGGTGTTTGATATCATATCAGGATGGCTAAGAAGATTTTTGACATCACTACCGATTCCCGCTCCACCAATTTGCAGAGATTGTAGATCATTGAGGATGTCAAAGTTCCAGTCTTGATTACCAATATATGCTTTGCCATCATCGCTGGTTTCAATAGCATTGCCTAGGATCTTGTTGTCACTACCACTGGGCCTGTTGCCGTTACCAAGGACATCATTACCACTACCACTGGGTCTGTTGCCGTTACCGTTGATAGTATTATTATCACCTGTCTGCCAGTTGCCATTGCCATTAGTAGTGTTGCCAATACCAAAGTACCAGTTGCCATTACCATCAGCAGTATTGTTTTTGCCATAAAACCAGTTGCCATTACCGTTGGCGGTGTTGTCATTACTAAAGAGCCAGTTGCCATTACCGTCAGCAGTATTGTTTTTGCCATAAAACCAGTTGCCATTGCCACTACCTGTATTGCCATCAGTGCTAGCACCAGTTTTACTAGATTCTAAATCTTTGAGATCGGATATCCAGTTGTCACTATTGTATGGAACAGATAGACCTTGAGGTGCTTTTGGGAGGTCGGTCGAGGCGGTAGGAGTGCTACCACTTGGCAAGTTTGCAGGACGGCTGTTGTTACCTTGACTACCACCTGCAAAGGGGTTGCTACCACTATTAGTATTAGATGAATTACTACCAAAGCCAAGGACACCGATTAATTTAGCGAAGGGACTGTTATCATCCGGAACTAAACTTCGAGGGTCAGCAGTTCGCGTATAGTTGTAGGTGTACTTGCCGTCCTCACTGGTGGTAGATACGTTTCCACCACCACCAATCATGAAAGGATTACCACCAGCAAAGGGATTGTTAGCACTACCATTAAAGGATGGGCCGCTAGCGAAGCTATTGTTATTAGAAACATTACTGGGAATATAACCAGCAGGGGGATTACCGCTAGCGAAGGCATCAGTTAAAGTTAGCTTTTCACCTTTATCAGACACCCATTGACCATCTGTATAGTACCAATTTCCATTCCCTGAAATATTGTTCTCAGCCATGAGAATTGCTCCTTACTATTGCTTACACGAATTCATTATCGATATTGGCAGCAGTAGCACAAACTGAAAGCAGCTTGTTAATGCTGTCTTGTTAAATAAACCTGTTAAAAAAATATTAGTAATTCAAATCTATTTGGTAGAAATTACGGACTATCACAAAAATGTTCAATAAATATTTAATTTAAAATACTTCTTGTAAACAGTTAGCTAATAAAGCTTTTTTCTCTAACTCTGTTTGAAATTAAACTGATTTTTATGGCAAGAAATTAAATCTGCAAAATTAATGATGTCTTAACAAATGGTATATAAAACAACGTACAATTTGTTTAGTGGTTGTATAGCGATTATCTCAAGCAATACGCTTTTAAATGCGAGGAGAGAACTGTAATCTACTTACACAAAAGAGAATACTAAATTGCCATATAAGTTGAAATGAAAAATTTTTCGATTTTAGTGGTATTTCTTTTGTTCTACTTAGAGGATATTTTAAAAGTCGGAGTGAGCTAGAAATTATGTAAGTCATTCAACCATAATTTGTATCATGGCAACATAACTGTTCCCATGCCAAATTGCTACGGTGTACTCTACTCATTCGCTCACAAGGTGTTATTAACCACAAAAGAAGTGATTAGCTTTGTGAGCTTTCTTACAATAGCCCTCCATTTTTAAAACATCCTTTTATAGCTACTGTTAACTTTATTCATCTACCACAAGAATAAATTTTTATTTTTGACTGATAGCAAAAAGTATATCGGTGGATAGAAATAGCTAGTTTTTAGCTATTTCCGGTTTGTAACTAAGAAGTTTTAAACCTTATTTAATAACTTCTTAATCTGCAAAAGTCAACGTTTTTTGTGGATAGTTCTTATGTAACTATTTTTTAGATTGGCGTTTGATTTCTTAAGAAAATAATTAGCGCTGCGCCACTTCTAATAAAAATATTTATTTTTGTAAAAACGAAATTTTTTTGCAAAATCAAAGGAGCTAAAACTTATATGGCTAAGAATGTCATCATTATGATTGGCGATGGAATGGGATGGGAACCCGCCCGCGCTAGTGCGATCGCCAAGCAGATTCAGTCAGGAAACACTGGTAATCAACTCAGTGATTTTTATACTGAAGGTAAAGGACAAGGTTTGAACTTTCAAGGGCTGGAAAACTATGCCCTGTCAACAACTTATGGCACGACGATCGCCAATCAGCAAGGCACATTCAGTACAGGAAATTCTGCATTGCTCAATAGCGATGAGCTAGTCACAGGCCCTATCCCACAAACCCCAGCTGGCCCGCCAACTGGGGCTAATCCCATTCGTCCTGATTTTGAATTTAATCCAGCATTTAACCCAGGAACCAAAGCAAGTGGTGGTGCAACCATAGCGGAAGGGGCCCAAGGAAACTTAGTGGGCTACGACCCAGAGCGTGGTGGCCCTGTTCCTTGGATTGCTGGTAACGACCCAGAATATATCAAGTACAGCTATCCTGATTCTGCAAACACTGCGACAACGCTGTATACCGGGGTTAAAAGCTACAATAATGCGGTTGCTGTAGATATATTTGAACAGCCTCTAGAAACAATTCTTGCCACTGCCAATAAATTAGATAAATCGACGGGTCTTGTCTCATCTGTTCCAATCGATCATGCAACACCCGGCGCGGCTGCTGCTAACGTGAATCGTCGTGGCAAATATGATGAGGAATTTCCAGGGATAGATAACATCCTGCAACAAGAGCTTCGAGTTTATCAACCAACTGTTTTGTTAGGGGGTGGGCATCCGCTTTCCAGTGTGGATGAAGCTGCATTGCCAGAAGGAGTTGAGCCTGACTTTACCTACATCACGCCAGAAACCTATCAAGAACTGAGTAATAATCCCAACAGTAACATTTATGGTTACTCTTTCTTAGAGCGTGGGCCAAATGCAGCCGAAACCCTTTTGAATACAGCCAAACAAATCGATCCGGAAGCAGGCGATCGCCTCCTCGGTTTGTATGGTGCGCGTGGACAAAATGGTAATTTGCCTGTACAAAGTGCTGACGGCGATTATGGGCTGACAGGCTTAGACCAATTTTCCCTCTTCACCACAACGTCTGGAGACGCAACAGATCAAATTCCCAATCCTGACACCGAGCGACCTCTAGCTCCTGGTGAAACGGATGAACAATTTATTGCCACTGAGCGTAATGAGAACCCAACACTGACAGATCTCACCACAGCTGCTCTTGATGTTCTAGAAGAAGATCAAGACGGTTTCTGGTTGATGGTGGAAGGCGGTGATATTGATTGGAGTTTGCACGATGACAACCTCGACAATTTGGTTGGAACGACATTGGAGTTTGATCGTGCAGTTGGCAACGTGATTGATTGGATTGAGAACAATGGTGGATGGGAAGACAATCTTCTGATTGTCACTGCTGACCATGACCACTATTTGACACTCAATGAGAATTATCCAGAGTTGCTGCGGCAACAGGGCGCAGAAAGCTTAACCTATGAAGCGCATACCCCGTCTGACGCTGGGCATTACTTCGGCTCTGACCCAGATATTAAATACGGTTGGGGATCTCATACTAATCGCCCGGTTCCCGTTTATTACCAGGGGGAAGGGTCTGAAGTTCTAGATAGTTTGGTTGGGCAAGGCTATGAGGCATACGGAGAGAATATTCCTGGCATCGAAGGATTGGTAGATCAGGTTCACATTTACCAAACGATGTATTCTGCCATCACAGAAGGGGCAGCACCTGTTCCTCAGCCTCCTGTTCCTGAAGCACAACAAGAAACTGAAGAGCCTGCACTACCATTCGAGTTAGCGACGGTAGGTATTCCTACTCTAGTAGATGGCACAAATGGCATTATCTTTGGAACCAGTGAAAATGATGTGTTTGATGCCTCAGTTAGTGGTGGTAACAACCGTGTTTTTGGACGAGATGGTGATGATGTTTTAATTGGCGGTAGCAACGATCGCCTTGCTGGAGACAAAGGTAATGATATTCTGTTTGCAGGTAATGGTGGCAATTTCCTGACTGGCGGCGAAGGTCGAGACCAGTTCTGGATTGCCTACGGAAGCGTTCCAAACAGCGGCAACTTGATCGCTGATTTTGTTGCAGGTACTGACGTGATTGGCATTGCAGGCTTGTCAGGAGTTAGCGAGTTTGAAGATCTCAGCATCCTTCAAAGTGGTGCAGATACTCGCATTGTAGTGTCTAACCAGGCGATCGCAGTTCTCCAAGGAGTTCAAGCCAGCATTATCGACAGCAACAGTTTTGTCTTTGCATAAACTGCCGTTCTTTTAAAAAGCTTGCTTTTCCTATTTCTCTGAAACAGAGAGCTAGGGGAGGACTTCAACTATTCTTCAAACAGTGAGAATTACATCGCTCAGAACTAGCGAAGTTTTGCTAGTTCTGAGCCTCTTCGACTTTTCAATTTGTATATACCGTTGTGAAGGTTGGCAGCTTGCTAGAGAAACTTAACGGGAAAATTCAGGTTTTTCTTCCGGTAGTAAAGTAGTTTCATCACCAACTTCATCAGCATTTATGGGGTTGGCTAGATTCAAATGGGGTTTGATAATTAGACTTACTCCAATTGCCCAGGCTATTGCAACCATCCAGCCTGCAAGAATATCACTGGGGAAGTGAACTCCTAAGTAAAGCCGTGTCCAAGCAATAGCCAAGACATAAAAACTACCGAAAAGAAGAATCAACCAGCGCCTGGGGTAACCTCTGCTCAAAATTAGTAAAACTATTACCAGCGTCATACTCGTCATTGCATGACCACTGGGAAAGGCATAATCAAACTCAGGCGCACCCGATACCCACAGTTGCGGACGCACTCGATGCATTAATTCCTTAGCGGTGCGGTTGATAATCACACTCCCCAATGTAGTGGTGAGCAAATAAGCTAGCGATCGCCACCATCGCCTTTGCCATAATATGATGGCGATCGCACCAAAAATAGGCAAAGCAGTCCAAAACGAACCCAACTTCGTCAGTATCACCGCCACTACATCCAATTGTGGTAGTGCTTGAGAATGAATTGCTAGTAGTATGGGCACATCCCAAGGAAACCCAACTGCATTTTGCCATACCTTCACTGCCAAAATTTCAAAGAATTGAAAAGGTAAATAAACTCCGATTAATAGGAGCAATAAAGAACGCCAATGGGCAATAAGTACGTTTTTGAGAAAACTCAGCAGCGAACGGCGCTCTTTAGTCGTTTGTTTCACAGTTCTATGATTTTTTATTGGTTCAATTCCACAATAAATATTAATTTCAGGCAAACCCTCTAATTAAAGACTGACTTTTATAGATATAACTTGCGATCAGTAGCTTAGTCTACCACTGAGCTAGAGTTTGCCTGTATTGCTGTACTCTTGAATTAGGTAAATAAACTGAATGTACCTCTTTCATAGATAATGAACAAACCTAAGCCAATCAATACAAAAGGAACAAAATGTTTACTATAGCGATTTAAAACATAAACAATGGTAGCGTGACGGCTTAAAAAGTAAGCGAGCGCACACCAAACTCCTACCATGAGTAAAAATACAATTATAATCACCCCCAAGCTGACAAGGTTCTGACCAGCAAACAAGGGTATATATATACTAATATTGTCACCACCATTGGCAATTGTTACTGCTGCTACTTTATAGGTTTGAGGATGCAGAATACTCAAAATAAAAGACAGTATAGAGTTACTAGGTGAGGGCTGTTTAAAATTAGGAGTTACTGTTTGTACTTCTGTAGTTTCTGTTTTCCGATCTAGTAATTGTTTAAGACCAATTGCTATGGGTAGTATTCCTAGTAATCCAATCCATTCTCGCTGGACTACTAAGCCACCAAAGAATCCAGGTAAGCTAGCAATAATAATTGCTGCGAAACCAAGGTACTGGCCAATTAAGATATGCCGCCGCCGGAAGTTACTATCTACTTGTGAAAAAAATAGCAGTAAGATAAATATGTCATCAATATTTGTACCGATAAAGGCAATTATCCCTTCAATAAAAGTTGTCCCAAGCTGACTCATGGTGTATGGTTAAAATATACAATTTACACCATACCAAATTAATCTCCAAAAACTTCCGTAATGAAGACTTTATACTAATTTTCTAAAATAATGCCAGAACTTACGCACTCAGATCCCCCAACCCCCTTAAAAAGCGGGCTTTAGACGTTCCCCCCTTTTTAAGGGGGGCTAGGGGGGATCGGGGTTTCAGGCTTGGGTGCGTAAGTCCTAAATGCTATAAATACAAACTTGAAAAGCCAGATTAAATCTGACTTTTTTAACTACTAATTACGTATTGTTATTAGTCCTCAAGTTAGGGGCTAAAGACGCATTGACCTTTCTTTTAAAAAGTAAAGCCTTAAGCTTAGTAAAGCTAACTGCTAGTTGTTTTTGCTTGACAATTCTGTTAAAAAACGATTGCAATGCCAATGAGATTAGTAAACATTAGAGAATCAAACCTTGCTCAACCATTCACTTTCTTGTGGATCTCTAAATAGTGAGGTACTAAGGTAGCGTTCTCCGAAGCTAGGCTGCACCATAACGATGAGACGACCCGCATTTTCTGGTCGCTTTGCCACTTGGATTGCAGCATATAAAGCAGCACCAGTAGAAATGCCTGAAAGCAATCCCTCCTCTTTTGCTAGGCGGCGGCTATAGACCATCGCCTGCTCATCTGTAACCTCAATTACCTCATCGACCAACTCCGAACGGTAAATTGCTGGCACAAATCCGGGGCCGATTCCTTGAATTTTGTGTGGCCCTGGTTGACCGCCTACTAACACCGGACTGTTGCGTGGTTCAACTGCGATCGCTTGGAAAGTCGGCTTGCGTTGTTTAATAACTTCTGATACTCCTGTAATCGTCCCGCCAGTACCTACTCCTGCCACAAGAATATCCACCTGTCCATCTGTATCATCCCAAATTTCTTCTGCTGTAGTTTGGGCGTGAACTTTGGGATTGGCAGGGTTGCGGAATTGCTGCAACATATAGGCATTAGGCGTTTTAGCGACAATTTGCTCGGCACGAGTAATTGCCCCTCGCATCCCTTCTACTCCTGGTGTTAACTCTAATTGAGCGCCATAGGCTTTTAGCATTGCCCGTCGTTCTTGGCTCATCGTATCAGGCATCGCTAGAATGAGATGGTAGCCTTTAGCTGCTGCGACCATTGCTAAAGCAATGCCTGTATTACCGGAGGTCGGCTCCACTAAAATGGTTTTTCCCGGCTGAATCCAACCCGCTTCTTCTGCGGCTGACACCATGCTGACACCAATTCTGTCTTTTACAGAAGAGGCCGGGTTCATGCTTTCTAGCTTCACGACAATTTGAGCAACTGCGCCTAAGGCTTGGGGAATCTTATTTAATTGAACTAAAGGAGTTCGTCCGACTAACTCTGTGATATCTTTCGCTATACGCATAAGGAATGTTTTGTGTGGCTATATGTAATACATCGGACTCTGCTGTGCGCGAGCCTCTCTTTGCTGGCATAAGTCTTGGAGCGTATAGCTTCTTAAAAGCTCTATACAAGCAGTATTAGCTTGCTCCCAGATTTCATGAACCAGCCTTCTTTCTAAAGTGGAAACCTCAGAACTATCTTTCTCTTTGCGCTCACCTTCCACCACAGTGACAATCTCCAGTAAGGTAATCTGCCAAGGCTCCCGAATTAACACAAAACCTCCTTTAGAGCCGCGTTGACTCTGCACTACACCAGCACGCCGTAGGTTGGTCAAAATTTGTTCTAGATAGCGTTCCGGTATGGGTTGCTTGGCAGTGATCTCACTCATAGTTAGAGGAACTTTTTTTCCGTGGTGGCTTGCTAGCTCTAAAAGTGCCAGCAGTGCGTATTCAACTTTGGAAGATAGATCCAAAAGAGCGTAGTTTTGGCTATTCAAGTCTCTAATCAATATACTACGGTGCATCGGGGGATTTATCGTATTTTAGGAGAAGTTTACTTTTTTTCCAAATATTCGGATGCGATCGCATTCGATTACCCATAAAATGGACATAAATTTATCGATTTACCGTAGATTATCTGATAAATTTTCACAAATAGTTTCATCTTTTGGAGAAATTGATTGGAGAGTGCTGATAGTGAGTGCTAGTGCCCAATGCCCATCAACGAAGACTAACTAAATTGATGTATGTTACTAACTGATTTGCGAACAATTTCCGAGCGCGATCCAGCAGCTCGTAACTGGTTAGAAGTATTGTTCTGTTATCCTGGCCTGCAAGCCCTACTATTTCATCGATTAGCACACAGGCTGCATAAAATGGGAATGCCTTTTATACCGAGGTTGATTTCCCATCTCAGCCGGTTTTTTACTGGGATTGAAATTCACCCAGGAGCAGTGATTGGCAAAAGCGTGTTTATTGACCACGGTATGGGAGTCGTGATTGGAGAAACGGCGATCGTGGGCGACCATGCTTTGATTTATCAAGGTGTTACCCTTGGTGGTACTGGTAAAGAAAGCGGTAAGCGCCATCCTACTTTAGGTAGCCATGTAGTTGTAGGAGCAGGCGCAAAAGTATTGGGAAATATTCAAATTGGCGATCGCGTCCGCATCGGAGCCGGCTCGGTAGTACTGCGAGATGTACCCAGTAATTGTACTGTCGTTGGTATTCCCGGACGTGTAACTCGTCAGAACAACTCAAATGGTGATGTTTTAGCTCACGGTAAATTGCGAGATGTGGAAGCTGAGGTCATCCGCGCTCTATTTGAACGAGTTAAAAATCTAGAAAAACAGCTTGAGCAGTTGCACACCGAGTCAAATTTTTCTTTAACCCAAGTAGACACTGAAGAACTTGACAGCATTAATGGCAATAGCGATCGCGTCATCGAAGAGTTTCTTGATGGTGCTGGAATCTAACTATCGTAAATAAAGGTAGATGGGTTAATGTACCATCGCAACCCTGTACAGACGTTACATACAACGTCTCTACAACTTCTACCCTCTGCCTTATCAAGCATAGGCAGGAAAAATTTTAGTATTCTTAGGTTTCACATAGACGCGCTGATTTTGTTTTAGCTGGAGTTTCTGAAACTGCTCCCGGCTGAGTTGTGCATACACTCGCTGTCCCAATTCCAAAAGCAATTCCACTCGAATTTCCCAACCTAGATGAGTAATCTGATCAACTTTAGCAGGTGCAGCATTTTCAACTACTTGGGTTTGAATGAGAATGTCGTGGGGACGTAAAAATACCTGATCCGTTGGAGAGATGGAAATATTGTCTGGTTTGATGCCAGAGTTCCCAGGTAGAACATTGACCGGGCCAATAAAGCTCATCACAAAAGGTGAGGCTGGGTAATCATAAATCTCAGCTGGAGTGCCAACTTGTTCTACTCGGCCTTGATTCATCACTACAATCTCATCAGCAACTTCCATTGCTTCTTCTTGGTCATGAGTAACAAATACGGTCGTCACATTGACATCCTCATGCAGATGTCGCAACCAACTCCTCAATTCCTTGCGGACTTTAGCATCCAATGCCCCAAAGGGTTCATCTAAAAGCAAAATTTGTGGCTGAACTGCTAGGGCGCGCGCTAATGCTACCCGTTGTCGTTGACCTCCAGAAAGTTGGGAAGGATAGCGATCGCCTAAGCTGCTTAATTGTACCAACTCCAAAAGTTCTGTTACTCGCTGCTTAATTCTGTTTTTGGGGGCTTTGCGGAGTTCCAGCGCAAAAGCAATATTTTCTCGTACTGTTAAGTGCCTAAACAAAGCGTAATGCTGAAATACAAACCCTATATGGCGTTCCTGCACGCGCTTGTGAGTAGAATTTTCCCCAGTTAACCAGATTTCACCAGAGTCAGGTTTTTCTAATCCCGCAATTATCCTTAATAATGTTGATTTTCCTGAGCCAGAGGGGCCTAATAACGCTATCAATGAGCCAGTTTTAAACTCTAAACTCACTCGCTCAACAGCACGGAAAGAGCCAAATTGCTTGGAAATATTCTCTACTGCAATACCCATAGACTCTTGAAAGCTAATATATGTATACTACGATTAGCTTATCGGAAAATAGTACAATATACAATCAATACAATAATGAACTTTTACGGATCTACTACCAGTCAAGTAAATAAATATACTAAGCAAATTTTGACTCGCAGGTCGTTCTTATCAGATCACAAAACTATCCTCTGGAAGATTGAAACAGGGTTTGTTCGCACTTTTACCTATTTAGAAGATGGCACTACTGTAGCTCTAGGATTATGGGGGCCAGGAGATATCGTTGGTAAAGCTTTATCAAGCTTAGAACCTTATCAGATAGAATGCTTAACTAGAGTAGAGGCGACAATTTTACCTCTAGATGAATGGCATCAATCTACAGAAACTTTGCTAGCACACATTAAACAAGCTGAAGAATTAATGGTTATTCGTAGCCATAAAAAGGTAGAAACCATGCTGATTAAATTATTAGCATGGTTATCTAAAAAGTTTGGTTCAGAAGTTGAAAAGGGACGTTTAATCGATATGCGTCTGACTCATGAAGACCTTGCTGAAATGCTAGGTTCAACTCGCGTGACAATCACTCGTATTTTAGGACAGTTTGAGCAAGAAGGCTTAATTGACCGTCTTACTCTACATCGAATTGTGCTACGAGAAGAAGACATTTGGTATTATGAAATTTAATCGAATCAAACTTAAACAATCTTTCAATTTGCATTGTTAATAAATAAATAGGCTTAATCTTGCCTTCTGCCCCCTGCCCTCTGCCTAAAAATGAAACATATTAACTTTTTTCGAGTCAACCCACTTAAATAAGGCATCTAGATAATTTTTTGTATCTAAATCTAACAATGCCAGCCATCGCCATCTACATTTGGCTTACCTATGATTGTGAGATTGAGATGTTCAAGATAAACCAGACCACTACAGATTTGCGGCACAGTTCCTCTCAGTTGCAGGTCAAAATATCCCTCTCGATCTGTGTTTGCTTGTAGCATTGCTCGAATAATGTTAACAACCAAGCCATGATTAGAAGTTAGCCGAGAAATAATTGGCTCCTTTAAATAACAATTAGAAATATATACTCGTAGACGAATTTGAGTAATATTGCTTTTTTCATGAACTGATGGAACCAGAGAAAGTCTGGTTGTGGCTTGAAGTTGAAAGTTATTAAATGCTGTCATTGGATAATCAGTTAATCTTTGAAAGAACATTTCACAGTAAGCATTCTGTTTCAGGAAAGGGTTCCTTCAGCGCTATAATGGCGATCACCTGACACACTAGACCAATCAGGCCAAATCGGTAGCCCCAGTTTTTCTAGGTAACTTAAACTAGAACGCAATTGTCCGGTTCTCCCCCACAGATCCAAGTCAAACCAGCCATCATGCTGCATATCAGGTGTGAGTAAAGCACTGGTGATGTTGACTGTTAACCCATAACGCGAAACTAATTCACAAATCACGGGTTTCTCGTAATAAGTTTTCAAAATGCACACTTGTAGGCGTAGTCGATTGGCCTGTCCTTGAGAAATCCATTGCTGGAATCGTTCTGGATACTGAGTTGTGAGTGATTGAAATTCTCTAGAAGTCAGTTTATTTGTTGGATTTGGGAAAGGCTGGGAGTTTTGATTGAGTTGAATATGATTAGCGATCGCCACCTGTACTAAATCCACACCCAACCCTTGCAGGTAGGATAGGCTATTCGTTAGTTGTTCAGGATTTCCTAAAAGTTCTAAGTCAAAACAACCATCGCTGTCACTACCCGATACAAAGGAAGCCGCTGTGATATTGATTTTTAAACCATACCGAGACATTAGCCGGGAAATGATCGGTTGCGTTTGATAACGCTGAGGTATCGAAATCCGGCTGTGGACTGGGGCTAATTTTTCAAAATTATTGGCAGACATTGCACTAATTCCTAATAGCAATCGGGCTGTTTACGGAAACTGCAACAAAGACAAGCATATTAGGGTTTAAAAACTGCGATCGCCTTAACTTTGCCCGACTGGATATGAGTCTCATGGTGATTCTCCTCTTATAGGCTGCCTTAACTACTGTAAATCTATCTGAATACAGTATTTAAATTATGTAAAGGAGAATGCCATAAAAACTACAAAAAAACAAGGCGTAAATCCTCAGAAATCTTCAGCGTTGGAAATTTAAATGTCAAAATGGGTGCGATCGCCCGATACACAGATAGGGAAAATAGCACAGTAGCTGTCATAGCAGTGAAATATCCACAGGCCATAAGCCCTTGTAGTACACATATTTTTGTACCAGTCAAAATATCGCCCTAACCGACATCCCGCCCAGAAGTGATACCAAGTTGCAATCAAAAGTAGCAACTGTCATTGCGAGCGAAACAAAGTGGAGCGAAGCAACCTCCCCTAACGAAAGATTACTACAACAGAACGCAACTTGGCATGAAGTTCCAGGCATAGCCGCGAATTCTATTCGCCAAGGCTTAAGTTGACACGTATGAACATTGTTGTGTCCTTAAAATAATCTGTACTTGTAATTTTAGATGTTGTTTGAAAAGTGGTTTGCTGCAATTTTAGGCACTTATTGATCCCCCCTAGCCCTGCTTTTTGAGGGGGAATCCGGAATCAAAGTCCCCCTTGGAAAGGGAAATTTAGGGGTAGCTAGAACGCTTTATTACTCACAAATTGCTAAATTGAATCACACGTAATTGCTGTATAACTATTTAGTAATTAAACGATTTTAAGCGGTAACTTAGCTGATTATAGCTTGATATTTCGGTTAGGAAATTATTGTTGAGGGTAGAAGAGGCGCGCCTGACTTAAAACCATATTCCACGCTTAATTAACATACCTTCAGTAGCTAGAAAGCTTGCTGTGATTAGGTTATTTCATGATTTTTATTCTTGACTGTGGCAAAGTTGCACTGAAAAATATCAAGTTTTTGTGACACGATGCGGAATTCGAGTAAACCGATGTGATGACTAATTTAGTACAACACAAAACCAACTTAACAATTCACTAGTTTTACAGGAGAGCGAACAGTCATGAATACTCAAACATCACAGCCAAAAGTCCTGGATTCTCAGACATTACAGCAGCTAAAAGATGAGATTAAACAGGCAATAAACGAGAGCATTCACCACTCTAATATCGGCAAAGTACTCGAAAAATATGGTATAGGAGACAATGTTATTAAATTTGAATACAGTCTCGATCTAACTAAAATTCAAGTTAGTGATGCTGAAGAAAGCCAGCAAGTCCAAGAACTTATGCCAGCAATTTCCAAACCAGAAATGAAGCTAGTAGAATGCAACTTGTTTTGGTGCCAAACTTGCTGTGTTGGTGGCTGCTGGGCATGTATGTAGACTAAAACTCACACTAATTTTTTGAGGTAAGTCCTAAAATCTCTAAATATCAAATTTTCCAATTTCTGCATTCTCAGTTATCTATAGATAATCACAATAGTTTGTAAGAAAATTAGGATTGAAAATCGGAATTTGGGGAGCTATATCTCACGGTAAGCTGCAACGCGTTTAAGCAGCCAGCAAAAAACCGTAAAAAGTCAGCTTTCACTATAAATGCAAGTATGGGTTACATTTACTAGCTCAACTTATAAGATAAACGCAGAATGTTATTATTCTAATTAGCAATGGTTAGTGTTTCATGACTATACCATTGTTTTTTTTTGGATATAAATTCTGTGATATTTCACGACTACAGCAGTTATTGCCACAAGCTAGAGCTACTCAGTTCTTTAATGATTATTGGCACATTTACCTTCTATGAAGATTGTGCTTTAGCCCAAATCACCAGAGATCAAACTCTAGGAGGGGAGAGTTCAACTGTTACAAATCAGGTGATAAATAACCAACCTGTCTACCAGATAGATGGTGGAGCCGTTCGTGATACAAACCTGTTCCATAGCTTTGAACAGTTTTCTGTTCCAACTGGAAGCACAGTCTACTTTAATAACACCGCAAATATTCAAAATATTATCAGCCGCGTTACAGGCAAGTCTATCTCTAATATTGATGGCACACTCAGAGCTAACAGCACTGCCAACCTATTTCTGCTCAATCCCAACGGAATTATTTTTGGGTCGAATGCTGCGCTCAATATTGGTGGATCTTTTTTAGCGAGTACGGCGAGTAGTCTGAACTTTGCAGATAGTACAAAGTTTAGTGCTACAAATCCTCAAACTACGCCTCTATTAACAGTAAGCGTGCCTGTTGGGTTGCAATTCGAGGGAACTCCGGGAGCAATCTACAATCAATCTCAAGCTAGTCCCAACGGCGCAACTAATAGTCTTAACAGTCCCGTAGGTCTACAGGTGCAGTCTGGCAAAACGCTGGCCTTAGTAGGGGGTGATTTAATACTGGAGGGTGGAAATATAACTGCAAAGCAGGGAAGAATCGAATTAGGAAGTGTTGCTGGTAATAGTTTGGTCAATCTGAACCAGGCAAACCAAGGCTGGAGTTTAGGATATGAAAATGTCCAGAATTTCCACAATATTCAAGTAATTCAACGAACTCAAAGCCCATCTTATATAGATGCTAGTGGCGAGGGTGGCGGTAATATCCAGGTGCAGAGTAAGCGGATGTTGGCCACTGGTGGTTCGATTATTTTGACTAATACTTTGGGATCGCAACCGGGAGGGGATTTAACGGTGACTGCCTCAGAGTCCGTAGAACTGAGTGGTTTCAATACCTCCTTAAGGGCTAGGAGTCTCGGCTCTGGAAATAGCGGCAACTTAAGCATTACTACTGGACAGTTGCTTGTCCGGGATGGGGCACAAGTACTAGTTAATAGTATAGGCTCAGGTTCGGCAGGACAATTGACTGTAAACGCCTCAGGTTTTGTGGAACTACTTGATGGCGGCTACATTTTACCTCCTTTGCGGATATTTATTCCTAGTGGATTGTTTAGTGCGACTTCTGCATCTGGAAATGGCAGTGATATCACGGTTAACACTAGTAAGTTGCGTATTATGGGAGGGGCACAGATAAGCGCAGAATCAGCAGGATTACCCTCAGCATCCAGGCAATTTATCCCAGCTACGGGAAAAGGGGGAAATTTAACTATAAATGTCTCTGACTCTATAGAATTAATTGGAAAATCATTAAACAATTCGCTCAGTAGCTTGTCTGCTTTAACTAGAGGCCCTGGTTCTGCTGGTAACTTGAGGCTAACTACAGGGCAATTAATTGTCCGGGATGGAGCCACAATCACTGTAAGTAGTAAAGCTTTTCAGGGTTTACCCTACTTAGGAGATCCAAAAAATCTAGGAATGGCAGGAGATATAAATATAACGGCTCGTTCTATCAAATTAGACAACCAAGGAATACTCAAATCTGAAACTGACTTAGGCCAGGGTGGGAATATTGCATTACAGGTGCAAGACTTATTGCTAATGCGCCACAACAGTCAAATTTCTACTAGTGCAGGCAAGGCGCAAGGTGGTGGAGACGGCGGTAATATCAATATTAATGCCCCTAATGGTTTCCTCGTTGCCGCGCCTTTAGAAAATAGCGATATTACTGCTAATGCTTTCTCTGGCAGTGGTGGTAGAGTGCAAATTAATGCTACTAGCATTTTTGGATTTGTACCGCGCAATCGTGCAGACTTAGTAAGATTGTTGCAAACCAATGACCCAGATAAACTAGATCCATCTCAGCTGCCAACAAATGACATTACGGCGTTTTCTCAGCAAAACCCTTTATTAAGCGGTACTGTACAAATCATCACACCAGATGTTGACCCCAGTAGGGGATTAGTAGAACTACCCGCAAATTTGGTTGATGCTTCCCAGCAAATTATCACTGCCTGTAAGCCTGGGGGTAAATTCACAAGAGCTTCATTTGTTACTACAGGGCGTGGCGGAATCGCACCCAGTCCTATCAATTCTTTAATAGCTGATACTGTACTGGCAGATTGGATCACGCTAGGGGCAGAGGCTGAGAATCGTGCTACTAATACTCAGAATAACACGGTGATTCAGTCCTCAAATCAGGCAGAAAAAGCTCCACAAAAAAATAATTCTGTTAATTCTTCCACTCAAATTGTAGAAGCTCAAGGATGGGTTGTAGATGCCAATGGTCAAGTACATCTGGTCGCTCAAGTGCCCACAGTCACACCCCGTAGTCCTACACTTAACCCAACATTTTGCCCTGTGCGTTAGGGACTTCCAATTAACAATTCAAAAATCAAAAATATCCCATTGCTGTGCAAAGCTTTAGTTTTCTTGCTCAATAGGCCGGATCAATATTTCGTTGACATTAACTCGTGGTGGTTGAGTCACGGCATAAAGAATTGCTGCTGCAATATCCTCGCTTTGTAGGGGAGTAATTGACCTGCGCCGTTCTTGAATACGTTGTTTGGCAATGGGATCAGTAATATGATCGTCGATTTGCGTATCTACTAAGCCTGGTTCAATAATGGTGACACGGATATTGTCTCTAAACACTTCCTGACGTAATGCTTCTGAGAGGGCATTGACACCCCATTTAGTAGCATTGTAAATCCCAACACCCGCTCTTGCTGTTCGACCAGCCACGGAGGAGATGTTGACTATATGCCCTGATTTTTGAGCCTTCAAGAGGGGTAAGGCTGCATGGGTAACATACAGTAGTCCTAAAACGTTGAGGTCAAACGATCGCCGCCAATCTGAGGTATCTCCACCATCAATGGTTCCCATCAAGGCGATACCCGCATTGTTAACGACGATATCCACTCGACCCAATTGTGCATTCGCTTTTTCTACTAGGTTCTTGGCTTGGGTTTCGTCAGTTATGTCAGCCACAATCGGCAGTGCTTTGCCACCACTGGCTTGAATGCGTTCTGCTACTGCATTGAGGCGATCGCTACGCCTAGCTGCGATCGCTACTTGTGCGCCTTCTGCTGCTAAGGCGATCGCTGTCGCTTCACCAATCCCCGAAGAAGCTCCGGTGATAATTGCTACTTTTCCTACTAATTTACCTGCCATGTATATCTCCTGATTGAGGTTGATTACTGTCTCTAGATATCTCCTCTACTAGGCAATGCTCCTATGCATGTTCTCATTAAGGGACATTAATTTTGTTAATGACAATAAATTTAAATACAGCGTTTTTTAGGTAATCGCCCCAACAATAATTGCCTAGTTCGTAGTTTCACCACTCAAGGGCCAGCCAATCGCCGGAGGTTGGAAGCCTGCGGTCATAGTTACAGGTCTATTGGTTAATGGTGCTTGGGGTTTGGGAACCGCTTGGTTACTGAAATTATTTTCTAGTAGGTAATTGTTCAGCCGCTAGAGTTGAAAGTATATGCCACAGAACGCAGCTTAGGTGTAACGGTGTAGGTAAAGAAAATTTTACCTCTTAGACCCAGTCTTTACAGACAACCTTTGTACGTAAGTTTTGAAAATATTACTTTAGTATTTATAGTTCATACTTCAGCCTTTAAGATTTACCAAAATCGGTCGAGGTTGAAGAGGTGGCTTTTAAACTATGATTGAATTCAAGTCTTTCGAGTGTGGTATAACCAACCATCAACAAGTTCGGTTCTGCCTACTGGGAAAGCTCCAGCCATTTAGTACATTGGTATTAATAGTAAAGCACCAAAAAAATTTAACTTCTTCAGCACGTGATTTAGTCAAACAAGATAGACCGCTGAATAAACGGTCTACACAGAACATAAGAAATTGCATAAAAACTTGTCTGATAGACACAGTGAGCAATAATTAATTAACAATAACCGATAACTGGTTGTAGTGGGCTTAAAAGATAAAACATCGTAGTTCTACTACGATTTTATATTGATCGTGTCATCCGAAATTGACCATGAAAAGATTTTAGAGATTTTTTATTGTTAACTCAATTTGTAGGCGAAAGCCTTCTTTCTTTAGGAGGAAGGCTTTTGCATTCTATTGACGAGAAACTAGAAGAGTGAAAAACAAGATTTTTGCAGCAATAGTTGGCTTTTTAACTTTAATTATGGTTCTTCTTGCATCTCCCACGCAGAGTTATAATCATTTAACTCAAATTAATGAACTCTATGTTTTTGGCGATAGCCTTTCAGATACAGGCAATGTATTTCAAACCACAAATGGAGTGTATCCTCCAAGCCCTCCCTACTTTCAAGGGCGTTATTCTAATGGCTTGGTTTGGGTAGAATACTTAGGCTCTAAGTTAGGATTAAGCAAGGAAAAAAATATTAATTTAGCCTATGGTGGTGCTACTACTGTCAGCGGTATAATTAATGGAGTGCCAGGAACGTTAGCGCAAGTTTATACTTTTACAAAAGTTAATCAAACAATAAATCCAAATGCACTTTATGTGATTTGGTCTGGTGCAAATGATTATCTTTCGGGCGCTGCTAATCCTACTTCTGCGATCGCCAACTTATCAAATGCGGTTCAGTCTCTTCTAAAAGCAGGAGCCAAAAAAATCTTAGTTGTTAATTTACCAGATTTAGGTAAACTTCCAGCAACCTCCAATAATTCCAACTCTAGTATTCTCACTTCTGTGACCAACTCACATAATTTGGGATTGGCTAAATCTATTGATTTGTTGAATCAAAAGTTGGTTGCTGATACCAAAATTATCCAGCTTGATGTCCATTATCTATATCAAGAAGCTATTTCTCAACCAGAAAAATTTGGGTTAAAAAATGTCACTGCTGCTTGTCTATACAATCTTGCTAGCTGTGAGAATCCAGACAAGTTTTTATTCTGGGATGGCATTCATCCAACAACCGCTGCTCATCGCATCTTGGCAGAAGCTGCATTAAAAGCACTTTCTGAATAAATATTCAATTAGCCTATGTTCAAAATCTCTAAATAATTCAACAATTTTAAAAAATGCAAATTATCGGTTAACTTCAGAAAATACTGAATATTCTGCTGCCAGAAATTCAGGATCTATTCTACTAATAGCTCCTCCAACGGGATCATTTGATTGAAGTTGTCTGACAGAAGCAATTAGCAGAATCTGTACCTCTTGATTCCAGCCAACTATCAAATAAATGGCGCGGTTCTGGACAAATAAAACCGTTTTGCGCTTTGCAAGACACTTACCCAACAGATTTATCCTGCTTCACAACATCCACTGATGGAAAAATTTTCTCTTCGTGCGCTGTCAAGCAAATAAAAGGAGTAGATTAATGATTCAAGATAAGCACAGAGAACAGGAAAGGCTGGCAGCGATGACAGGACGTTTGCTAGCACGACCGATGCAGCCAGCGCCAAATATAGCACCACTTGGTTTGCAATCATTGGGGCTGGAGGATACGGAACGCGATGCTCTCCTCTACGTACCTAAAAGCTACCAGCCAGATAAACCAGCACCACTAATGCTGATGTTACACGGTGCTGGTGGTAATGCATATGGTGGTTTGGCTCCATTCTTACATCTTGCTGATGCTGCCGGACTCATCTTACTCGCGCCTGCTTCACGCTTTAATACGTGGGATCTTCTGTATGGGGAGTATGGGGCCGATATTGCCTTTATAGACCGGGCATTAACGCAGACATTTAGCCGCTATGCTGTAGACCCAACCCGGATCGGGGTTGAGGGTTTTTCTGACGGTGCTTCTTATGCTCTAAGTGTAGGTATTACCAATGGTGATTTGTTTACTCACGTAATTGCGTTTTCGCCTGGGTTTATGGCACCGCAAAAACGGCATGGGGAACCGCGAATCTTTATTTCCCACGGAAAATGGGACAACGTTTTATCAATCGACCGATGCAGTCGTAAGATTGCGCCACAACTGCAACGTACTAACTATGATGTAGTTTATCAAGAGTTTAATGGTTTTCATACCATCCCCACAGGTGTTGCACGTTCTGCACTAACTTGGTTTAACAAAAAAGGCACAGAACGCTAAATTGGTTGGTACATTTTAGTGTCTTACCTCTCTAATACTTTGCTTTTTCGTCCTGAAGAATTTCTGTAGCTTTTTCGGCACAAAGCGGTCGGTGAAACAGGTAACCTTGTACATTCTCGCAGTTGATAGATTTCAAGAATTCTAATTCCTCTGGCTTTTCTACACCTTCTGCGGTGAGCTTTAACCCCAGACTCTGCCCCAAGATCACTATCGCTTTGACAATATGAGCTGCTTTAATATCCGTCGTCAATTCTTGGATAAAAGATTTATCGATTTTCAGATGGTGAAGCGGTAACAGCTGTAGGCGCGAAAGAGAAGAATGACCTGTACCAAAGTCATCGATAGAGAGGTAAACGCCCATCTGCTTGAGATCCTCTAGTACTTTTGTGGTGAACTCTAAATCCTCAATAGCGGTTGTTTCTGTAATTTCTAACTCTAAAAATCTTGGTTCTAAACCTGTCTCCTGCAAAATTTTGGCTAAAGTCTCCACCAGATTTGGTTGACGGAACTGTTTAAGAGAGAGATTGACAGCGATCGTGGAAAAAGGTAATCCTGCATCTTGCCAAGCTTTATTTTGGCTACAAGCTGTTCTTAGCACCCATTCTCCAATAGGGACAATCAATCCACTTTCCTCGGCGAGGGGAATAAAGACACTGGGTGCTATCAGTCCCATTTCGGGGTGTTGCCAGCGCAACAAAGCCTCCATGCCAGTAATTTTTCCCGTTGCGATATCAACCCGCGGTTGGTAATACACCATCAATTCTTGCCGTTCTAGGGCATAGCGCAAGCTCTTGTCTAATGTCAGCAGTTCAGGAGTCTTGACACTAAGCGAATGAGTGTAAAACTGATAGTTATTCCTACCTGCGTCTTTTGCATAATATAAAGCTGCATCCGCATGTTGAATTAGAGTTTCGGCATCAGGGCTTTTGTCATTAAGCAGAGCAATGCCGAGGCTGGCGCTGACATAAAGTTCGTGCCCTTCTATCTCAAATGGATTTTCTAAGGCTTGTAGAATTCTCCGGGCTACCTGTGTTACCTCTTCAAGAGAATTTACTTGGGGCAGTAAGATGGTAAATTCATCACCCCCCCAACGAGCAACGGTGTCCCCACCTCTGAGGCAATCTCTCAATCTTTCAGCTACAGATTTTAATAAAATGTCTCCCAGTGTATGCCCTAGAGTGTCATTGATGACCTTAAAACGATCTAGGTCTAGGAACATTACAGCCAGACTGTCCTGGCTCCGAGCCGCATTAGGTAAGGCTTTAGCAAGTAACTCATTAAACAGCAGGCGATTGGGTAACCCAGTAAGCAGATCATGAAGAGCCTGGTAGCGGATTTTTTCTTCTACCTGCTGACGCTGCCAAGCGCCACTGATACTAGCAGCCATCGTTAAAAGGGTGGACTCTTCGTGCCTTGACCAATGACGCTCTTTTGAACAGTCTGCCAAACCCAGGTAACCCCAAAACTTTTCTTCTAGGCACAGAGGTACTAGGAAGATAGATTGAATGCCATCTTGGGTAAGAACTTTTTGTTCAGAGATGGGAAATTCTTGGGTAAGTCCGCGAATGGAGTGTCCGCAGGAGAGGGTAGTGTACCAACGCTCTAGCCCTGAAGACTGATAAGGCTGATTCTGCCAGTGATAGCGCGATGCCTCAAGTCCTAAGCGTGTCCATTCAAACCGCAGGCTTACTGCCAGTTCCCCCGTAGTAGGGTGGAGCTCGTTCTTGAAGAGGTAAGCACGATCCACCTCGGCAGCTTCACCTAGTAAAGTCAGAGCTTTCTCAATACCTGCCTCATAATTCATTTCTACCAACAAATAATTGGCGGCTTCAGCGACTGCCTGTAGCAGGCGATCGCGCTGGCGCAACTCTGCGGCTGCTTGCTTTTGCTCTGTAATATCCCTAACAATAAAAGTTCTAATTAAATCGCTCTCAGGAAGGTAATGTACGGATTGTTCAAAAACTTCCGTGCCAACTTCTACCTCACGAACAAAAGAATTTCTCTCTCGACTCTGAATTGCACTCAACAGCCCTGCCATAATTGGGTGCTGCTTTCCGGCTTCCCTGAGTTGAGGAAACTTCGCAGATGCAGCTGGATTGAGATAAATGACTGTTCCCTGTGTATCTATTTCAATTATTGGATTCGGGATAAGTTCTGGGAACGATGCTAGCCGAGCTAGTACTGTCTCACTAGCTCCTTCAAAGTTAGAATCGGGGCTGACAAAGGTTTCAAAGGGATTGGCGGGATTAGCTTGGGCTGACAGAAAGCCAGATAAGTCTTCAACTGCACAAGATTCAGAGAAAGCTTTTTCTGACAGATTGGAGATAGCATAGTATTTAGCATGAACTTGATTGTTGCCAAAGGCAATCATATCTCCATGTTGGAGATTGTGAGAAAAGCATTTATCGCCATTTACAAATAAGCCATTAGTACTTTTTTTCCCCTTGAAGTCACCATCAATAATCCGAAACCCATATTGCTCGGTTTCTGGAATAGTTACCCGTAATAAAATGGCATGCTGCCTCGATACTGACCGAGAACGAAGGACAATAGCGTTACTAGAATCCCGCCCCAGGGAATAAGTAGCCTCTTGAAGGGGCATAGTTCGCTGTCCTTGTAAATCTTGGATGACCAACAAGTGGCGTATTTTATCCCGTTCATTTGGTGGCATGCTTCTTCCTCACATTCTCATGTCTTTGGGTTTTCTTTGGAAAATACTAATCTAATAAGTCCTGAGTTCGCATTTTAATTTCTTCGAGAAACTGATAACTTGCATCATTCTCAATAACCATAGGATGGGTACTGTCCACAACGTAAAAATAAGGGTTTGAGCAAAAGGTAGGTAGTGCCGAGCCTACAAAAATTGCCATAAAGCAACTGGTGTAAGATATGAGCTAAAGCTACTCAATCAACTTGATCAGTTCAGTATTGATGGGAGGATAGCTGGCAGTTATTCCAAGGATTAAGCGTCTGGAACGAAATGCCCAGTTATATAGCCAGTTTTCCCAATGGGAGTTCTAGCAGTTTTCCCAATTCTCTAATAAGATTGGATAATTTAACCTAACGGTAACAGTCCTCAACTTTTTTCTATATTCACTACCCAGAATAAAATTAAAATCCTCAGATCATATATGGTAAATTTGCGGATTTTTTTAAGTTTTAGGAAATTACAACAACAAAAAACTTTATTAGCGAGTAAATCAGGATGACACTTGATAATTCTTACATTATAATTACAAGAAAAACTATTTTATTTTTGTTATAAATTCAAACATATATTCTAATTATTATTTTAAATTATATTAATTATGTCTGATTGAGGGAAGGTTGGAAAAAAGCTTTTAAAACCTCTTTTGTGGCTACAGATGCTCAAACTCTTCAAACTGATACGGTCTGTAGCTGTTAGCTTCGCAAAAATGTTAAATGTATTTGCTGCTGACAAACTCTTTAGGATTTAGCTACGTTAGTTGCCCAGTATTTTACCAACCCTACTGGTTTAGAAAGTAAAGTTTAATTGCAAGAAAAATACGCTTCCATTCAATAGTGTTAATTTATTAATTGAAGCTACAAAGCTTCCCTGGCAGATCCAACAGCCAAAGTCCAAAGGTTAAACTAAGTTAAGAGGTGAAAAAGCTGTTTCAACATCTGTCTCGACATCTAACAATAACACCCAAATCGAACGCTTGCATTTCCTCAAACTAGAATTTAAGAGGGGGCAATGTGACTGATGGATGAATGACATTAAAAATCTAAATTCAATCAGTATAACCCTAAATAATAGTCATGAAAAAGAGGAAATAAGTAAGCTAATAGGAATTTGGGTGTTGTTGTTTTAAATATTGTTTAACTGATGCGAAAATTTGATAATTTATTGTTGGCGATCGCACTCTTCATTGGCAACTAATATTATTCAATATTTAACATAACCCAATAGTTGAGTATTCCTGTTTTCATATAGCCTATTGAAAAAGGCAGAACTGAAAAGCGTTCTGCCCTTTTTGCTAAGAAGATGTAGGAGTATTTACAGATTAAACATCTTTGCTTTCAATCCTGACAGACTCAACTAGAGGAGGTGCGCTACCACCATTACCCGCTTGTTTCTGTGCCTGTGGAGTTTTGAGCGTACCATGCAATCTTGGATCAGGCTGTGGTGGTTCTGGTTCTGGGCCTAATGGTTGGGGTTTTGCAACATACTCAAACTCTCCTTTACCATCCATTGAGGGGCCTTTTGCCCAACGACCTTCAGAACTTTCAGTACCTTCAGAGTGGTTCCAGAACTGATAGGAAACCTCGCGTTTTTCCAATTCTAATGGGAAGGAGCTGGGAACTGGAGTGCTATCCAGTCCAGAACTTTCTATGTCTTCGATGGCCGCTAACCACTGGTTTTGATGCATGGTGTCACGGGCAATTAAGAAGCTTAAAGTATCTTTCACGCCTGGGTCGTCGCTCATTTCATACAAACGTATTGCTTGTAAACGTCCCTGAGATTCAGCATGGAGATTAGACCGGAAATCTGCCAATAGGTTACCGCTAGAGGCGATAAAGCGACCGTTCCAGGGATAGCCAACACTGTCAGCTGGCTGGGCACCTAAACCAGTGACAATGGTATGCTGGGGGTTCATAGCAGCCGCAATTACATCTGTAATTACATCCCGTGGGTTAGAACCACCCATAACAGCGCCCACAAGTGGATCGCCCGCACCTTGTTCTTGTAGTTTGAGCGGTGCTTTATCCAGCAGATGAGCAATCAAGGTGGAGAGAATCTCAATATGCCCAATTTCCTCAGTACCTGTGTCTAGCAGCATATCCCGATACTTGGCAGGCCCGCGACTATTCCAGCCCTGAAATAGATACTGCATCATCACGGTCATTTCCCCAAACACACCACCGATAAGTTCCTGAACCTTCTTGGCGTAGATTGGATCTGGTCGTTGTGGTGGTGTGTAATACTGCAATTTCTTGGTGTGATAAAACATGATGCTTCCTAATTGATGAAATATTGCAATGGCACAAATCACATATTTTTGTTGCCTTTGTTTACTAGGAAACTAATTAAAACTTTCATCTACATCAGCCATGAGTCAGAGAAAATTGGTATAAATTTTTAGGGAAATTTAGAACCACAGATACACACAAATAAACACCGATAAATATAGCCAATTTATCGGTGTATTGCTGTGTTGATTGAAAATTTTATTCTTAAAGTTTAATTCTCATCACGACCATGAACTTGAGCAGGCGGACTAGTTGCCTCAACTGCGGTAAACGGTTCTAAAATCTTGTACGTATGGTTTGCTCCTTTGGGCACAACCCAAGAATTTCCAGGTTCTAACAAAATAGTTTGCCCTTCGATATGTAACTCAGCACGACCATTAATTACATAACCAACTGTTTCATAGTCGCGTGCAACTGGCTGTTTGTCTTCATTGGGTTGTTCATCTTCCCAAAGACGCATAGCAACAGATTTGCCAGAGGCAAGATACTTCTGGCCGAGTTTACCTTTAGGGGAATAGGTAGAGTCTACTTTTTTAACGCTGGTGTCACTCATAGTTCAAGAATTTCCTTATGGTTTGAGTACAACTTTGATGCAGTTATCTTGCTTGTGCTTGAAAATTTCGTAGGCGTGGGGTGCTTGTTCTAGAGGTAGGCGGTGGGTGATAACAAAGGTTGGATCGATTTCGCCTTTTTGGATATGTTCTAACAATGGTTTTAAATACCTGTGGACGTGTGTTTGTCCCATTTTGAAAGTTAGGCCCTTGTTCATGGCCGCACCCATAGGTATTTTGTCCAAAAAGCCACCATAGACTCCTGCAATAGAGACGTGACCGGCTTTAGCACAAGAGACAATGACTTGTCGTAATGCTGTGGGGCGGTCTGTTTCTAGGCGCACTGCTTGCTTAACTCGGTCATACACCGCCATAGCATCTGTACCGTGCGCTTCCATCCCCACTGCATCAATACAAGCATCAGGGCCACGACCACCAGTCATTTCTTTGAGTGCTTCACCTACATCTACTTCTTCGTAGTTAAGAACTTCAGCTTTGCCGTAATCTTTAGCCATTTGTAGGCGTTCGGGGATGCGGTCAAAGGCGATAACACGTTCTGCACCTAATAAATAAGCGCTTTTGATTGCAAATTGCCCGACCGGGCCACAACCCCAGACCGCAACGATATCACCGGGTTTGATGTGGCAGTTCTCCGCTGCCATGTAGCCTGTAGGGAAAATGTCGGTTAAAAATAAGACTTGTTCATCCGTTAAACCATCGGGAATTTTGAACAAGCCGACATCGGCAAAAGGTACTCTGGCATACTCTGCTTGCCCACCAGCGTAACCACCCAATAAGTGCGAGTAGCCAAATAAACCTGCTGGTGAATAGCCCATTTGCTTTTCTGCTAACCAAGCATTGGGGTTAGAGTTATCGCACAAAGACCACAAATCGCGCTGGCAGAAGAAACAAGAACCACAAGAGATAGTGAAGGGAACAACTACGCGATCGCCTACCTTTACGTGTTTTACAGCACTGCCAAGTTCAACGACTTCCCCCATAAACTCATGACCAAGGATGTCGCCTTTTTGCATTGTGGGAATGTAGCCGTCGTAAAGATGCAAATCAGACCCACAGATTGCTGTTGAAGTAATTTTGATAATCGCATCACGCGGGTTAATCAGTTTGGGGTCAGGAACCGTGTCCACCCGCACATCGTTGGCTCCATGCCAGCAAACTGCTTTCATAGTTATTAATCCTTAGACTTTAAACATTATTTGGTTTGCCAGACTTAATTTCCTGATTACTTCTAATTAAGAGACGCGATTAATCGCGTCTCTCTACAATTAATCAAGATATTGCCGACAATTAATTGTCATTCAATGTTTCATGGTTTCTACACCTGTCATGCTATCTTCTAGCTTCATCTTGGTAGTAACCTTATCTATTTGCACCGCTGGGATTGACGACTTCTCCTACTTTGCTTTTTACTGACTGTATAAACTCTTTTGTAGCTCGAGGAGTTTCTTCATCCAAATTTAGCTTTTCGCGCACATTGTTAGCAGTTTGTTTCAGATTATTTTGGGCATTCTCAACCTGGTTATCATTCCTGATACTTTGATTGCCTTCATAGTCAGGAGTGCCTTTATAGTAAATACCCTCTGGTGATTTGACTGTATTACCAATATTGCCACTATTACCACTGTTGCCAGTATTGCTAGAAAACTGGCGATCGCTATCAAAATTGCGTCTGGGATTATTGTCAGTATTTGGGTTTAGATTATCTAAGGCTTTTTCAAACAAATTCTTGTCATTGCTGACGTTACCACTGTTGCCACTATTATCGGGTGTTCCTTTGTAATAGATACCTTCTGGTGATCTCACGTCGGCTTGTGCCAATATTCCATTATTATAGCCGAAAGCTTGTATTCCCAAAAACGCCAAACCGAGCAGGAAAACTACCGTAATCCGGCGCACAATTACATTTTGTATCCAAGAAAATACACGTGTCATAGATATCCTCTGTTGTATTTCAATGTGTGTGTTGTTAATAGCTATGAGCTATTTCAGGGTTTAAGAACAACTTTGATGCAGTTGTCTTTTTTCTGTTGAAAGATGTGGTAGCCGTGGGGCGCTTGTTCTAGGGGTAATTGATGGGTGACAACGAAGGATGGATCGAGTTTGCCATCCAAAACTAGTTGTAGTAACAAATGCATATATTTCTGCCCGTGCATTTGTCCCATTCTGAAGGTTAGCCCTTTGTTAAAGGCTGCACCCAAGGGTATTTTGTCTACGAAGCCACCGTAAACACCCATAATTGAAAGAGTGCCACCTTTACGTGCAGCCACCATCATCTGCCGTAGTACATGGGGACGGTCAGTTTCTAATCTCAGCTTTTGTTTTGTCTGATCGTAGAAGTCTTCTAGACCGACACCATGTGCTTCTAAACCCACCGCATCAATGCAAGCATCGGGGCCACGGCCACCAGTCATCTCTTTCAACGCTTCGCCAGCATCAACTTCTTCGTAGTTGATTGTTTCTGCTTTGGCAAACTTTCTCGCCATTTCCAGACGTTCAGGAAAGCGGTCAATGGCAATTACTTTCTCTGCACCCATCATGTAGGCGCTAATCATGGCAAATTGTCCGACAGCCCCACAACCCCAAACTGCTACAGTATCACCTGGTTGAATATTGCATAATTCAGCCCCCATATAGCCGGTGGGAATAGCATCGGAGATGAATAGCAGCATCTCATCCGACAAGTCATGAGGAACTTTAACGACACCCACATCTGCAAAAGGTACACGCACATATTCTGCTTGTGCGCCTGCATAACCACCCAAGAGGTGGGAGTAGCCATAAATTGCTGAGGTGATATTGCCGTATAATTTTTCTTCTATCCAACTGTTGGGATTGGAATTATCGCACAGCGACCACATATCACGCTGGCAATAATTGCAGTGACCACAGCCAATTGTAGAAGGAACAACGACGCGATCGCCTACTTTTAGATTGTTGACTCCTCTACCTACTTCTACCACTTCCCCCATAAATTCGTGACCAATAATGTCACCTTGTTGGACTGTGGGGATATAGCCACCGTAGATATGTAGATCTGAGCCACATATTGCCGTGGAAGTAATTTTGATAATAGCGTCACGAGGGTTGAGAATTTTCGGATCTGGCACCGTCTCTACCCGGACATCATTAGCACCGTACCAGCAGACAGCTTTCATAATTATTAGTCCATAGTCATTAGTCATTAGTCATTAGTCAAGAACACAAAACTAATAACTACTTGCGTCCAGAGGGTTGACCTTCTGTGGTAGCGATTTCCCCGGCTTCCATAAGCATTTTGAAGCGGCGTAAATCATCGCCAATTTGCTGTTCTGGTTCTTCACCGAAGAGTTTAGCAATTACAGATGCTAATGCCCCACCAGGAAGGTTATACTCTAAAACCACCTTGACTTCCGTGCCGCGATCGCCTGGTGCTTTTTTAAAACGGACAAAACCAGAATTATCTACATCTGCTCCTTCCACAGAAGCCCAAGAAATAAACTCATTTTCTCGGTCTTCTAAGATGTCTGCATCCCATTCCACGCTATTACCTAAAGGTGCATTGGCAATCCAATGAGAACGTTTTTCGTTATACACCTTCACAGATTTGAGATGCTTCATAAAGGTAGGCAGCTTCTCAAAGTCGTGCCAAAAGCGGTACAGTTCATCTGCGGGTTTATTAATGGTTACCGTCTTTTCAACTTTGATTGGTTTGTTCATGCCTATTACTTCCTGTGCTTGCTGAATTGTGCTTTGTTTAGTTGCACCTTGATATATCAGGCCACCACCAGCCAAAGCCGTGAGAGCGCCTCGCAAAGAGCCTTGTCTTAAGCCCATCAGCACCATTGCTCCGCCACCGATTAAAGAAGCCCAACGTTCAGCATCACTAGCTTCACTCTGACTTTTATTTACCTCATCCCCTGGGTTTGCAGTCACTTTTTTATCTCCCGATTGCAGTAAAATTACCACTTAAGACGCAAAGACTCTCTTACTTTCTCTCTGTATTCTTTGCGTAATGGACACTTTCCACTTTGGGGAAGCCCGGCATGGAAGTGTCCTTACCCGTGGTTTACGAAAAAGTTACATAGCTGTAGCTGCCCCTGTAGTCGGTTGGGGAGGCTGAACTCCAGCGCCTATCCCTGAGCGGTACAGCGCTACCAACCGCTGTTCGTATTTCCACAAATCTTTGTAAATTTCTTTGAAAATCGCGGTCGCTACGGGATCAGTGTACGATGCACACAAATTGCCAATATCGCCAATACCCGTTTGGATATCCCCTAAAGCGCAACGTATTTGATATATGTCATCACTGCCTGTGAGGGCTGTTTTCACCTTGGCATATTGATCAGCGATATTAGCCGCTAAAGAGGGTTTTTCCCCTAGCCTGTGAAGATAAGTTTCTAACTTTTCAATGTGGCGCTGTTTAGTACCAATTAGCTCTTGAAAGAGGGATTTTGCTTCTGTGTTTGATTCTTTTTCGAGGTACTTTTGCAATGCTTCCAGCGAATAACGCTCACCAGCAAGCGCAGTATTTAAACCTTTGACAATATCACCTTTAGTCGAGCCACCCCAAGCATCAGCTATTTTCCACCATTCAGCAGCTGTATCTTTTTCATTTGGCAATGCAACATCTTTGCCACCATAACCCAGACGGCTCAAGATAGCTGTGGTGAAAATTGGCAAATCCCCAGGTTCACGAGATGTAATTAAATTGCCGTCAACTACTAGCGGCTCATCTATATAGTTAGCACCCGCGTTGATAATATCCTTGCTGATAGCGCTGAAACCAGTAACTCGTTTACCTTTGAGTAAATCGCCTTCAATCAAAAGTTGTGGGCCGTGGCAAACCGCAGCTACCCATTTTCCTTGTTGCACAGCCTCTTGTACGAAGCGTACTGTATTGGGGTTCCGCCGCATTTTATCTGGAGCCATACCTCCGGGAATGACGACCGCATCAAATTCCGCAGCCATAGCTTCAGATGTGGTGCTATCTGCTTGCATACTAACTTTGCCGCGTTTACCCTTGTATTTCTCATTCATGCGTGAACCAAGGACAACTACCTCCATTCCCGCTTGTTTTAGCCCATTATAAGGAATAGTAAATTCTGCATCCTCGACATCATTTTCAATGAGGATTGCGATTTTTTTCTTGCCAGAATGGTTGTTGTATTGTGTCATATATTTTTCTTGTTTACTTGTAGAATCTAACCAGTTGAAATACTCAACGACTTAAGTTCTTAGATTATTTACTAAGTTGGCACTTCGCTGATTGATGAAGTGTCAAAAAGTTGTTCATAGTCATGAGAGAGATGACTGTGAAAAGCTGCAAACTTTTCCGGGGAAACAGCATTTTGTAAAACAGCAAAAACAGCCCGGACATGAATTGCTGTAGTAGTTGGTTCTATATTTTCTTTTTGGCTTGTTCGTGCAATAAATTCTTGCAAATTGAAGGATTGAGCAGGTTCTTCATCTCGTCCTCGCAAATAATTACCCAATTCTTGGGGTAACTGTGCAGCTAATTCTTGCACTTCATCGCCTGCAATCCGTTCTTTAATCGTTTCTAAGGTGGCGCGGGTGGCACGTTCTGCCTCTTCACGAGAGTTTGATTGGGCTAGGCTTTGTACGTGGGTAATAAATTCGTTGTATTCCACTTTCTACCTCCTTTTTCCCTAACAAATGCTGGTGTTTAGCATTTAGGTAGTTGAAAGCTTAAATAAAATTCAAAAAAATGAGTTTAATAAATTAATTCAGGTTATGAACAAAAACTAGTTATGAGTTGAAAAGCTTCAATCCAGAATTAACTGTTTGATAACTTCTAACTCATAACTAATAACTGGAACAACACGGGGTTTGACCATGAATTCATATTTACCAGAGTAGGTTTCAACTCCTAGATTATCTTCGTACCAAGGGGATAGATTGTTTTATTTCTAAAGTAATACATCCTTAGCATGACAACCTTGTGTTAGTAAAACGTTATGGTAAAGATGCAGAAATCGCTAGGATTATGGCGCAAAAAAACGATAATAACGAGACGAGATCCGATGATTTGCCCCAAGAAATTACTGAAGCTTACGGCACTGGTGTAAAAGATTTGCCAGGATACAATATTGGTGGGCGATCAATGCAGAATAGAATGCGCGAGTATACACACACCAGTCCTGAAATAACTGGTGGTGATATTGATGCTAACTGGCAAGAAGAGGATACGGTAGGGGATGAGGCTGTTGGTGGTACTGCTCCCACTCCCGATCAAGATGTGGTTGAAGAGCTAGCTGCAGCAGTCGGGTTAGAAATGGACGATCGCGCCTTTCTCCGCACTAACGACATTTTAGAAGAGCGTGATGATAGACGCTGGGAGCTAGATCCAAAGTCTTCTGAAGATTATCAAGAGCGAAAATAGCTCACTGAAATAAGCTTAGTCTGGTATGATACCCAGAATATCTGCATAACCCCACCCCGTTTTTACCAAGCAGTGGTGGGGTGCTTTTATTTTGGGCAATTTTACGGAGATGATATGAAATTCTTATAGCCATCTACTGGCAGTTTTAGTGCTTGTATGCCATCTTTAGTAAAATTACATTGTAAGTAGGATCAATTATGACATTGAGATATACTGATTCTCAAATCAAAAGTAAGATATATTTCCTTAGAAACCTCAAGCTTTGGCTACTCTTCAATGCTGTATCGTCAGTATTTTTGTTTGGTAATGCTGCTCAAGCACTTACATTTAATCTAGATGGGGGAGCAGACTTTAACTTTAGCGCAGATACAACAACTAGAGCTGGAGTTGGAAGCGCAACTGGCACTATTAATACAAGTACTGGCAACGCAGGCTTTAACAATTTTTTCACTTCAAGCTATGCACTCCTGGGGGCGGTTAATACTGGTACTGCAAACAGCACAGCCTTTAGCCAAGGATCTTCTAGTGCTGTATCTAAAACTAAATACACTTTTACTGATGCTGACCTAGCTGGTAATACGATTCAAATTAATTTTTCCTATGCATTCAGTGGAACTTCAGGAAACCCTGGAGGTGACGCTTTGGAAGTAAGTTTTTTTGATAATATTGATGGTATCTCTGTTCCGTTTGGAAATCCAATAACCACTCTGGCTTCCACTGGTGTAGCATCTGTAAGTTTTACAGCAGATAACAGCATGTTATTGGCGAACACAGCATACGACTTGATATTTCAATTAACTGAGACTACTCTTGGTGGAACTGCTAACAACACTGCATTTGGCTTTGATACCGTAGTAATTGAAACTGTTCCTATTCCTCCTGAGGGTGTTCCTGAACCTAGCACTATATTAGGGCTGTTAGCAGGAGTTGGCTTTATCTCAAAGCTAAGTTCTAAGTTTAAATCTCAAGTTAAAAGCAATACATTTAAGATTTAGGCTATTACTTAGTTCAGCAGTATTAATCCATAGATAAATTTTATGGATTAATACTTGAAATACATTTAAACCTATCAAACTAAGCAAAAAGTTATTACTGAGCAAAAATGTTGTGCCGCATTACCACTGAGAAACCATTATTGCCAGAAGTCTTTCGATAAACTTTGTTTTTTAGTTTCTTTCTCTAATATCTTGCATCAGTCCTAACAACCGCCTCAGAATGAATTCTGAGACTAATAGCTAAAGTCTTCTATATAAGTTCTTAAGAAGAGCTAGTATGTTTACGTACAATTACGTATAGACTTTTTTAAGTTTAACTATTTAAATAGCAAAGAATACATTTTTATAACGTATCACCGTGTTTATGCGGAAACTGCAAATTTTTTATTTTGGAGAATAACTTTTTCAAGTGGATACTTATTCCTGCCACCCTGTATTAGGCTGGTCAGGACTCTTTAGCATTTAACCAAATTAAAAAAATGAATAATTTTACATTAGTAAAAAGATTATGAAAGATAAGGAAACTTCTTGATCCAGTTTCTGATTTAACAACTGCCATTTCGTTTGTATGAAAGCTACCACATATAAAACTTTTGTTTTACTAGAAAATATTCAATTTTGGTTATTAGGGATAGGCGCAAGCTTAATAACTATCCACTTAAGTGTAATATCAAGAAATAGCAGTATTGAAGTTTTATTTATAAATATTGCATTTTTGGCATTTATCTGTTTTTCAATTAAAGAAAAACACTATAGCTTTAATCTAGAAAGTGGTGCTATTTCTAGTTCTTTAGGTTTTTTACTCATTATATTAGTATTTCTAAATAATACAGTTCAGATAAATTTTGGGGGCTTATTCCCTTTTTATCCTTTAATTTCTGGCTTAGGAATTGCACTGTTAGCTTCTGGCTTTAAGGGGCTAAAGCAATATCAAACAGAATTATTAGCATTATTTTTTCTCAGTGCCCATAGATTATTATCTATAGTTGCTAGCGATATATCACTACTGACTGCTAAATTTACTACTTCTCTCCTATGGTATACAGGCTTTAAAGTGGCTCGTTCTGGAGTAAATATTATTCTTCCAACTGGGAGCATAAAAATATATGCAGCCTGTGCGGGAATGAGCGTAATTCTCAATTTGTTGAGTTTAGCATTACTTTTTATCTTAATTTTTAATCTAAATTGGAAGCAAAAAATTATTGTACCAACGGTAGCTGCAATTTTTGGATTCGTTGTCAATGGTGTACGGGTTGCACTTATGGCTATCTTAGTAGCACAAGGCGATAAACAAGCATTTGAATACTGGCATCTTGGGGATGGTTCTCTTATATTTGCAATGATTAGTGCTATACTTTTTGGCTCTTTCTGCTGGGTTTTACTCAGTATGAATCAACAAAAAAATCAAAATGCTATGGAGTCTTAAAAGTGAGCTTCTGGAAACAAACCCGTATTTCCTTATTAGCCTTAACCTTTATTACAGGATTATTAGTTACAGGAAAAGTCATTTTACTTCCCAGCCAAGATAAACCAAAAATTAACGCCTTTGCTTTTCCAGAAGAAGTACCTCTACCACAATGGCGACCCAGTTTAACTGCACCTTTAAAAACACCAGCAGGGGAACATCCAGAACTTTTTGCCCAAAAGCATTATCGATATACAGAAAATAATTTCCCTTTAGATATCGAAATGCGCTATTTACAAAATTTATATAATGCAGATGTTAATTTGCTTGTTGAGCGATATACTTCCATAAAATCTTCTGCTAATATTGTTCGCCAAAGTAATGAAGTAGGCTATTACGGTTTAGGGTTAGATCAGCAGCGAGCTTACCTCAGTGCTTGTATTAATTCACGAGGTGGTAGTACTTTTACTCATGCACAATTTAGAAACAATCGGTATTTTAATGACGTGCGCTTTGAGCGTTTATTGCCTTTGTTAACTGGGCAAGAACCGCTGCTAGACAAGCGTTGTCTTTGGGTGCATATGTCAATTCCTTTACGGAATTCTTCACCTGATGCTTCCTATCAAATTCTGGAAAAAATCTGGATATCCTGGTATAAATGGTGGCAACCGCGATTTCCAAAAATTTAACTTAAATATTTTTTAAATGGAATAAATATGTATCAATTATTAGACATAGAACTAGCGAAATTAGGCAAATCACTAGAGTCTGTATTAGGAGTAATTAATCTTTACCGTTTGGTTGGCTACTGCCTGCTTATTTTGGCATTTTTTGACTTAGTTGATGTAGTTTATCCGCTCAACTTTATGAACCCTGTTTGGGAATTTCAAACAATGGGATCGTTAGTAGAACGGGTAGCCATACCGTTAGTTGCATTATTGTTAGTGTTTTCTGGTAAATTAGAAAACCGCTTGGCTTGGGAATTTCCTGTTTTGGGAATTTTATCTAGATTAACTTTGTTAGTTAGCCTGTTATATATTTTACTTTTACCTTTAGGGGTTAGTAACACTATACGGTTGTATAATAATAATCTTGAACAATTTCATAAAGAATATAATCAACAATTATCTCAAGCAAAGCATGCTGAGAACCAGATAAGTCAAGCTACGCCTACAGAGTTGAAAAATATGCTTGAGCGCCAAGGACGCTCATTAGATAATAAAAAGCCTGAAGAAGTAAAAAGTCAAATGCTCTCAGGAATTACCCAAGCTAAACAACAAATCAAGGCTCAAGCAGAGGAAAAGAAGTCTTCTGCAAATCTGAGGTTGTTCAAGAGTTCTGTTAAGTGGAACTTAGGAGCTTTGATTTCTGCATTTTTATTTATGGCTATGTGGAGGGGAACTAACTGGACTAGACAAGATGAGTGATACTGATAGCAATTACATCTAACAATACTAATAATTGGATGTCTCTCAAAAAAGCAGTTTTAAATAATGCAAGTTTGAGCTATGCTAAATTTAGTTGAGCTTTTCTATATCAAGTCAAGCTAAGGTAGAGCAAAACTCTGTTAAGTTAAATTGAGTACGGGAATCTGGCAGCATGAATTGGTTACTGAACTTAGAAAAGCCTGTTTTCGTGGTGCAAAACTCAACTACGCTAATTTGAATTGTGTAATTTTCCTCAAAGTGAAACTAGGTAAGGCTGATATCACTATTGATAAATTCGGCCAATGCTGACTTAGGAGGAGTATATACTCATTAGCTATGCCCACGAATATAAGAGCAAAATGATTAAAGATAGACACTATGAGCTTGTTATTCCTCATTACTATCTTGTCAATTTCTCTTGCTAATTTTTGGATAATCTACTCTGCGATTTTAATTATCCTGCTTGACTTGTGTAATCTTTCTCAGGTTCAGTTTAAAAGCTTCCCTGATAAAACTTAGGAAACTAATTTTTTGTAGCGTGGAGCACTGTGTTCTAAAACTTAGCTATCCATATAAACTCATGATTAACATGAAGCTCTTTAGAGATATCGAAATGCTGTAATTAGAGAACTCATGCGTAAGTTTTAAATTTCCATCAGATACAAGCAAAATATTATACAGCTTCTCATACCGAGTTTAACGAATATTTTGCTAAAGAATTAGTCGAGTAAAAAATTCTAGTATCTGTTCAAATTATTGGATACTGCTCATAGATATTAAGCGATACAGCGCTAAATCCAAAATTTTATATCCATCGTTGATGCTGATACAAAAAATCGAAAAAATGCAGCTTTTTCTTAAGCGATTTAATTAGTAGTTGCCTTTCACGCAGCAGGAAGCAAATTATGCGTATCTTGATGATTCAACCCAACTATCATTCTGGTGGTGCTGAAATTGCTGGTAATTGGCCACCTAGTTGGGTGCCGTATGTTGGTGGGGCATTGAAGACGGCTGGCTTTACCAATATCCACTTTATCGATGCCATGACAGATTATATTCCTGATGATGAATTAGCTAAGATTATTGCTAGGTATCAGCCGGATGTGGTGTTGGCAACGGCGATTACGCCGATGATTTACCAATCACAGAAAACCCTAAAAATTGTTAAAGAAGTTTGCCCCCAAGCAAAAACAATCATGGGCGGGGTTCACCCTACTTATATGTATAATGAAGTCCTCCATGAGGCCCCTTGGGTAGATTATATTATCCGGGGTGAAGGGGAAGAGATTACAGTTAATTTACTACGATCGCTTGCCAATGGAACTGATAAAAGCGATCGCCGCAATATTTTAGGTATTGCTTTCCTTGAAGATGGTAAAGTAGTGGCAACTCCAGCCCATCCCCCCATTGCTGATCTAGATACCCTCACCCCAGATTGGAGTCTGTTGGATTGGAGTAAGTATATTTATACTCCGCTGAATGTGCGGGTGGCTGTTCCCAATTATGCTAGGGGATGTCCATTTACTTGCCGTTTTTGCTCCCAATGGAAATTCTGGCGTAAATACCGTTCCGGTTCTGCCAAACGATTTGTTGATGAAATTGAAACCTTAGTAAAAAAACACAAGGTAGGCTTTTTTATTCTTGCCGATGAAGAACCGACGATCAACAAACCCAAATTTATTGCACTGTGTAACGAATTAATCGAACGTAATTTGGGTATTTACTGGGGAATTAATACGCGAGTCACGGATATTTTGCGCGATGAGCAAGAATTACCGCTTTACCGCAAAGCCGGACTAGTTCATGTTTCTTTGGGTACGGAAGCAGCAGCGCAATTGAAACTGAATTTGTTCCGCAAAGAAACGACTATTGAACAGAACAAACGTGCTATCCAACTGTTAAAGCAAAATGGCATCGTTGCAGAAGCTCAATTCATCATGGGTTTAGAGAACGAAACCCCAGAGACGATAGAACAAACATACAAGATGGCGCTCGATTGGAAACCAGATATGGTGAACTGGAATATGTTTACCCCTTGGCCTTTTTCTGAATTATTTCAGGAATTAGGCGATCGCGTGGAAGTCCGAGATTATTCTCAATATAATTTTGTCACTCCAATCATGAAGCCGAACGCCATGGAACGGGAGGATGTTCTCAAAGGAGTTCTACGCAACTACGCCCGTTTTTATTTACGTAAGACGATTGAATATTGGTTTGTTAAAGATTCTTTTAAGCGTAAATATCTTTTAGGCTGCTTGAAAGCTTTTGCCCAAACCACACTCAACAAACGCTTCTACAACCTGAAGCGAGTTAAGTACAAAGGACTATGCACAAAAATAGAGTTAGGTTTTGATGAGTCGAAGATTCTCACTCCCGAACAAATCGCCCAACGAAAGCAACAACATCCAGAATTAACCGCAGATGTAAATTTTACTAGCAATATTTCCGCTTGTGGCGCACCTAACGATCTTCCTGAATATCATGAACCAGAACAGGATGTGCCGAGCATGAAGATATAGAGAATCTAAAAATTAGAACTATAGGCGATCGCTTCTGCTATTGTCTCAAAGAACTGTTGAGCGATCGCCTGCTCAGAATATCTACCTATGTTATAATTTACAACCCTCTTAGTTTGACCAGATATCCACAAAATTCATAGTAAAACGACATTAGAACTTAAGGGCATAATAGCAGTAACAAAATGAGTGGTTTGGCTATCAGGGTTAAGCCATTCTTTTACCAGTACAAACTCAGTCTCTGGGTTATAAAACAAAACAGCTAAGGATATCTGACCCTCCCAACAATAATGCACATCCCCATCTTTAGACAAGCACACAGAACCTCTCCCATGCTGAGAAAAACCATTCAATGCTGTCTTAGTAAGCGTATTCCAAGACACATATTTCATCACGCCACCTCGTAGGTTAATAAGTATCTTTTGAAGCATTATCACTTCAACAAAGATATACTTTGACAATTCCTATTCACCCGTATAAAAACTGAGATTTCTCAGAATTTTTAGTGCCCATTCTCAAAAAGCTTGAGGAATCAGCACTGGCTGAGAAGGTTACTCCCTTAAGCCTTTAGTTTTGCGCTTGAATCTTCTTCTGTAACAAGCCTGAGGGCTTATTCCAGTAACATGATTAACTATCAACAACTTTAATAAATAGCTTATGTCTTCAATTCCTCTAAAATTGAACCTGGTTGAAGGTTCTGTCTCTTTGAGTTTTTCACCCCAAGCAGCGCAGGAATTAAAAGCAGCATTGGATGAATTGATTGAACGCCTAAAAGCTGTCGCTGCTAAACCTACTCCTAGTACTGGTAAAGTTACTCCCCAGCGTCCTGTGGAATATCGTTACACTGGTGAGGTATTTTTAGAAATTTTCTGTAATCCTAATATTTGGCCTACTCCCTTCGCAGCCAAAGTTCTACTTACTGTCCGTGATATTAATATTCGGTTGACGACAGAAGCTGAACTTACTCGCGTCATTGAAGACGTTAATCAGTATTTGGAGCAAGTAGGATAAGCTTTTCCACCAGTGAAAATCTTACCTAAAAAATTACCGGAGCAGTCCATGAAAAACTGCCCCGGCTAGGTAATCTACATACTATACTCAGGTGGCAACATCGGATATCAAAAATTGAATCCAATACGTTCGCTACTTGAAAAGTTGTATAAATTAGACTCTAATGTTTCTGTATTAATGAGAAATTTAAGATCCTGGATGGGGAATGCTAATAAAAACAGAGATATCCCTCAAATTAGGCGTAGAAAAGCTGGTTGTCAAATCTAAATATGGAACTCAAATCCCTATCCAAAATCTGAAATTCAGCATTGATTAGTCGTTGTCCCATTGTTCACGACCAATCAAATCACCGATGCGATCGCGTAGCAAAAAGTCACATTTTTCTAATTCACATTCAACGCAAACCCACTCTCTCGCTGGGATGTATTGGCAGAGTGTATATATTGGCTGTTGTCGGCTGACCATTCCCTTTTGCACCAGTCGGCGTGCTTCGTCTTGAATTACATCCAAAGAGTAGTAATTGATAGAGGGCACCGTATTCACACTCATGATTTTTACTCACTAATTACACGTAGATAGTGTTCCCGATATTTAAATGGAACAAACATGACAAGGATTAGACTTGTAGCTAAAGTTTTGTAGTTTGCTATACGGAACTGTTTTCATTTTGACGCTAGACACTCTAAAATTATCTAAAGAAATGTTACCAAAGTCAACAAATTCTGACATTTGTGGCCAATCTGCTTCATATAAGGATATCAGGGTGGTTAACATAACCTGCTTAACAGATTTTGTAAATTTTTTGCAATAGAGTTTAGAGTTCAAAATTTGGCAGTGACTGCCTCAAAGTAAGTTTGGCAGGTGGGAATAATATATACAAAAGACCATTTATATAAGTGGTTAGGCAAAATTAAAATTACAGGTGAAGGTAACAGAACAGGGAATAGGGAACGGTGAACGGTAAACGAGGAACAGCATAGAGAATGTGTAATCAATTTTGTTTAGGTACTTACCAACGATCAGCACCGTAATACTTTGTCTAGGTTTGCTGCTATTTGACGCTCCGAAGAATAGACAGAAATCCTTGTCAGGAGTAAAGGTATAAACTATTGCAAGTACCATCGCTACCCTACACCAGGATAGCTTGTAGCATCAGATATGTTCACAATTTCTTAAATAATTGCTGAATTACTTAGTTCTAGATAGCACTTAGTAGATGAGAACGCTTTGGTTTCTACATCTAGGTTAGGAACAACTTGGGTGAGGCGATCGCTACTTCAAGAGAATCGCAGCAAGAGGCAAATTATCAATGTATTCGTGCAGGAAGAAAAATAACCGCTTGAGAAAGAAGCAAGTTTTTTCCAAAAGTAAATACTAGGGCAAATACAAACTGTATTTATGCAACTACCCGTTGCTTAAGCAGGTATTGTCACATTGAAACAGACGCGATTAAGTCACGTCTGTAAAGGAGTTAGCGAATTTTTAGGGATTAATTGTTCCAAAAACTACATTATTGTTTAAATTACTTACTCCACAAATTCATCATCATATTCATCTGCATTATTGCCATTTTCTGCTAACATTTCGGATGGACGCTCATCCTTGAGTTGGTTCAATAACGTCAGCACCCTAGTACCACGTTCTATAGAGTGGTCTTCGATAAATATCACTTCTGGTGTGCGACGCAGCCTTACCCGTGCGCCAAGTTCGCTGCGGACGTAACCTGTGGCCGACTTTAAACCTGCCATAGTTTCCGCCTTGGCTTCTTCTGTACCATAAATGCTGACGTATATTTTGGCGTGTTGCAGATCACCAGAGACATCAACATCAGTAACACTTACCATTCCTGTACCCACACGGTCATCCTTGATGCCGTTGAGCAGCATTTGGCTAACTTCCCGTTTGATTAATTCGGCAACACGGGAAACACGGCGATTTGTAGCCATAAAAATTACGCCTCCTCACAGAGGTTGTACAACATAACAATAGATGCAAGTAGGGGAGGAGAGTGGTTAACACTACGACGTTATTAGCCACTGTCTATGGGGCAAACCCCACAATAGCCCCAGCCTAGATTGTACTTAAACCCAGCATTGCGCGTAGGGTCAAAGTAATGAACGCCAAACTGCCTACAAAGAAACCTACTAGGGCAATCAAGGTGACTGGGCGTTTCAACAGCGGGAATAGTGGCGCAAACGTGTTCAGCAAAACGCCTAAGAGGACAGTAATAAAATAGCGGGGGTAGCGAAAGACGTTATCCCAGAATCCGTCAAACATTAATTTAGACTGCCTTGTTATAGACTATACGTTTTTTTTGATGTGCTTGTTTAACTTAATTGTAATCGATGCTGCTATAAAATTAATAAATTCATATAAAATATGATTCGTCAGTTATATTGGCTAGATTTAGTAGCTCAGTTGTAATTAAATAATAAATAAATGATAGCCCAAATTCCTAAAGAAATATTTCCACGTCCATTTTTGAAATGGGCAGGTGGTAAAAATCGATAATTCAGCAATATATTCCTTATTTCCCTAAACAATATAAAACTTATTTTGAGCCATTCTTCGGCGGTGGTGCTGTTTTTTCTATCTCCAGCCAAACACTGCAATCTTAACTGATATTAATGCAGAATTAATTACTACTTATCGCTGTGTTCGGGATCAAGTTGAGGAATTAATTGTTCTTTTGAAAGAGCATAAAGTTCAGCATAATAGAGATTATTATAACGTGCGAGCAAACCTTGGAAGCAATGATTTAGAAAAAGCGGCTCGTTTAATTTATCTTAAGAAAACTTGTTTTAACGGACTTTATCGAGTAAACTCCAAGGGACAATTCAATGTACCTATAGGCAGATACGAAAATCCTAACTTTGCCCTGAAGAATTACTGCGAGCAGCCTCAGCAGTACTTAATAAATCTGAAATTAAACAGGCAGATTTTGTGGATGTGTTAAACTTTGAGGGCAGTAGCGATGATTTTGTCTTCTGCGATCCGCCTTATTATCCTATAAGTAGTACCAGTTATTTCACAGGTTACAATTGCAATTCTTTTGAAGAATAAGACCAAGAACGTTTAAGAGATACTTGTGCAAAATTGGCGAATCGTGGTGTCAAAGTTATGATATATAATTCTGATTTTGACTTTATAAGGAAGCTATATAAGCAAATTAATTTGAATATTTATCCAATAGAAGCAGCACGTTCTATTAATTCTAATACATAAAAACGCGGGATGATTTACAAATTATTAATTACTTCTTATTAGCAATTCTTATTTGCCCAGGCAATAAATCTATCTAAACTATAAACTGCTAATAAATTAAGATTACATTTAACTTGATTTCTCAGCCATTTGATAGCTCCTTCTCTCATCCCTTCACCTCCAATAACTACAATAGTTGGTGCTGGGTAAGAGTTTTGAATATTCAAATTCAAATAAGGAAACTTTTCATCAACAGACCCACCACTTTCTTGCCATTTACACTCGATAATTAATTCGGACGGGCTTGTAGGTAAACCTATATAGCGGTTCCCATCCTGGTGAGGTACGTTTTCAAAGCTACTAACCTTATTAAACAAGATTTGGGTGTACCTCAGTTGCTTAGGAAACGCTATATATGCCCGTACGCCTTGAGTCATGATCATCCTGAACTCTTTGACAAAATCCCTGCTAATTCTAGGATTCCACGGAAGAAGTATCACTTAATATGAATTTTTAATATGGATATATGAAACTGGATTACATAGATAGAAAACGAAATCTTTTTAGTAAGTTTGTACTAAATAAATTCATATTTAGATGATGACCATTGACTTGATATCTCTACATCTGATGTTGAGATCAGTGCATCATTTACCTGGAATACAAGACGTTACAATTAAGTTCCATCAAAATGCTATCTCAATTGTATATTGATCATCTTATATTGCCATGACCGCAATTACTACCAATCTGAAGAGGGTTGTCAAACTAACCGACCACCAATTTGACTAACTGTGTCAGGATAATCCCAATATCAAAATTGATAGCAATGCCCAAAAGGGAGAGAGCAAGAAACAGACGCAACGCCAAGCTAACTAGCAAAGAATTAAAAGAATTTTTTAGTCACTTCGGGCAGAAATTTACCGTAATAACATCTGGATTATGTAGGATCAAACCTGGAGAAATTTATTAATTGTGCTTTTAAAAGTCATCAGCCTGTTTGGACTTCAGTATGACCGTTACGGATAGACCACGCTAGATCTAAAAGTTGAGTCCAACGCTTTTGCAATTGTTTGGGAGTGCATTTGAGTGCTTTAGCGATCGCCTGGTCACTATGCCGTGCAGTTTTTAATTGCAAAATTTCTTGTTGCTGTTCATTTAGCAGGCTCAAAAAGGTTTGCCACTGTTGGCTAGACAGACCCAACTTATGTTCTAAACCTGCACCTAACCATTGATGTACTAGTTGCCATTGATGTTGCTTGGCAAACTTTTCTACATGATATTTAAAACGTTGTTGCAGATAGTCCCGCTGACGGCTACTTAGACCAAGAATTTGGTCAATTTCCGGTGCTGAAAGGTCTTGGAGTTTCAGAGTTAGGTAATCTACGCAGTCAGTTTGACCTTGAGACTCCAGGTAATTCACTAATTCCGAAATCACCCGATCGCGTTCAGATTCTTCCGATGGATCGAAATTAGTTTGTGCAACCATTTGCGACCTTAGCTGTTGCACAGCTGAGTTGCGCTGATAAGATTCTCCCTCTTCTGTCTTGGCAGACTCCACTGCCATTTCGATATCCACGGTAGTTTCCTGCGGTTGACGACGGGCAAAACCTTGGGCACGCAAGATAATCAGCTGTTGACTAGCACTACCAGGTAAATTGATGCGGCGTTTGGCATATTGTTCTGTAAATGCCATGTATTCGGCTAATTGCAACTGAGTACGCGGCGTGTAATCTTCAGGTAGTTCATTTTCCCGCCGAAAAGCTTTAATAGCTTCGATATAAAATGCTTGCAAGAAATCTTCAATCAGGTTGTAACGACCTTGAAATCCCAAATCTGAACCGGAAACGGTAACGTGACGATAAACTATAGCGCCCAGATTGCTATGTAGTTCCACACGCCCACGGCGTGAACCTAGTTGGTAGTAACGTAAACACTTTTGTAAACGATGCCTTGCTAGGGTAAGCTGCCAAGATTGGATTTCTCCAGATGTTTGAATACGGGAGCTTTTATCGCAAATGCGTTCTACTTCTTTAGCGATGCGTGTCGCTACAGCTTGCACACACCCAGGTGCAGCTTTTACTTGATCTTGAATTTCTTGAGATAGCAGTTGCATCAAGGTTTCGGTATTGCTAGCTGACAATTGTTTGCTTGAGATGTAGCAATCAAAAGTGGAGGTAGAAGTTGGTAGAGTAACAAGGTTGGCTTTCATAAATTTTTTTAGTAACTGGTATTGCACCTTAATTACAACGTCAATTCAGCACTTGCTTCAGTCTTGGCTAAGGAATGGTTTAGCATCCATCAAGACCGCTGCGATCGCTGCTCACATATAAGACTGTAGGAAATTTAAAAAGGTTACAGGGAAGGTAGTAGTCGGTTTTTTCATCAGCAACCGGATCAAAGGTGGCACACAGTTATCTACCATGTTCTAAAAGCAGCCCAAACTATTGCTGTACCTAACTTTGATGTCATTACCTTCTAACTACTCCTAGCTCTTATAAGTAGGACAATTGTAAAAGTGGAGCTTAATTTATTACATTTTCCGAAATTAACTGATGAGCCTGTGAAGTGCGATTTTTATACCCATGCTGATGCTGCTTCCCAACCTAAACCCCTTCTTGTAATCATTGGTTCGTCTCCGGTCAAATCTAAAATCGTAGATACTTCATACGTAGGTTCCTCACCAGTATCTACAATTACATCGACTAAATTATCTAATCGGTCAAACAGTTCGGCCTGAGACAGAATTGGTTTTGGCTCTACCCCAACCATTCCATCATCTACTTCATCTGGTGGCAGATGTGCTGAAGTAGAAATAATGGGATTTCCTAGCGCTGTTAGCAATGCTAAACATACAGTATGATTTGGTACTCTAATTCCTGTAGTTTTCCGCTTGGGATTTTGCACTAGTCGTGGCACTAACTTAGTAGCAGGTAACAAAAATGTGTAGGGCCCAGGTATGAGTCGCTTCATAATCCGGTAGGCTATATCACTTACAGTGGCATAAGTAGCCACATTGGATAGTGAGGGACACAAAAATGTTAGTGGTTTATCATTCGCTAGCTGCTTAATTTGCCGTACTCGTTCCACCGCCGACTTAGCATTCAAATCACAACCAATTGCATAGACTGTATCAGTAGGGTAGAGCATTACTGCGCCGCTAGAAAGTGCCGATTTTAGTTCCTCTATTCGGCGGGTTTGAGGATTATCAGGATGGACTGTGAAAATTTTTGCCATAAAAAATTTAGTAGGGGAAATTTCAGGCTTTGCATTGATAGAAAAATCTTAAAAATGGCGAATGGAGTATGGGGATCACGTTAGTTTGCACAAGTCGGGTAACCCACCTATGCAGCAACTAGCTTCCCAATGTCTAATCCTGAATTGATGGCAGTGAATGATCCCTGAATTCCACATAGTAGTCTGGAGAGGAAAGCCTCTCCCAGTAATGGATACTGGTTATTAGAAAGAATTTTCAAACTTTGGTGGGGTTTCAATCCTTCTCTAGAATTTACCGCTATTTCCTAGCCCCTAGTCCCAGCTTCTTTGAATTAGCCTCAGTTTCTTTAAATTAGTAATATATCTATGACCAAACTTGCTTATCTTCAATGTCCAACCGGGATTTCCGGTGATATGTGCTTAGGAACCTTGGTCAGTCTGGGTGTTCCTGTCGAGTATTTAATTGAAAAACTCAATAGATTGGGAATTCAACAGGAGTACCAACTAAGGGCAGAACTTGTTCAGCGTAATGGTCAACAGGCGACTAAGGTTCATGTAGACTTAGCAGATGATCCCGATCGCCATGACCACGAACACAGTCACCATCATGGGCGTCATTTACCAGAAATCGAGCGCATGATTCTCCAAGCAGGGTTACCATCAAGGGCAGAAGCTTGGAGTTTGGCAGTATTTCGGCAACTAGCAGTAGCAGAAGGAGCGGTACATGGCATCGCTCCTGAAAAAGTTCACTTTCATGAGGTGGGTGCAGTAGATGCGATTGTGGATATTGTCGGCACTTGCCTGGGGTTAGATTGGTTAGGTATTGAAAGTAATAACGAAGGATTGCCTTTACTGTACTGCTCGGCATTCCCAACAGGTGGAGGAACAGTTCGCGCCGCACATGGACAAATGGCAGTGCCTGTACCCGCAGTATTAAAGTTGTGGGAAATGCGAGGTTGTCCAATTTATAGCAACGGCATTGAACGAGAACTGGTGACACCGACAGGAGCAGCGATCGCTACTACTTTAGTAAGCGACTTTGGCTCGCCACCACCTATGACCATCAAGCAAGTAGGATTAGGAGCAGGTTCAATAAATTTGCCCATCCCCAATATACTACGCCTCTGGGTTGGTGAAAGCGCCAATTTACAGTCAAATTTTCCCAAATATGGCGATAATAGCCAATATTTAGAAATTATATCGGTACTAGAAACCCAAATTGATGACTTAAATCCCCAGGCGATCGGCTATGTGTTTGACGCATTGTTTGCCGCTGGTGCAGTCGATGTCTTTACCCAGCCGATCGGGATGAAAAAGTCCCGTCCAGGAATCTTGTTAACTGTAATTTGTCATCCAGAAAATTTACTGAGTTGTGAAACGGTTTTATTTCGTGAAACCACAACTTTAGGAATTCGCCGAACGACTCAGCAACGCGCCATCTTACAACGGGAAATTCAACAAGTCGCAACTGAATATGGCAAAGTACGCGTCAAGGTAGCTTGGCAGGGAAAAGAAGTTCTAGCTAATGTGCAGCCAGAATACGAAGATTGTGCAGAATTAGCACGAAAACATGATATTCCTTGGCGCGAAATTCAGCGTCTGGCACTTGAGAGCTGGTATTTACAGCATCAAAAAAATTAAGGCCAAAAAAATTAGGGCAGGCAATCTCGCCCACCCCTGACGGACAGGCGCAATGCCTGTCCCATAACCGATGATTAATTTCAATCAGCTTATTTCAATGCCTTGTTAACGCCATCAGTTGCATCTTCAGCTGCCTGTTGAGCATTTTTTGTCACGCCTTGGACAGCATTCTGGGTATTTTCCTTGATATTTTCAATTCCGCGCTTAGTACCTTTGGCAACACCTTCAGTCAGTTCTTCAGTAGAACCACCAATATCGCCACCCAGGTTTTTCACTCTTTGACCAAAGGGTGTACCTTGGCGATAATTCTCCACATATTGCCCTGGGCTGTCAATGCCCTTCTCGTCGACATTTCTCTTAGAGTTGTCCCGAAGTGCCTTAGCTTTGGCTTCCGCTGCTTTCTCCCCTGCTTGCGCTCTGGCATCTACATCACTAAAGTTATTCATCCCACCTTGAGGTTCGTTGAGATTATAATTTTTTGTGGGATCATGTCGTTCAAGATAAGGTGATTCAGCACCAGGCTGGGGTGTCTGTGCAGTTACTTTTGAAGTGCAGGCTTGTGTCAAAATTAAGAATGTTCCTGCCAAAAAAACCGCTAAAATTTTAGCTGGACGAAAGTTTTTCAGCCAAGATATGGCTCTTTTCATATTGTTACTCCTTGTGTTTTTGTGACTAAGTTGAATGTTAACCAAGATCGTATTTGAGTTGTTTTTCCAATACTTCAATCCACAGGCAAAATGAGAATTTTATTTGCCTACTGCTGGATTTCTTTGTAACTCAGGTCTAGCAGCTGCCTCATCTGCCTTTTCTTTGAAAAAGCCAGAAGCTTCTTGGACATTTTCTTTTACAGTTTCAATGCGATCTTGAATGCGATCGCCTAAGCTTGGTTCGCGCTGAATCAAACCACCTGGTTCAGGTTGTTGGAAATCTTTGTCAGTGATCAGCGGTAATTCCGCTTCTTTTTCAATCCTACCTGCTGGTGTTTCCGCACCTGGGTACAGTATTTTGGATTCGGTATTTGTGGCAATTAATAATTGTGAGTCTAGCTGTAAGCTAGCGTGGTCACGTTGATTTTGGTTGCTTTCGTTAGTAACTTTCGGATCGGTGGACATTCTATATTTTGTATATTTATCCCCACCACCCTTATAAGGATTGTTTGCACCGCCTGCTTGTACAGCAGGATTTTCTGGATTTGCACCTTGGGCATTTGCCCCGCTACAAGCAGTACTAACTATCAACAATAGACCGGCCATAAATACTGTTAAAATCTGGCGCAGCCGCAGTTTTTTCCATAAAGCTGTCAAACGGTTCACTGAGTCCTCCTTGCAACTACAAGCCGATTATCCGCTTAACATTACTGGTTTGTCAGCGAGATTTGTTCTTGTTTTAGTTGACTATATTTTTTGTTCAACAATTATCAAGAATATGACTTATAAAAAAGCTTTTCCTCTAGCGTAGGTCACATTTTATTTACGAATATAATGTCCTTATTATCTAACTCTAGAGAGATATTAATTAAGTTAATTAGCTTTTGAAGTTGTTCAGTATTTAAGTTATTTTCGGTAGTATATGTCTTGGCTGGTAAATTGAGCCTTCAATTTATGCTTACTAATATTAGGCTTGTTAAATAATATTAAATACATACATATAATCATAGATGCCAATATATCGATATACTATAAAATCTTCAGCCTTAGCTGTGTAGAAACCGCGTCTTTAACACAAAACTTTTTTTATTAATGAAAAAAATTTATTAATTACATTAAATTGAAATGTAAAAATAATTACATAAAATATTTAACTTGTCTAGTATATTTTTTGAAAAAATTCGTTATCTAGCTAATCTGACGCAAAAATTGAGGTATTAAAACATCAAATATTTAACCGTTAAATTACTGAAATGTTCAAGAAAATCTTAGGCTGGGTAATTTTAGGCGGAACGCTATTTTTTTTAGCAAAAGCTTTGAAGGAACACTGGGTTGAGGTAACAGATATCCAGATTGATGGAGTAGGATGGGCAATTCTGGCGATCGCCACAGGTGTAACTTTACTGGCGCATACTTGGGCAGGTTGGATTTGGACTTGGGTTTTGCAAGAGTTAAATCAATCTGTAGAAACTTCTGTGTTCATCCAAGTTTACTTAAAAACAAACATAGCCAAGTATTTACCAGGTAATGTTTGGCATCACTACGGGCGAATTGTCGCCGCAACAAATGCTAAAGTTTCTGCTGGCGCAGCCACTTTAAGCGTAGTATTGGAACCACTTCTAATGGCGGCGGCGGCTTTGATTATTGTCGTCCTATTCGGTACACAATTTACGGCTGCTCATACCAGCCTTGTGTGGCGATTATTACAATTGCTATGTTTAGCTGTGGTACTTTTTGCTCTCCATCCCTGGTTTTTGAACCCAGCTATTCAGTTTGTACACAGATTGAAAGCAAAAAAGTTTGATGCCAATGCAAAGTCAACTATTAATTTAAACATTGAACGCTATCCCTTAAGGCCTTTGTTAGGAGAATTAGGCTTTTTGGGGCTGCGTGCTATGGGGTTTATCTTAACTATATTTGCTCTAGGCCCTATAAGTGTGAGTCAAATTCCTTTATTAGTAGGGGCTTTTAGTTTCGCTTGGTTGTTAGGGTTTATTGTTCCGGGTGCGCCTGGTGGGTTAGGCGTGTTTGAAGCAACAGCCATCGCGCTTTTACAACATCATCTTCCTGCTGGCTTAGTAATTAGTGCGATCGCCCTGTATCGTCTAATTAGTATTATCGCTGAAACCGCTGGTGCTGCCTTAGCTTTCTTTGACGAACGCTTGGCTCAATCCTAAGTTTTAAGTTCTCTGATGTTCCCCAAATGAAAGAACTTAAGCAAAGAACTATTTTGGTGTATCTTTCTTCAATTGCGAAAACACACGATAAGCATCCAAATTTAACTCAGATTGATACATAGAATTGTCTTCTTGCATCTTAATTAAGTTGTATTCTACATTTTCTGCGTAAATTGCAAAAGTAATATTAAAAAATTCTAGGAAATTAATAAACCACTTGCATTCGTTTTCTGGATAATTTTCGTAAAAACTAATCAGATGGGCAATGCGAACTTCTAAATGACTGCGTGCATTTCTACAAATAAGAATAATTTTTAATAATATAATAACTAATGTTAGCGGATTGCCATGAGACAGCAATACAATAAATAATTGTGAGGGTTCCTTTCCATGTTCTATTGTTAGGCAATCAATTAAGTAGTTACAGAACCTCAGAATTAAGTTCTTGTTTATGATCTCTTCATCGTACTCTTCCTTCCACGTGGATAGCTTATCAGCTAGCTGCTGTTTGACTATGCTTACTAAGTTTTTACTATCTCCAGCAGAAAATAAATATTTTTGGATACTTACTTTAAAATCTCTTAGAGTTTGATTTTCGATTTGTTTAATAAATATATTAGCAATATTTTCATAGTTAAAAGTGCCTTTTTTAACTACGATTAATTTAATTAAATTTATAACATTATCTCCTAAAACACTGGGATTTTTGTAGCGCGTTGAACTTGAAGTAGCAGACTGAGAACGAGCAATGTACATTGCTAATTCAAACTTAAATTTGTCTTTCATTTGTTTAGAAAGCTTTCTAGCAACCTCTTGTTGCTCTTTCGGTCTGTTAACATCAAAAGCTTGAGCAACCAATGAATATGAAGTGTAACGATTAGCCCAATCTTTTTGTGCTGCTTGTTTCTGTACCTGATGTTGATATTTAGAAGCTACTGACTTTAGCCCTTGATAAGTTTCACTGCAAACAAAGTTTTTGAGCCAATTCTGCTGAATACTAATATTTGAATTTATTAATTTTGTTAAATTTTTATAATTATCAAATAAATTGATTAATTTTTGAATATCTTGATATTTTCTCTGAGCTTCCCAATTGTTAACTATTATATAAAAACAACGTTTGACCGTCTGTAAGAAATCTTGCTCTTTTTTTAAGAAAGAAATATTATATATTCCTGTGTTTTTACCCAGGTTCTCTGAGTCAGTAAGATCTAGAAATAACAGCTTAAATTCAAGTAAAACATCCTCCGGCGACCATTGTTGTACGATTTCTATCAAGAAGCTGTAGAGTCTTTCCTGAGCAATTTGTAGCGTAATATCTTTAGTTATGTTACCTTTCTCACTTTCCTGATGCTTTTGCCCACTTTTTAACTTATGAATTGCCATGTCAGTTCTCAAGTCCCAAAAGCTTGCTAATTATATTGTTATCAGCTTAACCTTGGGAAACTAGAGCATCAATCTACTCTGCAAAAATTAAGTAAGTTTTTTACAGAAATTTGTTAAAATCCCACTAAAACAGGAAAAATAATAAAAAGGCTACTTGCTATTAATGTTTTAACTTTACCAAACTCTAAAAATTCCAACCTCATGTGTTAAAGACACATACTCACGAACAAGCCCAACCAAAAGTGAGAATTTCTTTATGTTGCGGACACTGGGTAATATGTCCACAACCTACATCGCCAAACATATAGGGTAAATTATCTTCAGAGTCAATCTGAAACACAACCTCCATCCTACGATTACATTCAGGACAGTAAGGATACTCGATGCCTTGAATCCAGTAAGGATAACCTGCTAGCTTATCACCTGGCACGGTATATACTTCTTCTGCTTCCAGCGCATCATCCATTGATAAATTTTCAATGACTAATCCCACTGATGGGCACTCAATGTGTATTGTGTTAGCTGAAAAATCATAATCGAAAATCAAGCCCAGTTCTTCATACTCCTGTGAGTTAGGATAGTCATCCAGTTGCGTCCATCCCACTATCGTCTTCGCCGGAAAGGAAGGATGAGCGTCAGGTTGCAAAGATTGAGCGTTGCCACTTGGTTGTACAATGCGAACCAGCTTATTATTTTCCAATGGCATATAGCTGCCACAGTCCGTACAGTAAAACATTTGCAGCAGTCCGTTACCAAATCGACCGACTAATTCTGCTGGGATTTTACTTAAATCGAGCTGCAAAAATAGCGGCATAAGTGCCTGACAATCCCCACAGCGAGGATATGATTCATTTTCAGCTAACCAAGGCACTCCAGAAAATTTAGAGGCAGTAATTCCTCTATCTCCTTCCTCTACAATTGGTTTCCAAGCCAAACGCTTTTGGGCATCGCGCCAAGGTGCTAGTTGTTCTAGAATCTCTTTGATTTCCACATGAACTCCTAAGGTGCAAGATTTTAGTTAAGCAAAACCTAACTTGGCTCAGTGGCAATAATACAATTTACCCTAGTACTGATGTACTAGGGTATTTTAGTTTTGAGTTTTTTTAATGGGGGTGGAGGGACTTGAACCCACACGACCTTTTACGGTCAACGGATTTTCATTCTCCCGCAGCTTTCGCTACTGCCTGATAGCTTTAGCAACTCTAGGCTTTGAGAATTGGACTCTCCCTTTACCCTCGACTTAACGTTAGGGTAGCTCCCGTCGGGTCTCTGCACCTTCCCTTAATTTTTGATTTTAATCTTAGATTCTGGATTGAAGCGCAATCGCAAATCTAAAATCTAAAACCTAAAATTTTTGGGCTTGGCTCAGGATTGCCATGTCTGTTACCAGATTTAGGTTTCCCTGAGTTTGAGAGCTTCCACTTGAAAGATTTCTCTATCAAGGCTCAGTTTTCTAAGTCCGTAGCGTCTACCATTCCGCCACACCCCCTAATTTTTATTAGGAGCTAGGTATTTTTTAGAGGCAGCGAATACCTCCTTATCTATTCCAGCATTAATTGCGTCTTTTGTGCAACTAGATTTCAAAATTTTGTCCACAAAAAGCAATTTTGCTTGTCTGGTTGCTACACAAAAAATTGCTGCTATTGCAACAATATCCTGAGAGCGTTTCCCAGAGTTAGAATTTCCCCTTTTGTCGCCGCATATATGGGCATCCCCAATTTGGCGTGACAAGAGCATTTATTTGGTTAGGGCTTAGTCAATATATCATAATCTGAGCTTTCATGTGGCACGCATTGCACAATTTCGGCTGCCTCGTGTGGGGTTTGGATATTTACAGAGATTGCAACGCGCTCTATTCCTGGTTACTGGGTACGTTCTCTTCCCAATCCCCAAACAATGATAGATAAAATTCTTAACTCAAGGCTGTTTAAGATTTTTATGTGTGTACTTTGTTCGCCAAACTTTCAGAGCATAGATGCGAAATTATCATGCAGTAATAAAAAAGCGCGATCGCAATACTTTCCTGAGTCTAGGCATTCAGCCTATGATGGAAAATAGATGTACCGAACGATCTTGTCCACTTAGAGAAAGAATTATGATTGTAGCCCTGCTGTATCTGATTTTGGCTGGAGCTTATTTATTAGTCATTCCAGTGGCTGTTCTACTGTACTTGAAGCAGCGGTGGTATGTGGCTAGCTCCGTGGAGCGCACCTTTATGTACTTTCTGGTGTTCTTCTTTTTTCCAGGGTTATTGGTTTTATCGCCGTTTGTGAATTTCCGACCCCAGCGGCGACAAATTGAAGTTTAACGAGATTGGTAGGTCATAACTCTCATGCGACGCATTGACGCTATAGGAATTGGCTTTGGTGTTTTTATTGCTGGCGGTCTAGCTTATATAGGATTGCAGCTAGTAGGTTTAGATAATCAACAAGCTGGTATATGGAGCCAAGTATTGCTAGTCAGTGGCTTGCTTGGCTGGTTAGCCACCTATGTTGTCCGTGCGGTAGGGCAAAAAATGACCTACCATCAACAGCGGGAAGAGTATGAAGAAGCCTTTTTCCAAAAGCGGCTGGACGAACTTACTCCCGAAGAGCTAGCGAAAATTCAAGCTGAGATAGAACAAGAAAAACAAACTCAGGCTTAGAGCAATAATTAGTCAGGTGTCCGTTGTTTGTTACTATTGACAACTGATACCTGACTATTGACTCTTGAGCAATGACTGCTATTTCCCACTGCTTTGAAACCCTTGGACGTAATCGAGAGTGCGCTCTGATTCCGTTTATTACTGCTGGTGATCCCGATTTAGAAACAACAGCAGCAGCATTGCGAGTTTTGGATCGCAGTGGAGCAGACATCATCGAACTAGGCGTTCCCTACTCCGATCCTCTGGCGGATGGCCCAGTGATTCAAGCAGCTGCTACGCGCGCTCTGCAACGAGGAACGACATTGGATCATGTGCTGGAAATGTTACAAGCAACTACTCCCAGTTTGCGATCGCCCATTAGTCTATTTACTTACTACAATCCGATTTTGCACCGAGGGGTAGAAAAATTTCTTCAGCAAATTGCTGCTGCTGGGGTGGCGGGTTTGGTAGTACCTGATTTACCCTTAGAAGAAGCTGGTGGCTTACTCCAACCAGCTAGTGAGATCGGAATTGACTTAACTTTGTTAGTAGCTCCTACCAGTTCTGCCGAACGTATAGAAGCGATCGCTCGTTCATCCCAAGGATTTATCTATTTGGTAAGTGTCACGGGTGTAACGGGTATCCGCTCGCAACTAGAGTCGCGGGTATCTGATTTACTACAACAAATTCGTAGTTTTACTGATAAGCCAATTGGTGTAGGCTTCGGCATTTCCCAAGTCTCACAAGCCCGTCAAGTAAAAGATTGGGGAGCAGATGCCGCGATTGTCGGTAGCGCTTTTGTGAAACGTTTAGCAGAAGGAACACCAGAGGAAGGATTAACTGCGATCGCCCAATTTTGTCAAAGTCTCAAGGCAGCCATCCGGGCAGAGGGTGAATAGTACAAATACTCATCTTGATGAGACTGGAAAAGTAGATTAAAAATATATAACAGTGTAGTTTTTTTACCTTTGATTGATAGACAATTTGACATATATAGTCTTGAATATTAACAGCAGATATGATGCTGTAAAAAAGCTAGCTGAGATGGTCGCTTATAGTTGAGTATTATGTGAAGTGAAGTAGGCACTAAATTATGAGTGTGAGAGTGAGTCAGTCACAATTAATTATGGTTCCGTCGCAGTTGAGGGGCAAAGGCGATGAGTGAGAGTATGGCATTTATCGGCGGAGTAGCCGTAGCTGGGCTGGCCGCTCTCTTATTGCTCAAGGGGGCAGGTAATTCTGTACAACCTAACTTCGCTGTAACCCCACAAATGCCTGCTGTAGTAACACCGCAGGTAATGCCGCCAGCAGTGCAATATCCGTATGGGCAACCAATATATCCTAATCAACCGCCTACTGCTCCCAATCCTGACCAGAGAGTAGAGATGGAATCGCTCAAAGCGCAGTTAGAGCGTTTAAAAACCGATAACGAACAGCTGAGAGTTCAAAATAATCAACTCCAATGGCAATTTCAAAGCCAGCAACAGCAGCAACAGCTATTCGCCCAAAACAACCAAAGAACAACTTTACAGCCACAAAATACTTGGTGGTCTTCACCTATCCTTTGGCTAGTGGGAGGCGTGACGCTTACTGTCGGCGGTGGCGTTGTAGTTGCTGGAATATTGGCTTTGTTTTCACCACGGCAGCGTCCTGCCCGTACTGTACAGGTGATTCACCCCTACCAAGGTCAAACACCGCCGTTGGTTCCTGTACGTCGCGCTGAGTTTTTGCCCCCTCGCGTAGAAGCAAGACGAATGGAAACCCCAGAATACGACGAAATGCACTAAAAGCAAAAATAGTTGTGAGTAAAATTAGCAACTGAATGTAAATTTGTTGGTATTGATTACAAAATAACCACAAATACTAAAAGAAAATTAACAACAGACTCACATCTAGGTTCCAAAGAGGGACACAAACAGAGGTGAGTATGGTTAATTAACCAAGTTATTTATTATTGAGCAGCCGTCCGCAGTTTACAGCGGACGGCATTTTTTGTTGTGAGAAACTAGGGAACAGCATCATAGGAACTTTCCAAATAAAAAAAAATCCCATCGCTCAAGCAAGTATTACCGCCAAGCCCTTTTTCTTACACATGGGGTTCAAAATCATTAGTGAACAACAGGTGGAACGTAGGGGAGAGACTTTTGTTAATTACGCAATGGAGAAATTTCTAATTCAGACCAAAAGTAGCAAGGATGCAGGCGATCAAATCAACTAGTGCAACCGCACATTTTAAAGGCAGGTTATCCTTCCAGCCAATGGCTTTGATTTTAAAACACACCTTAGCTTTCACTACTTTGAAGGAGCTACATCTACAACTCTCCAACTTGACCAAGCTTTGATGGCAATAGATTCCAGAGGAGACGATAAAGTTGTAAGGGCTGTTCTTGACCTTTAACTTGAACAAGGGGCATTTTTTCAAAAGGCAAACTCATAGTCTTGAGTCGCTCAAAGGTGGTTTGAGATATCACTATCTCTCCAGCCTGGGCAACGTTGCATATTCTACTGGTCACATTTGTTGTATCACCAATGGTAGCGTACTGAATAAGTTTCTCTGAGCCGATGTTGCCTGCTGCAACTTTTCCGGTGTTAAGTCCAATATGAATTTGAATCGGTTGCTTACCCTGCTGCACCCACTTTTGATTTAGCTGTAGTACTGCCCACTGCATATCAATCGCTGCTTGTATGGCTCGCTCCGCATCATCTGTCTTTTGATAAGGAGCGCCCCAAACAGCGAATAAGGCATCCCCAATATATTTCTCCAACGTGCCTTCATATCGAAAGACAATCTCCTCTACCATGACCTCGAAGTACTCATTCAGCATCGTAATTACTTGACGCGGCTGCATGGAGGAAGACATTTTCGTGAAATTGCTGATATCGGCAAACAGGGCTGTTACTTCTGTATCTACGATCGCCAAGTTTACTTCTTCCTGGAGCTTTTTCCTAACCGCTTCGGGAAAGAAACGCTCCAGTTTATTACGCATGACTGCTTCGGCTTGGATTTTTTTGTAAAGATTGGCGTTGTCAATAGCGATCGCAGCTTGGTTAGCTAAAGCAGTCAGAAACTCCACATCTTCGTCAGAATAAATATCCGAGATGGATAAATTATCAACGTATAGTACCCCAATCACCTCTTCTCTAGGTTTGAGAGGAATGCACATTGAAGCACGAATAGCTTGTACAAAGATAGAATCTGAATCATTAAACCGCTGGTCGAGGCAGGCATCAGTAGTTAAAATTGCATTTCCATTTTTATAAACATAATTGGTAATATTCTTACTGTAGAATTGACTGCTACTGGAAATTCCCGGTCGCAACTTAACTGCCTTATGCTCAAGCTGCCTAGTTCTTTCATTGACCATCAGGATTACTGCTCGGTCTATATTCATAATCTCGAATAGCAGATCGAGAATTTTCTCTAACAGTCGATCAGGTTCCTCAGGAGAGGCAAGCTGTTTGCTCACCTCTAGCAAGATTTTCAACTTGTCTACTGTGCGTTGATTACTACCCCGATGTCCTAGTCTGAGCAGTGAATCTCCTTTCCCTGGAGAATCCAGTAAGTCCTGCATTTTGAAACTACTCTGCTCAGTGGAAAATTGTTTGACGATTGTCTCAGGGATGGATATCTGATAGTCTTGTTCTTCTACAAATTCAGGCTCGTAACTAGTGCTAGAAGAAGCTTTGGGTGTGGCTTTGATTTTTTGAATAAATTTAAACTCGACGTTGCCACAATAAATTACGTCTCCGTCCTTGAGTTCGCATTGATCAATTTTGACCTCATTGACGAAAGTGTGATTGAGGCTTTGCAGATCTTTGATAGTAATCCGATTATGGGCAATTGTAATTTCTGCATGGTAACGGGATAAGCTTTCATCCATAATCACGATCGTGTTATCGCTGGATCGTCCGATAGTGTTAAGCCCAAACATCAACTGATGAGCTCTTTCTTGAGGAGTTTTGGGAGCGTAGATTAAATAAGACATTTTCCGCCCTCACCTTTCCACCTGAGTTGACAATTGCCGTGCTGAATTAAACAAAAAATCCACGGTCATGACCATGACATAGTATAAATTTCACCGTCCCCCTTGTCATTTCGGAATTGGTAAAGATTTAGATGAAATTGGTAAAGATTCAGGTGGGGATAGTTAATAAAGGTGGCACGAGTCTGAAAACATCACTTTCATAAGCAAGTGAACAACGCATATGGAAATTGAAGCATCCTGCCCGTTGGCCGTAGTTTTTTGACCGAGAGGCAAAAGGATTGAGTCGCCTAAATTTATTTATATAGAATAAAAAATGCAAAGCAAAATTATTCACGCTACAAGATTCATTTGTAGGGTCTCTAATTTTGAATTCCCCGTTCGTGTAGCCTCTCGCAGAGAAGGGGCTGACGATGCTTATACCCGCACTCTTACTAAATCAACATCAGCAAGCCAGATGAGTCGGCTTTGAGTCAATGCCGCTTCTTCCAAAATTGGGGAACACCAGTCCACACCGTAAAGCCAATTGCTTTTGAGGCGAAAAATCCCTTGAATAATACGACGTGTTGGTTGTTGGCTAAAATCAACTTCAACCATATCCCCTAATTGAAAAGCCGAAGTAGGAACAGCAGCGTTTTTGAATATATTTCTTGAATAAAATTCTTTAGAAGACAAGTAAAGTATTTTACCATGGCAAACAATTGCATAAACCCATTCCTGCCCTTCCCAGTGAACACCACAGCAGTAGCCTGACAAATCGGAGCTTGATAGAAAAACTTTTTCTAGCATCTGAACTGCTAATGGAGGCATAGCTTGACCCCAAGCAGGAGAAATATGCCAGCAGGATTCCAAAAGTGTAATCTCGTTAATCATAATGCTTTACGGCTCTACTTTTAGACAAAAACTTGCTTAGACTCGTGAGATCCGAAATCTAATTTAAATTCTTAACCTTGCCTAATACCGTTTCAATTCTTTTGTTTGTTTTTCCCTACATCCAGTTCTAATGATTTAGGATTGCTATATCAAATTCTTGACTATTATATAGAAATCCAATTTTATTCTTTCTGATTATACTAATACTCAACCCTCTGCCAGACAATATTTGCACTTTCAGGCTGTTTCAGAACAGATAATAATCATACAATATTGTTCTTAGCAAAAATATTTCCAAATCATTTTTTTTATTGATGTAACTTTATATTTAACAATATTTTGTTGCATCTTCACCACATTCATCTACTAAATACAATAAACCCTTAAAGCGAAGGCTAACCACCCGTTCATAAAGGGGGGTTTAATTTACACAAAGGCGGAATGTGAAAAAGAGTGCGACCATTGATTGTAACAGTTCTTTCAAAAGGGCAATGGGAGGGGATTATTTTGCACAATAATTTGGCAAGATTATAATTATGTATTTCTACTACCTCAAGCTGATATCAAATCTGGTCTAACAAATTATTATTCAAATGGGCTTTATTTAATACGTTCATAATTCAAATCTCCTTCAAATCTGTTCCTCCTTTAAAATTACAACTATCCTCAGAGAAAAACATCGTATAACTACGAGACTATTTTCCCAAATTGGGAAAGTCAATTCTAAACATCAGTAAAATTGCTTAGGAAGCAGAACAGGTAGCCAAGTTTGACCAAGAACTTTTAAGAGCAACAGTCAGTGTATCTACGGTAGCGGCCAATTGTGCAGAAAGCACCCAAACAAGCTGTGTTGCATCACTTACCATAAAACTTCCCATCTGTATCCCGCACAATTAAAAATTGTTCTAAATAGTGAGCTAGTGGAGCTTTTTATGAAAATACGATTGTTTCATCAGCAAGATGCGGCTCAAATAGCGCAGTTATTCCACGAAACAGTACGTGAAATTAACATTCGTGACTACTCAAGCAATCAGGTCAAAGCATGGGCACCAGACAATATCTATTTTAGAGACTGGGCAGAGCTTGGTTCGGAACAATTCACTTATGTCGCTGATGATGATGGTGTAATTGCAGGTTTCGGCGAGTTAGAGTTGAGCGGACACATAAACTGCTTCTACTGCCATAAAAATTATCAAAGAATGGGTATTGGAAGTAAGATTTACTCTGCAATTGAGGCAAAAGCTTATGAATTAGGAATTAATCACTTATACACCGAAGCAAGCATTACCGCCAAATCCTTTTTCTTGCATATGGGATTCCAAATAATCAATGAACAACAGGTAGAACGTAGGGGGGAACATTTTGTTAATTACGCAATGGAAAAGTTTTTGATTTCAGGTTGATAAATTAAATTTCCCCAGACTTTACCACAAGGAACAATAAATATTATCGACTGTTTTTTATGGAGCTTCTGAGGAATTAGAATTATCTGGATTATTTGGTTTATTAGAATTAGGCAATTGCTTTTGCTGATTATTTTGATTAGTATAGTTCTCTAATTGAGAGAGTCCCTGCTTGGCGACATTTTCGGCAGCTTTTTGGAATAATGGTTGTAATTTATCTTGCCAGTATTTAATATTAGGTAACTTTTCAGGATGTTTTTGATAATCCAAAACTTTATCCCATTGACCTTGTTCAAGTGCTGTATTGATGTCATTGAATAGAGCATCTGCTTTAGCCCAATCTTGCTGCCATTGGGCAATCATAGCAGCAGTTTCTTTAATACCAGATGAAGCACTGCCAGAAATAGATTTTAGCAGGGCGATCGCTCCTTGCAAATCTCCTGATTCATACTTCTTTTTTGCTTGTTCTACAACCTTCTCCCTGTCATCGCCAGATTGTGATTGATTTGGTGTTTCAGACTCAGAAGTGAAGGGTTCAGAAGTGAATGGTTCTGATTTATTAGGCAATGGAGTTGTTACATTGCTAGGTCTAGGTTTTGGCTTCGGAAGCGGTCGAGTAGAAATCAGAGTATTATCATCTACTGTTTTAATTGCAATACCTTTGTCTCGTAGACAAGAAACCCATTGTTCATTATTGTCTATCACATCCGAGTGTGCCCAAGCCAAACGTCCAGAGTTACGTTTAACTTCTATCCAACCCCGTTTTGTGCGCTTGCCAGTAACCTCGAACTTAGTATCATTGGGAACTGTTTGTACGATGTTATCGGAATTGATTGAACTAGGTTCAGAACGGATATTAGAATTGCCTACTACAACAGCTAAACATTTGTTGGCTGAAGCTGTATCATTACCTGTTAAATTAGCAGCTAAATTTTTTATATTTGGATAAACATTTGTTACTAAGGCAGCAGCACCACCTGCTAATAATATTCCAATTATTAGGGGTAATGGGTCGGGTTTGTTAGAGTCTTGACGGGGAGGTGTGACAATAACTGGGTTCGCGGGTGCAACTGCGATCGTTTGTTGCCGAGAACTTTGAGATGAAGTTTTGATCGGTTGATAACTGGAATTTCTGCGAGATTCTTGTAGCTTAGAAGCTATAGCAACGGGATTCATGGCCTCTCTACAGGCTTGCAGGGCCTCTGCTGCACTTTGATAACGGTCTTTAAAGTGATAACGCACCATCTTGCTCAAGACTTCTGCCAATCGAGAGTTCACCGAAGCTAAATGCTGCCAGATGATTTCGCCAGTATTGGGGTCTTCTTGCAATGCCGTTGCAGGTACTCCCGTAAGCGCTTGAATGGCAATGATGCCTAAAGAATAAATATCACTATTGGGGCGGGGTTTGCCTTGTCCTTGTTCTGTTGGCATATAGCCGGGAGTACCAATAACTACTGTGGCAGTGGGTTGTGTCCCGGCTGTCACTAATTGCGATCGCAATTGTTTCACAGCCCCAAAATCAACTAAAACTAATTTATTGTCGGCAGTGCGACGGATGATGTTATCTGGCTTGATGTCGCGGTGAATCACGCTTTGGCTATGCACAAATTCGAGTATACTTAGTACTTCTTGTAACAGCTGGTTTACTTGGCTTTCAGTCCAACGTTTACCAGGTAAAAGCTCCTCATTTAAGGTATTTCCTTCAATAAACTCTTGTACTAAATAGAACTCTTGATTTTCGTCAAAGTAAGCCAACAGCCTGGGGATTTGATCGTGGTGACCCAGCCTTTCTAAGGTTTCAGCTTCACTATGAAATAGACGCTTAGCAGTGTCAAAAACTCTCGGATCAGAACTCGTAGGTTTTAGGTGCTTAACAACGCACATAGGGTTGCCTGGACGCCTAGTATCTTGAGCAATATAAGTTTGACCAAATCCCCCCGTGGCAAGGACTCTAATTACTTGATAACGATTGTCTAATAGCTTGCCGATCATATTCCCTCCCCAGTGTTAACACCCAATTTTGCAGATGGTAATTAATATCTCCAAATTTTTCTCCATGAAATCCGCTATCTTGAGAAAAGATTTGAACTAAAAATGCAGTTTTTTAATAAACGCAAATTGTTAATTTTTTTTCAGCATCTTTTTTGATTACCAATGCCACCTAAAATAAACAACTCAATTGCGTGGCAGCAGGCTGAACTGCTCATGCAACCTGCTTTCATCCGCGTGGTCGATAACATTCGCAAGCACCTAGATGTGTCTGCGTGGGTAGGAACTTACCATGATGTATTGATTTGGCCCGCTAATACCACTAATGAAACGAAAGCGATTGTGACTCAGCTGTTGCAAGAGATGGAAACTGCTACACCAGAACAAGCAGATGAAATCAGAGAAACTCTTGCTCATCTACCAATGCCCCATCCAGGATATCATCTGCGTTTGCAGCGTCAAGAGCAGCAAGTAAGTATAGATCTGTGGGAACTGTGTTATCAAGTATGTTTTCTTGATTACAGTCCAGATGTTGAAGCAGCTGATATTGATACTAGTTTAATTGATGAAATGGGGGAAGTCGATTGGCAGCGTTTGGAAGATAAAACCAAGGAGTTAGTTGGGCAGGTATTTGCTAGGTTATCTGAGGGGTGAGAACGCCTAGAGGATGAAATGCTCACAAGCCAAAAGCCTGTAGCTATACAAACAAACCCCAGCCCTTAAGGGCTGGGGTTATCTTACAACAAACGCTAAACAAGTCCGCAATCTTTTCTGTGAATTGGTATAATCTGTTAGCAGTACGTTAGTATTAGTAACGGCTAGGAATTGAGATGAAGTCTAAGAAATTACCTCTAGAAACAATACTCTATCCAGTCCCAGTCTCCATACTGATAAACTTGTTTAGCACAACACTTCGATAGCCTAAAACGATGAAAGCATCTGCTAAGTTCGACTTTGAGGACGAAAAATTTAATGCACCGCCTTCTCAAGTCATTCCCTGGTGTCAGATGATTAATCCTCGGTATGGCACAGATGGTATCCAGTCTTACGGTTTGGCAATTAAGTTGGACAATGCCCAAGCTGTAGGTTTTCAGCCGGATGATAATTGGCAGCAGGTGGAGCATGAATTTAGTTCTGGAGTTGAAACTGTATTTATAACTAGTACTCCTCACCTGGTTATAGTGCGTCGGGGGCCATTGTCTGTCAAAGACCGAGAAAGCGGCCTAAAACTAGGTACACTTAAAGAAAATTATGATGCTTTTTTAGCAGACAAACTAAAATTTAAGACTTTTACTCGCTATTTAATTTTCTTAGTAGGAGAAAATAAAAAGTTTCTACATGAAACACCACTGCAATTAACTCTTAATGGTGCAGCAGGCGCAAGTTTCAGCAAAACTTACTGTGAGTTTCAACAAGGCAAAGTTACCAGTGGTTTTGTTGCGGAATTAGAAAAAGCTTATGCTGCGTATAGAAAGCAACCTGTAACCCCCAAAGGGCCACTATTCCATGCTCACGGGATTTTTTCTCCCATAATTGAGTGTGAAGAAAGAGGCATTGAACCTAATACAGTTCTAGTAGCTTCAACTGTAGATTACAGACATCCGACTGTTGGGACGTTAACGCAATTTTTGATCGCTTCTGATTCACCGGAATCTACAATAATCTGCAAGGCTTTTGAAGAATACAAAGACTTTGGTAAGGAACCTGTGAAAGTAGAAACACCAAAAATGGAAATGGCAGGGGTTTCCAAATCTTATGTTTACGCTGATGAAGATGATTTCGGTTATCCGCCTTACTAGGGATTAGGTACTGGGGACTGGGGTACGAGGGGACAAGGGGACACGGGGACAAAGGGGACAAAGGGGACAAAGGGGACAAAGGGGACAAAGGGGACAAGGGGAAAGAACTATGATTAAATCTTGCTCCTTGTCCCCCATCCCCCATGCTCCTTGTCCTCTTCATCCAATGCCCAATGCCCAATCTCTAATATTTATTCTTTGAGCAGTAAATAATATAGTGAACCATTGCCGCCCATCACACCAGCGCGATCGCCTGCTAATTTACCAGTTCCCATGAAATAATCTACCCTTCCAGGCCCTTTGATAGCACTACCTGTATCTTGATCAAGCACAAAGCGGCTCACCTTACGATATTCTAAGCTACCAGCTTTAGTAGGATAGGGAATAGAAGTATAAACTAGCGCTAGCGCTCCTGGAGGCATGAGAGATTTATCTGTAGCAATAGAACGTTCTGCTGTGACTGGCACATGAATACTACCTGTGGCTGGTGTACCACTGGTTTCCTTGAAGAAAACAAATCGTTCCCAGCGCGGTAAATAATTATTTAACTCCTGGGGAGATTGTCGAAAATAACTAATTAAACGTGGCAGTGTTAATGATTCTAGTGGCAGCTTGCCGTCTTTTGCCAGTTCTTTGCCGATACTAGTCCAAGGATAATCAGTTCCACCTGCATAACCAACAGACGTTTTTTTACCATTAGTTAACTGAATTTGGGCGGAACCTTGGATATGTACCATGTATGCGTCTAGGCGATCGCGGAACCATAGCAGTTCTAAACCGTGCAGCTGGCTTTTATTCCCCAACAAACCATCTTTCCCTTCCAAATCAATGCGTTTTGGATGAGGTTTAGCCCATTTGTCAAAGTCTGCTGGTAAGCGATAAAGAGGATATTTATATACTGAAGTAGGTACACGGCTGGCAGTATAAATTGGCTCGTAGTAAGAGGTAAATTTAACACTACCTTGGCCATCGTTACCCACTGACTTATAAAAGTCAAACTCTCGGCGGACAGCAGCTTGCAGTTGTGCTGGTGACTTAGATTGAACAACCAACTGACGGAAGCGCACCAAGCTCCGACGTACCCGATCCAGCGTAATGTCTTTAATTGGATATTGTTGATAAACGGCGATCGCTGCATTCTTTTGCAGGTAACGTAAACTGTGATCAATGGCTGCTAATAGTGCTTGGCGATCGCCGCGTTTACCCCTGCTACCCCAAATTTGCTCATCCCAACCCAAACAAGCATAGCTAGGGGTACAACCGCTTCCTAAGTCAGTAAGTTTAAGTGGCAGTTGTTGCTCAGGGTTGATTGGTGGTACTGGCAAAGGTATCCCAGGATTATTCTGTACTGGCGGTGCTAAATTAGGAACCTGAGCAATAGAGGGATAGAGCGTATTTACAGAAGCAATTCCTAGACTTAAGGAAAGCAAAGCAAGGGTTTTTCTCATCATTTAATCGTATCTTTCAACACTAGAGCTAAAAACTGGTTCTACGCGGATGGCTACAATCCGAGATGGGCGTACTACCATGTACTCCCCTTGAATGTTCTTGATCGGCACACTGATAAAGTCATTAGAGGCAGACTTCGGCACAAGTTCGCCGCTGTACCACTTCTGAAACTCTTGAATAGTAGGAAAACGTACTTCTTCCCGATGACCACTTTCCAGTAGCAAGTGTACAGCGTATTCATTCGGTGTTCTAGGCATATGGTTGAATCATTTGAAACACATTCAACCCATTGTTAACTACCAAACCCCAGAATGGAAAGGGGAAGTATACGGGAGCAGAGAAAGCTGTTCGGCAGAGTTTTGAATTAATAACTTATCACCCACTACTCCTAAATTCTGGACTTTAACTTTTACTTTCGCCTATGACGGTTGCTTACCAGGGCACAGTTCCCGGAAATTGTTTTAGCAAAAAAAAATTAATATTACAAGCTAGGGCTGAATGTATAGCTTGGTAGTTTTAGTAGACCATATTTTTAGAAAATCTTTATAAAGAATAATGAAGTTACTGAGTTTGCTTATATTCCAATAAAAAATCCGCTTTTGCGGACTCTATTGGTGCAGCACTAACTGATTGCATCCCACTAATGGCATTAAGTTCGCTTTGAAGAAAGCCCAACCATATTTATAAATTCCCAGAAAACTTGCAAATAGAAGAGTTAAACTCCCTGATAGAAAAATATTTACTATATACTTATCATAAGTATAACGCTACTTGCAGGGTATAATAAGGAACTTAATGCTTATAAATCAAAGTGAATAGATAAAAGCCAGCGACAGTAAAGATAAAGATAACAGTAGCCGAATATACTATTACTTCTTTCAAAAGAAATGATATCCAATCTTTTCTAAGTTCTTGTTTAAACTTGAGTTCTCGCAACTTACGCTCAAGCTCTGCATCTTCTTTTGACGCTAAACTAACGTAACGACTGGTATATATATCATCAATAATTTCTTTTGTATTGTCTTTATCTTCCCAAGTATCAACATCAGCGACAAAACTGTCTAATGTATTATTATTCTGATTGGATACAATTTCTAAATTATCTTTTTTGAGCTTCCCTATTTCTTTTTTGATCACTTTTTTGACAGTTTTAGCTATTAAAGCTTCTAATTTTTTTTCTGCCATGTGTTGTTAAAAGATTTTCTCGCATAGCCTTTATGCTTAAATCTTACTGGAACCGAATGCTGAAGAAATGAAGTTACGGCTACCAGAAGCAAATTTAATTACTAACATACTTGGGTTGCCAATTTCGGAAAATCGTAGTAGCACTCTCCATAAGGTTTATTACGTCTATCATCCAAATCCATAATTGCCATTTCGGAGACTACAATTGCCATTTCGGAAACTACAATTGCTGTTTTTGATACTACAATTGCTATTTCGGAGACTACAATTGCTGTTTTTTATACTACAATTGCTATTTCGGAGGCTATAATTGCTGTTTTTGATACTACAATTGCCATTTCGGAGGCTATAATTGCTGTTTTTGATACTACAATTGCTATTTCGGAGACTACAATTGCTAATTGCGTTAATCTTGAAACAATTAATAGACGCAGACAGACGAGTAAAAACACAGATATAGTCGCAATTATGCGAGTAATTAAATCAACAAAACTACTCATCTCAGTCATCAAGGCACTCCACTATCTTGAAAAAGAATGATTCAAGGAGTATCTCCGATGACTGTGACAACTCGCGGTTCTGCTGCTGTAGATAAAGCCCAACGTCGCCTTGCCTTGCTAAAATCCATTAATGAGAATCTGGATTTAGGGCATGGATTAACGATTGAAGCCTATACTCGCCTAATTGATAATACACGTGCTGTTGTGGAAGCCCATAATACGCTTTTATCTAATCTTGAAGAATCGCGTAAAACAGTAACCCAGATGGACAAAGCACTCTCAGAACTGTCTGAACGGATGCTGAGTGGAGTTGCAACTGTCTATGGTAAAAACAGCATGGAATATTCTAAAGCAGGTGGTTCTAATCGCAAGCGGGGTAATCAAAAACTGACTTTGCAAGTTCCTCCAGCTGTAGAGGTTCCCAACGCTCAACCCGCCCCAACTGCAATTATCAAGGAGCCAACTAACGGACGAGCCAAGAATTAGTATTGAATATCTACATCATAAAGCGATCGCCTGTCGTGAAAGAGCGATCGCTTAATTCATCGAAATAATTACCAAACAATAGTAACCAAACTCGATGCAGTGATGTTTTGGTCACACGTCAATATTTTAATACTTGGCATTTGGCTCAAAATACAGGACACAATTTCAGTTGTAAATTTCTCTCCGATGTCCAACTCGATCAATAAAAATAGTTTTTTTCTCAGTATCAAACTCGTAAATAACCCTATAATCTCCAATTCTTAGTTTATAAAAACCGGATAAGTCAGCTGTGAGGGGTTGCGGTGTAATCTGGTCGAAATTTTCAGCCAGCCAATTAATCTTGTTCACAATTCTTTCACAGACAGCTTTTGTCAACTTTTCTAGATCAGCTAGCGCTTCTGGTTCATACTCAACTAAGTAAATCATCCGTTCCCTAAACCCAGCCTTTGCATAACCTCTGCTGCGGGAATACCTTTAGAACCTGCTTCTCTGCGCTGCTGAATTGCTAATAGTTCTTGCTTAAAATTTTCCTTGACTGTTTGATTTTCATCTGGGTCTGCGAGAAGTTCTTCTATGGTCTCTCTAACAGTTTCTCGAATCAATGCTTTAAATTCATCAACGGTGAGATCGTTAACTTGCATAGTGGTAATTTGATATAGGACTTATGTACAATTTTAGTCTATGCGTAATCATCGATGAGAAGTTATTAGTCTATAGGTAATAATTGATGAGAAGTTAAAGGTAAGTAGGTAGGCAGAAAAATTTATACAGCAGTTTGCAACTAAATAAGGTACACAATAAAGAACTCAAAAAAAGAAATTCTTCTGATTCCTCCTGTCTTCTGCCTCCTGCCTCAAACCCGTGGTCTTGTACTTCATACAAAATAAATATTATGGCATTTCAGATTTTATCTGGAATAACTCTGAAAATTTTGAGTTCATCTGTTTGCAAGAAATTCATCAACTGTAATTTCTGCCTATCGAATCAAACTCCTAAGTAAACCTGGCGCTAACTCTTGATGATTAGGAATTGATAAGATTGGTTTAAATTCATGCCAAAGTATCATGTGGCTTCCAGTTTGATGATCTAATACATAACCAAACTTTTCAAAAATTTTGACAGCTTCCTTACCGGAGATATTTGATAAACGTCCCATTTATACTACAACTTCTCTGATAAAAATTTGTGTTTCTTTAGCAATATAAGGTTTACCATGTTTAGCTTGTACATGAAGATATCCTGTAATTGCATCTTTAATATTTTCAATTGCCTCATCCAATGTTTTACCTTCACTCACACAGCCTGGAAGTTCAGGAACTTCAGCGACATAACCTTCGTATTCTTTATCAAATGTAAAAATTACCTGAAATTTCATAATAAATTAAGCTTGTATGGTTGAGTTTCTAAAATAAATATAACCCTCAAGAGGGTGATGTCTAACGACAAGCTACTGCTCGTCTACGCACTTTCTCAAATTATCTTATAAATAGTTCATCCAGTATAATTGCGATCGCTTACAGTCCGACTTGAATATATATCATCAATAATTTCTTCTGCTGTGCGTGTGTCTTTCCAGCTTCCAAAGGTTTCTAAAAAAGCTTGTGGTGGATGGTTTGCTTGTGTTGATTCAATTGATAAATCCTCTTGTTCTAGCTTCTGCGTCTCTTGTTGAAGCACCTTAAAAATAGTTTTTTTCTCAGAGTCAAACTCGTAAATGACTCGATAATCTCCAACTCTAAGTTTAAAAAAACCTGATAAGTTAGCAGTGAGGGGTTGCGGTGTAATCTGGTCGAAATTTTCAGCCAGCCAATTAATTTTGTTAACAATTCTTTCACAGACAGGTTTTGCCAACTTTTCTAGGTCAGCTAGCGCTTCTGGTTCTTACTCAACTCAGTAATTCATCCGTTCCCTAAACCCAGTCTTTGCATAACCTCTGCTGCGGGAATACCTCTAGAACCTGCTTCTCTGCGCTGCTGGATTGCTAATAGTTCTTGTTTAAAATTTTCCTTGACTGTTTGATTTTCATCTGGGTCTGCGAGAAGTTCTTCTATGGTCTCTCTAACAGTTTCTCGAATCAATGCTTTAAATTCATCAACGGTGAGATCGTTAACTTGCATAGTGGTAATTTGATAGAAGCCTTATTTACCAATTTTAGTTTATGCGTAATCATTGTTTTTAAGGGAAAGTCCAGTTCTCTAGTTGTAACCCGGTGATACGACTGTAATGACGAGTGTTGTTAGTTACTAAAATATAATTTTCTGTCAACGCAACACTAGCAATTAGTAAGTCAAACTCAGTAATTGGTTGTCCTAGTCTGCGGAGTTCTGCTTTTAATTCTCCAAATTTTTTGAGAGCAGGGGTAGTTAAAGGTACAACGGGTAAATTTTGAATAAAGTCTTCTGCACGAGCTAAATTTTCCACTATTCGTTGAGAATTATAAGCACCAAAATATAACTCAGCAACTGTAATACTGCAAATATAAATTTGCTCCCATCCTATTTGCCTAACTTTAGTTCTGACTGAATTAATATCTTTTATCCAATAAATACAAGTATCGGTATCAAGCAAATAAGTCATAGACTAATGTCACGGTTAGAAATAGTACGGCTATCATAAATCTCTTTGACTATTTCCTCAGCAGTCCGTTCATCTTCCCACGGGCCAAACCTTTCCATAAATGTATCTAGTGGATGTGTTTTTGGCTGCTCAGATGAAAAAATGATCTCATTCGCTATCAGTTGGTTTGCTTCTGGGATTCCTAACTTTTTGGTTTCTTCTTTAGCTGTAACCATGACTTGCATCAATGTTATAGCCTGACGTACAACATCACTTTTACTTGTGCCAATTTTTGTTGCCAGTTCTTCTAATATTTGATTAAGTTCTGGTGATAAATCTAGGTTCAAACGAACTATACCGTTAATATCATTCATGCTGTTATCCTTACAGGAATTTACATATATTATATTCGCAAATGTTAACGAAATAGTTCACGGCATATACTTGCGATCGCTTACAGTCCGACTTAAATATATACAGTTCGGTAACGGAATATTTCAGTATACATTCTTGCCTAAAAGCTAATGCCTAATAGCCCTCCCTCCTCATTCTCATCTGTAAGGCGAAGTCTCACAAAAGAATCAAAATTAAAATCAAGTCCTAACTCTGAGCGTGGAACCATATCTGAATTTAAAGTACAGATATATTGAAAACCAAGCCTCCTTGACTCTCTATCAGCTAGTTGTAAAGCAAGAGCTACTTGTCTCTCATCTACACCATCAAAAATTGTGCTGTCATGAATTAATATACGCGGTGAAGGGTCACGCTCTGACCAAAGTTGCGCTAACATTAAGTCATAACAAAATATTTTCATCTTATCGATACCTTCGCTACCATCACGTCTAATTTCTACTCGGAAATTAAAGCCATTGCTTCCTACATCAATAACAAGTGTTCCTGGTACGTCGTAAAGGAATCGAGAATTATTGCTGAATAAATTAATAGCACGTTCTGCTTGCTCATTCCTTTCTCCATAGTCGCGGCGTGCGCGTTGTAGTAACTGTTCTTTTTCAATTTTTAAGGTACTTTTTTCCTCCTCAAATTGTTTTAATTCTTCGATGCGTTTATTAATCTCATTAAGATTAGCTACATTATCAAGATAAAGTTCTTGTAGCATTGTGTATTCTTCTAAAGCACCATGCGTCTTTAAGACTTCCAAAAGTTCAGCACGGTCTTCAGTTTTGTCTCTAATAAAACTTTGTCTATAAGCTATTTCCCTCCCAAGACGTTTAATTTCACTTGCTAGAAACTCCCGACGATTCTCTATAAGTCGGCTATGAAATGTTTCTACTTCTTCCAGTCTTCTAATTACTAAACCTGGTAATTCAATACCAGCATTTTCATAGATACGAACAACGTCTTCCGGTCTTGGTTCATCCTCTGAGTCAAGACTGGATTGATAAAACTCCAGTAATTTCTGTTCAATAATATTTTTATTCGTTGCTTCGTGAATTTGTGAGGTTAAACGGTTAACCGTTGCTTCTAATTCATGGTATTGGGGGGCTACCCGAAAATTGTTAAGAGTTTCTTTTCTTTCACGTAGTTGTGCTTCTACCTGCACTTTTAAAGCTTCCAATTCACCTAGAGAACCAAAAATTCCAATTGCTACTCCAGCTTCTGTATCTTTTTTAAGTTTTTTAATATCTGCTATTAATTTCTGTTTATCCTTTAAAAGTTGTAGGTCTCTTGCCTCTTCCCAAGCAAGACCTAATAAAAAAGCATTATTAACTTGCTTATCCCATCCAGGTTGCTTTGGATGATGCTCGAATGGTGTAGAAAATGCGTCTCTTCCACGACGGATAAAATAAGAAATTAGTCCTCTAAAAGTAGGTTTATATTTCTTAGCTTCATTATCAATGGTTAATCCAAATGTTAGATTTCCCAAAACAGCCTTCCAGTCTTCCAAACTGAGAACTTTTTGATCTTCTTGTTCTCTTGGCTGAATAGGCCAGTTAGCAGTATCTCCATCAATTAGTACCTGAGTCCTATCGTCAGTATTTCTTGTAACAGTGATAACTTGATTTGCAAGTGTAAGCTCTAAACTAAAAGCCCAACCACGAAGAGTTCTAGAACCAAGCCCTTTGGCAGTTGGAATAGTGCCTCCAAGACAAAAGTGAATAATTTCAATGAGAGTAGATTTACCCAATCCATTACGAGAATCTCTTCTGCCAGAGTCTTCTGTGCGATCTGCTAAAACTACGTTAAAGCCAGGTCTAAACTCTACCGTTTTGAATGATGCACGATTACAACGAACAGCATGAATCATCAGTGACACCTATGAAGTAATCCTGCATTCATCTCAATTGCTCCTATAGCGTATAGGAGATCAAGAGTTAAAACAAAACGTTCAAATGTGGCAACTTCTGGCATGGTAGCAACAGCACTCCAAAGTGATGAAACTGTTCTTGGTTGGTACAATTGTTCTAATATTTTAGCACCTACCCCCAATAAGCTAATCGGCATTTAAGCTGCAATATACTTTACATTGCCTTTATTTTTAAT
>NZ_JCACKA010000059.1:0-2344 GCF_059505145.1 Mojavia sp.
GCGGAGCGGATAACCGCTGAAAGCATCTAAGTGGGAAGCCCACCTCAAGATGAGTACTCTCATGACAAAAGTCAGTAAGGTCACCTGTAGAATACAGGTTCATAGGCGGTAGGTGCAAGTGCAGTAATGTATGCAGCCGAGCCGTGCTAACAGACCGAGGGCTTGACCTCATCAAAACATTGGTATTAAACAAGTTGCTATGTAATGTTTAAGGTTTTAAGTCAGATATTAGTAAACAGTCTTTAACCACTTGGACTATTAACTGATAACTGTTCACTCACTACATAAATATTTAGCCAAAAAGCCTCTTTTAATTTATAAAAGGAGGCTTTTGCTTTATTGGGCTACAAAGCTCAAATTGGTGACAGAATCCCCCAGTAAATATTCGGATTGCTTACTATTTTATTACTTAATCATTGCTATTCTAGAAGTAGAAAATAATCAGACAATCCTCAAAATAGGAATACATCAAAACCTGAGAAATAATCTTATTCAATTTAATAATTAGATTTCTAACTTTTTGGCTCTAGTCACATTTAAAGAAAACTTTGTTTTTTGCAAATCTCCAAGCTCAACAAATTCTGGCAATTATAACACTATAAGCAAACGCGCATTCGGCATTGCTGTTTAAGCTAGAGCCAATCATGCTAACAGCAATTACATTCTTTCATTTTGAATTGCTTACCACTATATATAACTCATGTTTATGACAGATGACCTCCAGAAACTACTGGATATATTGCCTCAAGAAATTAGACAGCACCTATATCAGCACCCACAAACAGAGAATTTAATTGAAGTTGTTTTAGATTTGGGTCGTCGTCCTGAAGCTCGATTTCCAGGTAAATCAGAATATTTATCTTCTACCCCCGTTACTCAAAACCAACTCGACGATTGCATCGCAAAAGTCGGAACATTTGGCGGCGATAATCGCGCTGGGATTGAGCAAACTTTACACCGCATTAGTGCCATTCGCAACCGCAATGGCAAGATTATTGGTTTGACCTGTCGGGTTGGTCGGGCAATTTACGGCACGATCGCCATGATTCGTGATTTGGTAGAAACTGGTCAATCAATTTTGATGCTGGGTCGTCCTGGTGTGGGCAAAACTACCGCTTTACGCGAAATTGCTCGTGTTTTAGCGGATGATTTTCACAAGCGTGTAGTCATTATTGATACTTCCAACGAAATTGCTGGGGATGGTGATGTTCCTCACCCTGCTATTGGTCGCGCTCGACGAATGCAAGTGGCGCGTCCAGAATTACAGCATCAGGTAATGATTGAGGCTGTAGAAAACCACATGCCAGAGGTCATTGTCATTGATGAAATTGGCACGGAACTTGAAGCTTTAGCTGCTCGTACCATTGCTGAACGCGGGGTGCAATTAGTAGGTACTGCTCACGGTAACGAAATTGAAAACTTAATTAAAAACCCCACTCTGTCGGATTTAGTTGGTGGTATTCAAAGTGTCACTTTAGGGGATGAGGAAGCCAGGCGGCGGCGCACTCAAAAGACGGTTTTGGAACGCAAAGCACCTCCAACATTTGATATTGCAGTGGAAATGTGGGAGCGTCAACGTTGGATTGTGCATGAAAATGTTGCTGATACGGTTGATGCTTTACTGCGAGGTCATCAGCCTCACCCACAAGTGAGAACTATCAATGATTTGGGTGAGATAACGATTACACGCAAGATTCCCAGTTTCCAAAATCCGATGCCATTGGCAGACTCTGCATCACCTAAATTTACTCAACCATCGCTGTCTTGGCGTGGTTCTGAGCGGATAATACCGTTTCCAGAAAAACACGATGCTCGCAACAAAGCCGAAGCATCAGATTCTCATCAACCCAAGGGCTTATATAACGCAGATTCACCTCTACACGTTTACCCTTATGGTGTTAGTCGCCACCTTTTAGAAGAGGTCATTCGCCTTCTTAATTTACCAGTGGTGGTTGTTGGGGATATTGATGATGCAGGGGCGATTTTGGTGTTGCGATCGCACGCACGCAAACACGCGAATTTTCAGCGCATGGTAGCAGACCATCTATCCCCTGTTTACTCTCTGACGGCTAATGCGATCGCAAATATTACTCATGCCTTGCAGCAAGCTTTGGGAATGGAGTCACCTAATACTAGCGATGCAGGAGAACTTAACCAATTAACACAAGGTAGCAAACACTCGGACATTGATGCTCTGGAAGAGGCGAGACTGGCCGTGGAACAGATTGTCATTCCTAAAGGAATTCCTGTAGAATTACTACCTCGTTGTGCCAAAGTGCGTTCTATGCAGCATGAATTGGTTGAACGCTACCGTCTCAAGTCTCAAAGCTTTGGTGAAGAACCT
>NZ_JCACKA010000060.1:0-2342 GCF_059505145.1 Mojavia sp.
ATGATTATGATTACAAACAACAGCGCCAGAGAGGATGAAAGTCATTGTTGATACTTCAGTTTGGTCTTTAGCTCTCAGACGCGCTAGCAAAGCTGACGACTCACCTTATATTGCATTATTTCATGAATTAATTACGGATGGTCGAGTTGCTTTGCTGGGTGCTGTTCGGCAAGAGGTACTTTGCAAAATTCGTCACGCTAACCAATATAATCGGCTTAAAAATTATCTCCGCGCATTTCCAAATCTTGACTTAGAGATTGAAGACTACGAACTTGCTTCTGAGTTTTATAAGAGGATGTTTGTAAAGTCTAAGATGGTTAAAAATGTCATTCTGTAGACGCTTCTGCGGCTTCCCGCAGGGTGTGGAGCAGGGCAAACGCATCTAAATATAGTACATATATACTAAATATAGGATAAAGGTAGTGATCGCCGGGTGACATGTAGGTAAGGATTCAAGCTTTGATGATAAAGTCATTGTAAAAGTAGCAATATTGCCGAAGTTTGCGTGAAACTCAAGCCCAAAATCACAATTGCTGACCATTTTGCACAGATGTCAGACCCAAGAATAGATCGCACGAAGCGACACAATTTAATTGATATTTTGACTATTGCTATTTGTGCAGTAATTTGTGGAGCAGATAGCTGGGTGGCGATTGAACTGTATGGCTGTACAAAATATGAGTGGTTGAAAACGTTTTTAGAGCTACCAAATGGAATACCATCACACGATACTTTCGCACGCGTATTTGCACAATTAAATCCGCAGCAATTTCAAGAATGTTTTTTAAATTGGATGAAATCGATACAAAAAATAACTGTTGGAGAAGTAGTTGCAATTGATGGAAAAACTTTATGTAGTTCTTATGATAAGAGTAGTGACCAAAGTGCAATTCAAATGGTGAGTGCATGGGCAACTACAAATAAATTAGTTTTAGGACAAGTAAAGGTAGACTCCCAATCAAATGAAATCACGGCAATTCCAGAATTATTAAAGGTATTAGAACTAGCTGGATGTATCGTAACAATTGATGCAATCGGTTGCCAGAAAGAGATTGTGAAGTTGATTACACAGCAATCAGCAGATTATGTAATTACCTTAAAAAAGAATCAAGGTAATCTTTATGAGTCAGTTGAGAAACTATTTAAAACAGGGATAAGTACGGATTTTGAAGGAATTAAATATAGCACATATAAGACAGAAGAAACAGGGCATGGCCGTCATGAAATCCGCAACTACGTCATGTTATCTGGAATTGGGTCTCGGCTTGATCCAGATTCAGTTTGGTCAAAGTTTAGCAGTGTTGGGATGGTAGAGTCCGTCCGCTTATTAGATGGTAAAACAACAGTCGAAACTCGTTATTTTATCAGTAGCCTTGTCAGTAATGCTGAAGAATTTGCTAACTCTATTCGCAGCCATTGGGGTATAGAAAACTCATTACATTGGATCTTAGATGTTGCTTTAAGAGAAGATGAGTGTCGGATTAGGAAAGATAATGCTCCACAGAATTTTGCAATTATAAGGCAAATTGCAGTCAATCTTTTAGGTAAAGAGAAGCGAGTCAAACGAGGAATCAAAAATAAACAGTTCCTCGCGGCAATGGATAACAACTATTTACTAAGAGTTTTAGCGTTAGCTTAAAAAAGCACATCAAAACTTGGATTTAATGTTTTATATAAAAAGTTTATTTATTGTCTAGACAAATATACTTTTATGTACCCCTAATTGAATTATTTTAGTATTAATAAATAGTCATTTATTTGAAGATAAGTTATTTGATAAATTCAGATAGTATTTGATTTATTCTGCTTATCTTTACATCAATTTTTACAATTATCTATGTCATTTTGAAATCTTTCTTAATTTCTATTAGTAAATAAGATGCGTTCGCCCTGATGTCAGCACCCAGTAAGGTTCATCTCTCTCCACCTCTTCTACATATCCCCAAACCCGAAGATCTTGGAGAATTTCAGTCAAAAACTCGTCTACTCCCTCACCAGAATATGCACCTCCAAGAGCAATCATTTCTAATGTGCCTTGTAACTCATAATCGATAAGTGCTTCTTGCTTAGAGTGGAGTATACCAATTACCTCGGCATGGGGAGTACCAATAACACAGCGTTTTCCATCGGCTGATGTTACTGTTCTGAGCAACTCAAACGGGATAATCATGCGGTTGCCTCCAACTTGGGAACTGGTTGTAACGGTGTTAAGCACAAAAAATCCACTACATTCTTAATCGCCTGCATTGGCTCAACATCTCGATTATCAATCTGTGCAACAATAGCTGCTTCAGCACTGTTAATCCGGTTAAGACTGCGGGAATCAAGATAGTCTCTAGACT
>NZ_JCACKA010000061.1:0-2303 GCF_059505145.1 Mojavia sp.
TCCTCCTCTGGTGGGTAAATTAAGTCTTTGAGTTGATCCAACAGAAAAATATCAGCTTCTCCCCTTCTAAAGATGTCTAAGGGCATAACAGTACATTCAGTTTCGTAGAATCGTTTGATTTGTGGGTTGGACATATCAGCATCAAACGCTGCGAAGTTTTGATTGGTGTCGAGGTAAGTTTGGATCATTGCCCTAGAAAAGGTGGACTTTCCTACACCGCCCTTATCTCCAGTCACAATTACTAATCTACGGCTGTAGACTTTAGTTGCATTATTGGTGTTGTCTGTCATTCTTTTTTTGCCCATCGAACGGCAACCTATTGATGAACGTATTTTACCCTTATTTATTTAACAAAGAGACAGGACTAAGAACATAGAATCCATAATTTATGATTCTGGATTCTGATTAAAGCTCCTGCTGTGATGAAGTTTTTTGTTGTTGAAAGTAAAGTTTTTCTAAGAGTTGTTCATTCCAATCTCTATCTCTAGTTTTGGCTGTGACCGTAGTTGCTCCCTTCAACAGCTTCTGAATAGTCAGGGTCGTTTCATGGCCCCAAGCATTATTATCAAATGCCATTTCTACTACCGGGACTGTTGAAAGAAAATCTACTGGTATACTTTTGGGATTATCTACTGCTAAATACATTGTTCTTTGTTGCGGTATCCCTTTGTAGGCTTTCAATTCAAGCGTGGCAAATGATAATGCCTCAATAGGAGATTTACACAATACTGCTCTTTCTACCTTACCTTGAGGTTGTCCTCCTAAGTGAAAGTAAAACCAGCTACCACTCCGCTTTGTACCTTTGTGGTAGCCCTTGAAAGTGTTATTCTCCCCCTTTGTTCCTCTCAAAAAAGCACCCTTTGTTTGGTCATTGAAATTCCGCATGACAAATACAGCATTTTGATGAGCGTCAGCATAAACTAAACCTCGTTGATAAAGAGCTTGTACAAAATTTGGTGGTATCAAGCGCTTATCCGTTAAGTATTGGGCAACTGCTGACCAAAGGGCTTTATCTTCAACTGGTCGTTGAAATTGAGGGCGTGGTTGGGAGCAAATAATCTCGTTTGTTATATGAAGTGAATGAGCGATCGCTGCTTTTTGGACTCCAGTTTCACCAGATGATTCATATAACCAAGCGATCGCCTGGTAGAAATTGCAATTGTTAACGTGCATCACCAAATCAATCGCACCGCCGCCACCCTTTTGCTCTTGGGGTGAAAAATCGTAAAACTTTGACCCATCAATACTAATGATGTGTCCATAGCCCTTCCACCGTCCATCAACAGAATCTAGCCCTAATGCCCAAGCTACATCAGCTAAAGGTAAATCGCGCATTAAGTCAGCTTTTTGTCGCCATTCTAAATTCTCCTGCTCTAATTGAACTACGCGTGTTTCTAAATTCTGTCGAAGTTTCTCTGAGGCTATTGATGATAAACAAGCTCGTTTCTCCAACTGGATAATTCGTCGGCGGTCAGCCAATTGGTGATCTAGTTGTTGGATGCGTCGGTCGTTCTTAATTCGGTTAAGTAATTCCTGGGCTGTTTCTCCTGGTAAAGGTGCAAATCGTTCTAACTCCAAACTCAGGGGTTGAGAGTTGACCGCCTGATAATATTCTTGAACCTGGATATGTTTAGCTTTTGAGCCTTTAACTCCCCGTTGGATACCTAAAGGAGCAAGTGCCGAGGCATAACTATCTTGAAGTTGTGACATTTTCAGCCGTCCCTGTGCCACAGAACCGCCGAACATTTCCTTATAACTAAGTCGTTTGGTTTTTTCGTTGAGTGGCACGATATAGGCATGAATGTGTGGGGTCGATTCATCCAAGTGCAATTCGGCTCTGACACATTTATTTCCATACTTTTCTAACAGCCATTTTTGGGAAGCATTCGTAAAATCCTCCATCTTCTGATTGTTCCAAGTCCCAGCTATTGATGGATCATCGGGACGAAAGTATTCTGGACTTGCACTCAAAAATATTTCACTGCACAGCACTGCATCTTTTCTGGGCTGGTAGTTTGTCTTTGATTTTATCAGTTCCTTAACTACTTCTTCGAGCGATCTCTCATCTCCTGCTCCAATCAGCCGGATATTCTGTTTGGTTGGATCGGCATTGGGAGTATCCTGAAGTCGGGCAGTATGTTTTTCACTTCCCCCAATATTCCCGAATGATTTTAATTTTTCGACTCGTAGTATTGCTAACGCTACCATTGATTTATTCTCGCTGCAACGAGTGTCTTTGAAAAACTTCCGCGCTCCCGGCAGGGCGAACTACTTTTGCGTTTTGAGCGAAGCGAAAAATGGCG
>NZ_JCACKA010000062.1:0-2220 GCF_059505145.1 Mojavia sp.
GGTTTTGAGCTTATTCCCCAGCCCTCAGAAAACCTGGTTTCTTAGAAGAGGGTTAAGAGTTTTTCAATGAAACTATTAAGGTGTTTGGGGCTGTGTGATGAGGAATTGTTTCAAGCAATATTATTCATTCCCAAAACCAAGAAGTTTCGGGGATGTCTCTAATTCAAGTTCTGTTTGTATTATATGTGTAATCTTATTAACTTTTTCAGGTAAAGCAAACATCATAAGACTGTTAAGTTTACTTTTTTCAATTCCTCCACTCTGAGGCTCTGGATGACCTATTTTGTGCAAAATAGCAGAAAGCTTAATTGAAGGGCGAGAATGGACATTAAACTCCGCTCTATTTTCATTTGCAAAGTTTATGTACCAATCGTAGTCTGCCATAGTATTTAAGCTTATATCCTGCTTCCCACCTATAAATCCGTTATGTTCAACAGGAGATGTGAATAATTCTCTCAACTCTTGCATTTCATCATTCCAAATTGCTTCTGATTCAGAGAAAAATACTTCAGAAGTAAGCGAATTTTGCAAACGATATCCTTTACGGAGGCTGCGATTTAATAAAACATACTGATAAAGTATCTCAGGCATTTCCACACCTAAAGAATATAAACTGCGTCCATCACAAAATTTGCAAGCTTCATCACGAAGCTGATCTATTAGTAAACCAATATCTTTAATAGCAAAATCTTTATAATCTCCACCTTTAGCTTCAAAAGCATCAGCCTTTGCTCTAACGCTAAAAGCAAGAGCTACCAACAGAGGTAATCTTTCTGGTTTGCCTAAATCAATATGATTGAGTTGAGTACGTAACCAGGCTTCTAAATCCTCTGCTCTTTCAATAAGCTGATCTGCTTCTGATAGTTCAGGTAGTATACAAGTAAAACGTTCATAACTTTTGAGTAATTTAAAAGTTCGAGTTTCAAACTCCTCTCTTCTTCTTCGAGCTTCTAAATCTTTAACTTCTTCTACAACGTTTTGAAATCCTGTTTGCATCTCCTTACGGAGAATGTTCATTTGGTGAGCTAGATTATTCTGATTACAGATTAATAATTCCAGTGTACGGTGTTGAACAGCCAGAGCTTTTTGAATATTATTAAAACATACTTGAATTTGTTTATGGTTACGATCCAATTTTTCTTTAACTTTGTGAAGTTGGACGGTGTTATAAACTCCTAGCCCTAAATTAAGTATATTTACTCCAAGATTGGCAACATTAAGCATATCGGTTACTGGTTGAACGGATTGAATTGTCTCTTTACTTATGCGATGACGAGTACACCAAGTGCCTGCTTTACCTATAAATACTTCATACTCAGAAGCCTCTCCCCCTTTAAATGGGTACGGTTCTGGTTTTTGAGCAAAGGGATTGACCATATTGCTTCTAATATAGACTCATTCTTATTATTCCCAGTAATATTATTTCTATACCAGCTTTTATCTGATACACATAATTCAGCTTATAATTAACATCCAAAATTTATTTTTGTTTGGCTTATATTAGTTTATACCTGTGCCTACTGGTTTGATTTATGCTTACTAAATATCATATAAATTTTAAGTATGTGTGGTTATTTATTATTTATAATTAATAGTTTTAAACTAATTAAAAATTATAGGTTAGAATCTATTTAAGCACTTTATTATAAGTTTAAATTTAATAATAGTTTCTTAACAGCCTCTTGAAACTAGTTTCATTAAATCTATCATGATTGCAACAGTTTATATGATTGATATTAGAGAAATGGTTCCAAACAAGGCTAATTAAGTCATGAATAAGAAGTGGGCTGTTAAAAGATTGACGATTAATCTCACATCAGCCGAAGCAGAGAAGCTAGAAAAATACTGTTCAACTACAGGACGAAAAATTTTAGCAGTTGAGGGTTGCTTGTTTATTATTCCTTATTTCTTCTAATTGAGTACATCTTGGTTCTCCATTAAACATCTCTCTTGCCCAATGTTCGCAATTATACCTAAGTTTATTCCATATTCTTTTATCTTGTTTTCTAGATTCTTTAATACGTCCCTCTACATGGCTATAAGGAATTAATTCTGGTAAGTGTTCTTTAATTATCCACTCTGGAGAGTAGGATACTTCATGAACGTAACCAAATCCTTTTTCAACGAGGCTATTGCGAGCTTTCACTGTTGCCCCCGTAAAGAAGTCAGGGGAAACGCACCTTATTTCCTAACAAAAACTAATAAGGATTTCAAAGTCAT
>NZ_JCACKA010000063.1:0-225106 GCF_059505145.1 Mojavia sp.
CTCGTTCATCCACCTCAAAGACTCGTTCACGAGTATTAAAGACTCATTCATCCACCTCAAAGACTCATTAACGAGTATTAAAGACTCATCAGCCAGTAGAATGTGTTATATCATTTCACTTTAATAATGATACAAATACGCGGGGTAGGGGTTTAGCAGTGCTAAACCCCTACGAAAAATTTATGTCTACAGGATTTTCGTGAATTGGTATTAGCAACAGCGTAACGCACCATCTTTATTTGTGACAGTGCGTTAGACCTTCCTTAATTACGAATTATTATCAGTGTTGATGTACTCGCTCAAGTAGCCACAGTGAAGAGACAGTGCCTACAAAATGAGCTACGATTCCATTAAAGTTTGCTACCGCCACAAACACATCAAGCGCTCGAATAATTTTATAAGGGTCAGTGATTGCTACTCCTGGAGGTTGGGAGATAGATTTTGCTACCAGTACTCCTAATGTTGAACCACCACCCAAAATAGTTAATAATATACCCACCAAACCTACGATCACTCCTAGCCGAATAGCACTAACTGTATCTACCTTACTAGGATGAAGTGCCGGATTAGGATTTGCTAAACGCTTGCCTATCCGCGTGTAACGAAAATCCCAATAGACACTAAATAATAGCGCCACAATTCCACACGCGGCCCAAAATATACCTACCCCAAGACCTGCATTCTGTTGTTCGGTAAAACCACGACCAGTTGCAGCAAACAACAAAGCTATGCCACAAACTACGGCCAGTCCCAATTGTATCCAAAAGGCAATCCAGCCTGTGAAGTGAATAGTATTAGCAATTCCTTTAATTTCGGGTGCTGGCGATCGCACTTCTGATTCGGTTTGCATATTACTTTTTATCTAATTACCATATCCCTATTCACTAAGCATATTTCTACTACTACGCCTCATACCCCCATCTCCAGACAGAAACATCACAAAATCTGGGGGAATACAATCGCAACTAATAGGCCTGGGAACTCTCAAAGCGGCATTAATTTTTTATGGCTAAACAGCGGCAAAATATTAACCAAATTGCTCAACAAACCTTTGGCTACGATCACTTGCGTCCCGGACAGGAAGAAGTTATCAAAGCAATTCTTGAAGGATACGATACTTTAGCCGTAATGCCTACGGGTTCAGGTAAATCTGCAATCTACCAAATTGCTGCTTTGCTAATTCCCGGTGTCACAATAGTTATCTCCCCTCTACTGGCCCTGCAAAGTGACCAAGTAGAAAGTATTGCCGAACAGGATATCGCCGCAGCCGCAGCCGTCAACTCTACTATTTCCAATTCTCAACGCCAAGAAGTCTTTACTGATTTAGAACACCAACAGCTAGAATTTCTCTTTCTTTCTCCAGAACAATTCAATAATGAGGAAGTCCTAGCAAAACTGATAGATGCTAAACCTTCTTTATTTGTAGTTGATGAAGCTCACTGTATTAGTGAGTGGGGGCATGATTTCCGTCCCGACTACCTACGATTGGGTGCAGTCATTGCAGCACTTGGTCATCCCACTGTTTTAGCACTAACCGCCACCGCTTCTCCTTTAATTCGGGATGAGATTGTTGAACGCTTGGGGATGCGAGAAGCGCAGATATTTGTACGTGGTTTTGACAGACCAAATATTTGGCTGGGTGTTGAAAGATTCCACGAGGAAACCGAAAAACTTAAGGCTTTGCTCAAGTATGTTAGCGCCACCAAAAAACCAGGAATTATTTACGCAGCCACCCGAAAGCATACAGAAAAACTGGCGGCAATTTTGCGGAAGAAAGGTATAAAAGCTTTGCCCTACCATGCTGGCATGAAAACAGGAGAACGAGAGCAAGTACAAGCTGCATTCATGGCAGATCAAGCAGAAGTAATTGTAGCTACTTGCGCTTTTGGTATGGGTGTAGATAAACCAAATGTGCGCTTTGTTTTTCACTACGACATCAGCGATTCTCTGGACTCCTATTACCAAGAAATTGGGCGTTCTGGGCGAGATGGCGAGGAAGCACAAGCAATTTTGTTTTACCGTCCCGACGATTTGCAAATCCGCCGCTTTTTAGCTAGTGGCGGCAAAATAGATGTTGATGAAGTGTTGCAGGTAGTGGAAGCAGTACAACAAGCTGATGAACCAATTGATGTAGAAGATTTACAAGCAGCAACAGATTTATCCCAAAGCAAAGTCACAAAAGCTATCAGTCGCTTAGAAGAAGTAGACGCTGTGGAAGTTTTACCAACAGGTGAGGTAACAAAAAGCGAGGCAGAAGTTGACCAAACTACTTCAGTACAAGCAGCCACCTTAGCACATCAGCGCCGGCAACAATTCATGCGATCGCGTCTAGAAATGATGCGAAACTATGCAGAATTGCGTGATTGTCGTCGTGAGTATTTACTAAACTATTTTGGCGAACCCCTAGCTCAAAAATGCGGATTTTGTGACAACTGCCAAGCGGGAATCACCATTGAGGAAGATACATTTCAACCATTCCCCATCAATAGCTGTGTAATTCATACTCACTTTGGTAAAGGGCAAGTAATGCGCTATGAAGCAGACAAAATGGTGGTTTTATTTGAAAAAGTCGGCTACAAAACCCTCGCCATTGAACTAGTGCAGAGACTGTTAAAGCAGCTTTGAAAATAAAGGGGCTGGGGACTGGGGACAAGGGGACTGGGGACTGGGGACTAGGGACAAGGGGACTAGGGACAAGGGGACTGGGGACTGGGGACTGGGGAAGAAATGATGAGTGAGCATTAACTCTTAGCCTTTGGCTATTGCCCAATGCCCCTTACTGTAATATCCCCACCTGATAGCAAGTGATCAAACTCAGGGATGATGAGAAAACAGCGCCAAATTGCCAATATTGCAGTACATAGCTTGGTATTTAGATAATTGCTAGCGATCGCAAAGGATAAGGCGGCATGATTAAATCTTGGTTGGTAATTGGGGGTGTAGCTTTCGTAGTTGCCTTAGCAGCTAACTTAATTACACCCAGCGATCGTAAGTGGTTTGAGCGATTGCGAAGACCCAGATGGCTAATTTTTGAACCAGCAATTCCCATCATCTGGACTGTAATCTTTATTTGTGGTGCTTGGTCAGCTTATATTATTTGGGAAAGCAGCCCTGGAACTACTAATACTTGGTTGCTCATGGGTTTATACTTACTTCTAGAAATTGTGACTATTGCTTACACGCCTGTCATGTTCCGGCTTCGCAGTCTCAAGGTTGGTACGATTATTGGTGGCACAGGCTTTATTGTCGGTCTTTTACTAACACTTGCAGTCTTACGTACCTCTGCTTGGGCAGCATTATTATTAGTGCCTTATTTACTATGGAGTCCAATTGGTACTTATACCACTTGGGAGATGCTTAAGCTCAATCCTCAAGACGCTTAATTAACCAGAGATTCTCACCAGCGACTGATTAAACTTATACCTTAAATTGCCAAACTTGCATTGTACAAGCCTTCTTAAGGGTGAACAGCATGATTCAATCTTGGATGGTGATTGGGGCTGTAACATTCATAATCGCATTGGGAAGCTTTTTCATCACACCTCGTGATGTCAAATGGTTCGCATTGTTAAGCCGCCCCCGATGGCTAATTTTTGAGCCATTAATTCCCGTAATTTGGACTGTAATTTTTATTTGCGGTGCTGCTTCAGCTAATATTGTCTGGGAAAAAAACCCAGGAAGCATTATTACTTGGCTGCTAATGGGATTGTACATTTTAGTAGAAATTATCACCGTCGCCTACATACCTTTAATGCTGAGGTTACGCAGTCTCAAAGCAGGAGAGGTAGTTGGGCTAGTCGGGATAATTTTCGGTGCTATTCTCACTGTTTGTGTTGCACCAATTTCTGGTTGGGCAGCACTTTTGCTCGTTCCTTATTTAGTTTGGTATCCTGTTGGAACCTACACAACTGACGAGTTGAGACAACTAAATCCTGAAGATGCGTAGCATCGCACCTATAACAAACGTCCATAGCGGGCTGTGAAAGAATTATCTGGATGAGATTGATTATTCAACCAAGCCCACATTTGATCGCCATAGGAAAAATGCCACCATTCTCTGGGATTACGTTGAAATCCCGCTTTTAACATAACATCTTGTAATAACTGACGCTGGCTGTGATACTGTTTTGCCTCTGGGTACTCACTATTGGCATAGTAATCGGGAAGCGATCGCTCTGACAATTCATCAATCGGCGAACCCATATTTACGATTTGCCCTGTATCATCTACCAGCGTCACATCTACTGCTGCACCCGTACTATGGGGAGGGGGAGTTTTTTCATCCAAGCTGGGTACAGCCCAAATTTGATAAACCAACTCCCAAATTTCTTGGCGTTGGTTGGGTGATAACTCCGCCTCAATTAAACTCCTCTGCTGTAGCGCCTCTGCAAAGCTGTAATCTACCATAAACTGCTGCACAGCTACTGGGCGATAGGCATCAAAGATTTGAATGTACCAGTTAGGGTGCAATAGTTGCAGATAATTTTGTGCTGCGATCAAACGGTCAATCACACTTTGCCGCAGATAATAAGGAGAGTGTTCACCATAAGGCGCACCGAGTTTTTCATAAGGATGGGGAGATTCCACCGCAAATAGTTTTAAAGGAATCTCCACCAAGGGTTCACCACACTCGACAATCGGTATTTGATGATAAGGTCTCATCTTCTAGTTTTAAAATGGGAATTGGGAATTGGGAATTGGGAATTGGGCATCGGGCATTGGGCATTAAATATTGATTTTCATGCCTTAGTTGTGGGATTTTCCTGTGGGGGGCTGTCTTGAAAATAAGGCAGAGGCCAGAAGGAATAAAAATTTTAACGCGATCGTTTTGTAATTTATTACATGAGTTCTAACTTGAAAATACTACTTCGACCAATATTGATGTAGATAATTAAATGCCCCATGCCCATTTAATTTATGACTGCTACTTATCCGTTACTTTGTCTACAACCTCTGGTACTGGATCATAACCACCTGGATGAAATGGATGACAGCGCAAGATGCGTCGAATCCCCATCCAGCCACCACGCCAAGGGCCAAATCTTTCAACTGCTTGCAAGGTATACATCGAACAAGTTGGTTGAAAACGACAAGTTGGCGGAAACAACGGCGAAATAAACATTCGGTAGCCCCGAATCAGCCAAATCAATAATAATTTCATAGCAGTAACCCAAATCTAATAAAGTAGTAACAAAGACTCAAATTTCCTAGTGGCATCTTTATTAAGTAAATTTCCCGGTTTAGAGTCAATTCCCCCTTTATGGCTAAAAATTGCCATCGTTGCGATTTGGGTATTACTCATTCTGATCATCGCATGGGGGATTAATCGCTTTGCCAAGAATGACCCAGAAGTTGTACGAAAGGTAGTTCATATTGGCACTGGTAATGTAATATTGCTCGCCTGGTGGCTGGATATTCCTGCAAGCGTAGGCATTACAGCCTCAATTTTAGCGAGCGCTGTAACCTTATTGTCTTACCGCCTACCAATTCTCCCTGGAATTAATAGTGTTGGCCGTCAAAGTTTGGGAACCTTTTTTTACTCTGTCAGTTTCGGCATTTTAGTTGCCTACTTTTGGTATGTGCAACAACCCCAGTACGCAGCGCTAGGAATTTTAGTGATGACATGGGGAGATGGACTAGCCGCTTTGATTGGGCAACGCTTTGGTAAGCATAAGTATAAAGTCTTCGGGGGGCAAAAAAGCTGGGAAGGCTCCTTGACGATGGCCCTTGCTAGTTATCTCGCCAGTAGTTTAGTTTTACTCGGTGTGCAAGGGAATATTTGGCAAACTTGGGTAATATCATTGCTAGTTGCATTGGTGGCTACGGGTTTAGAAGCCTTTTCGTTTTTAGGAATTGATAATCTCACAGTTCCTTTAGGTAGCGCAGCCCTGGCATATACACTAATTCAGCTACTTTGATGTAACTCAATGAATTGACAATAGTAAAAATTAAAAATTAGCAATAATTACAATCTCAACTCCCAATAAATTTTAAGAACATTAATAGTTTATTAGTTAAGTTTTTTAAACACAAAGCTCAACTTCTACCAATCCAATATACATAGGCAAAATTAAAAGTTGCTTTTAAGCAATGCTGCCAACCTACTACCGAAACAGGCTTTAGCACAGCTTCAAAAATAAACGGTATTAGCCAATACTTTTAGCTAAAAATACTGCATTGGTAAGATAAGCATAATCTTTTTACCATCTCTTTAGATGAGTATTAGATAAGAGATAAAGCTAATCTCTAGTCTCAGTTAGCTGAAAAAAAGAAATCTGCACCTGTTATAGTGTTGCAATTTCAAAAAAAGTTGTGATTTTGGAATCTAAAATTAGCCCACGGAAGGAATCTTCTTCATTTGGGACTATTTATATTGATTGTACTTTTTCCGTAAAAATAACCACAGAATTACAACCAAATAGAGATTATAAAATAGCTAAGTTTAACACTAAAGAGAGAGTAGATAAAGGCGCAAATGAATTTATATATAAAACAAATACAATAATTTACTGTTAAAAAATTAAGTTTTTTAAATGACTTTTTTTAATTATTCAAATCCGCCTCTGCGTCGCAAGCAGCCATCTGTAGAAATTCAAGAACTAGAAGGAATTTGGTACATTAACTGGCAAGTTGGTAAACTTAAACTTTATTCAACTTTTTATACCTGTATAGATCAAGCTTGTATATTTTGGAGTTTGCTCCTAATTACAATATTTTGGACTGCTCAATTTTTCCCGATAAGTTGGAGTTTACAAGCTACTTGGTGGTCAATCCTTAGCTGTATTGGCATCATAGCAATGGTTAATTGGACTAGTTACTGGGTAAAGTCTAAACAAGTTAGCTGGGTCTTATATTGTTGGGTACTGCTGATGCTTTGCGGCCTAATATTAACTGACTTAGGCATTTTTCTTGGTTGGCCTTTGATACTGCTGAATTTATGTGCATTGTGGTTAGGATTAAGCACAATCGGATACATTTGTACTGGTTTAGCAGTGCGATCGCGTGCCCTAATCTTCGCTGGTATACTTCATCTACTGTTAATTTTCTTACTACCTTATATTGCAGCTTGGCAGTTTCTCACCACTGGCGCATTCATGGCTTTATGCTTATTAATGTTGGCTGAATTTCAGTGGGACGGCTTATAAATCTTATAAATATAGAATAGAAAATTTCCTACTCAAACCTTTATTTAATCTACTAAAAATTAAAATAATTAAATTTTCCGTCAATACTACTTGAGAGATAAATAAAACGCCTAAATCTTACAAAAATTATCCCCATAGGTAGAGGATACCATAAAAAAATTGTCCAACTGTTAACAGTATACTAACAGCCTATTTTTCAGTAAAATCAAGATACTAAGATTAATCTTACAAATTTTATAAGTATCAAAAAATGAGATTTAGGGACTGGGCGACTAGAGTAATGCTAATTTTTCTGATGTTCGCCGCTCTCATTTTGGCGCTGTTTGCAGGGAAAGCAAAAAACTTACAAAATAATACAACAGCATCAAATCCAGAGATGACAAATTGGATTCAATATCCAAACATGGAACTCCAATCAGTAGAAAAGCCGGAGAGCAAATCTCAGGATATGCTTAAATCTCAAACTAAAACGAATCGGGTTGCAGCAAAATACATTACCACTCAAGCTTTTGCAAGCTATAAGCCTAAATATGAAATTGCACAGATACACCCAAGCAATTATGGAGAGCGGTATCCCAAAGACATTAATGGCGTACCTGTAAATAATGAACCAATTATCGTACTCCATGAAACCGGCAATTCTGCATCAAGCGCACTCCATTTTTTTCAAACACCCCATGATAATGAAAATATTCAAGCAAGTTATCATTCCTTAATTAAGCTAGATGGAACTGTGGTCTATTTAATTCCGCCAGACAAGCGAGCCTTTGGTGCAGGTAACTCAGTGTTTGATGGCCCCAACGGGCTGGAAACCGTAAAAACTAATCCTAATTTGCCACCGTCTGTAAATAACTTTGCTTACCACGTTTCTTTAGAAACACCACCAGACGCTTGGGGCAATAATAATAATCAACAAACTCACAGCGGCTATACAGAAGCTCAATATGATTCTCTTGCTTGGTTAATTGCTCAAAGTCAAGTTCCAGAAGATAGAATTACTACTCATCAAGCAGTAGATCGCTCTGGTCAAAAAGTTGATCCAATAAATTTTGATTTTGACAAGTTTCTGAACTTACTTAATATTTATCGCCAATTAAGGCCAATCAGTTAGGTAAACATCAAAAAATCTCAGGTAAAGACTTAAACATTAAATAGACTTTAGGTCTTTACTTGAGATTTTAAAGAGAATTAGCTTGCCTTATTTACTAAAGCTATAGATTTTTTGAGTTTCTAAGCGATCGCATATAGAAGAAGGCAGTGTATCAGCTAAGAAAGTCTGGCGATCAAGTTGGACTTGTAAATTAGTTAGGGGGTCGCTACCAGAAGAAATCAAAAATTCTAACTTTTGGATGTAAGGCAAAGTAGCTAGCTTGTCCAAAATTTGGAAGATTGCTTCTAGGTAAGGATGACCGCTTTGTTGATACCAATCACAGGCAGCAATTTTTGCTTGATCAAAACCCAAGTGTACAGTCAAGGATGGCTTGTCAAATAAAGCGATCGCTAGCGGACGCGCTTCTTCTTGGAGCAATAAATGATGATCTTTCGCTAAATGGCGCAATTTCTCCAAGCGTTCATAGCGTTTTGTCACCAATTGCGGATCATCTTGCCAGTGAATCGCCACTGTCACCAGATAAGTCTGCAACAGCATATGGCCTAGCTTTTTCGCTTTCGTTTCCAGGTAATAGGAGTTGTGGTCATTAGCCTCAATCAATAGCGGTACGCGATCAACAACTTCCAAACCATAGCCTTTGACTCCGGCAATCTTGCGAGGATTATTAGTAATTAAGCGAATCTTTTTCATGCCCAAGTCCATGAGCATTTGCGCGCCCATACCATAATCTCGCAAGTCAGCGGGAAATCCCAAGCGCTCGTTTGCCTCGACGGTATCCAGTCCCATATCCTGCAACGAGTAAGCTTTGAGCTTATTAATCAATCCAATTCCCCGGCCTTCTTGCCGTAGGTAGACCACTACACCTTGACCAGCAGATTCAATCATTTTCAGTGCTGCTTCCAACTGCATTCGACAGTCACAGCGCAAAGAACCCAAAGCGTCGCCAGTTAAACATTCTGAATGCATCCGCACCATCACTGGCTCGTTTTTAAAACTTGCGGGATCGCCTTTGACAATGGCAACGTGTTCGGAATTATCTAAGGTGTGGCGGTAAGCGTAGATTTTGAAATGACCGAACTGGGTAGGCAGATCGGCAATAGTTTCGCGGGTAATTAAGCGATCATGTTGTAGGCGGTAACTGATTAAATCAGCAATACTAATAATTTTGAGATGGTGAAGGTGAGCATACTCAATTAGCTGAGGCAATCGCGCCATTGAACCATTGGAGTTTTGAATTTCACAAATTACCCCAGCTGGGTATAGTCCTGCTAACCGAGATAAGTCTACAGCCGCTTCTGTATGCCCTGCCCGTTTCAGTACGCCTCCCGCCTTCGCGCGAATCGGGAAAATGTGGCCAGGACGACGTAAATCTGTGGGTTTTGTAGCTGGGTTAAGAGCAACTTGGATAGTGCGAGCGCGGTCTTCTGCTGAGATCCCAGTAGTTACGCCCAAATCAGGGCCTGCGTCAATACTGACGGTGAAAGCAGTTTGGTTAGTATCTGTTATATTACTCACCATTAATGGCAAGTCTAGTTCATCTAGGCGATCGCCTGTCATCGCCAGACAAATTAGCCCTCTTGCCTCCACCGCCATGAAATTGATCATATCAGGCGTAGCAAATTGAGCAGCACAAATCAAGTCACCTTCATTCTCTCTATTTTCGTCATCTACTACTACGATGACACGACCAGCTTTCAACTCTGCTAAGGCAGCGTCAATAGAATCAAACTTAAAAGGTTGGTTTGAGACGTTAGTAACGTCTTGGGTCGATGCTGCGGGAACCTTTCCCGACCCAGACGATTTTTGAAAGGCTTTCCCTACTTGAGGAGCCACTCCAGTGCTCTGGTCGCCAGAGTTTAGGGGAGTGGCGTGCGGCTGCCGTCTAGTCTTAGGCTTTGACACAGAGAATTTCCAGCTTCCAAAAGTAAATTTTTTTAACAATTTCTTCTTTTAGATTGTAGCTCCTTTACAAGGCAGAGAAGTAGACTAGCAATGATTTGATAACATGGCGAAAATTTCTGCCTAAAATTGGGACTTAGTACTCAATTGCAGTAATAAGCCGTCAGCGAGGGTATACCGCGATCGCTCATTCCATCCCAAAGGATGAGGTATTTAGCGAAATTGGGATTTTCCCAATACCCTATTCCCAACGTTCTAAGCCGGTGGACAGCATTTTCTCCATATATTTGGAAGAAGCAAGCTCAAAAACCGACTTTTTCTGAAAGTGTAAAATCTATTTACTATTTAAGTGCGGAGTCACCTCCAGCTTAAGTTTGTGGTGATTGTGCGCTACGCGTCTGGTCGCTGATATTGTTGATAGCTAAGAACTGATTAAACAAAAGTGGATAAGGATCTCAAATCATGAGCGAATTTAGACGCGTACCCGTTGGGATTGTTGGCGCGTCAGGCTATGGCGGAGTGCAGCTAGTACGACTACTGATGGATCATCCAGAAGTCGAACTAGTTTATTTAGGCGGTGAGAGCAGTGCTGGCAAATCCTTTGGGGATCTCTACCCACATTTGGCTCATGCAGTTAAGCTGCCAATAGAGGCAGTAGAACCAGAACTCATTGCTCACCGTTGTGAAGTGGTGTTTCTCTCTTTACCAAATGGTCTGGCTTGCCAAATTACACCTAAACTCTTAGAAAAAGGATGTAAAGTACTAGATCTAAGTGCCGACTATCGATTTAGTGATTTGGCAACCTATACCACTTGGTATGGCACTGAAAGAAGCGATCAAACAACTGCTGCTACAGCAGTATACGGATTACCAGAACTTTACCGCGATCGCATTGCCGAATCACAGCTTGTTGGCTGTCCTGGTTGCTATCCTACCGCTAGCCTTCTGGCACTTTCACCACTCCTGAAGCAAGGCTTAATTGTGCCCGAAACTGCGATTATCGATGCTAAGTCTGGTACTTCCGGTGGTGGACGGCAAGCCAAAGTCAATTTTTTACTAGCTGAGGCAGATAACTCTCTGGCAGCATACGGTGTAGGACGTCACCGCCATACCCCGGAAATTGAGCAGGTTTGCAGCGATCTCGCAGGGCACGAAGTCACAATTCAATTTACACCACACTTAATCCCAATGGTGCGCGGAATTTTAGCCACTGTATATGCCACACTGCGAGATCCCGGTTTAGTGCGCGATGACCTGATCACAATTTTCACAGCCTTCTACCGTAACTCTCCTTGGGTGAAAATTTGCGATAGTGGTATTTACCCCCAAACCAAATGGGCTAGTGGCAGTAATCTTTGTTATATCGGTTTAGAAGTGGATCGGCGCACTGGTCGTGTGATTGCCATGTCAGCAATTGATAACTTAATCAAAGGACAGGCAGGCCAAGCAATTCAGTGTTTAAATCTTATGATGGGTTGGGATGAAACCTTGGGGTTGCCCAAGTTGGGATTTTATCCGTAGATCGGGATTGGGGATTAGGGATTGGGTATTGGGTATTGGGTATTGGATAAAGAAGACACGGAGCAAGAGTTAATCATGGTTCTTTCCCCTTGTCCCCTTGTCTCCCCTGCTCCCTGCACAAGCTGCTTTTTCCTAGTCCCCAGTCCCCAGTCCCTAGTCCCCAATTCCCAGTCCCTAGTCCCCAATTCCCAATCCCCAGCCTCTACTTCGGCCCTAAATTCACCGTACCAGCATAAAGGGCGCGATCGCCTAGTTCATCCTCAATTCGTAGCAAGCGATTGTATTTTGCTACTCTTTCACTACGACAGAGGGAACCTGTTTTGATTTGACCTGCACGGGTAGCTACAGCTAAATCGGCGATCGTTGTGTCCTCTGTTTCACCCGAACGATGGCTAATAACTGACCGGAAACCATTGCGAGTAGCCAAGTCAATTGTTTCCAAAGTTTCAGTCAAAGAACCAATTTGATTGAGCTTAATCAAAATGGCATTACCAGCTTTTTGCTCAATGCCTTTTTGCAAGCGGGTGGCGTTAGTGACAAACAAATCATCTCCTACCAACTGTACCCGCGAACCAATCTTCTGAGTTAGTAACTGCCAATTTTGCCAATCTTCCTCATGCAAGCCATCCTCAATTGATACAATGGGGTATTGGTCAACTAGTTGCGCTAAATAATCAATAAACTCTACAGGGGCATGGGGTTTCCCATCGTAGACGTATTGTCCATCTTTGTAAAACTCACTAGCTGCCACATCCAACGCCAAAGCCACTTGTTCCCCTGGCTTATAACCAGCCTTCTCAATGGCAGCAACCAGCAATTCCAAAGCTACCTGATTCGACTCTAGGTTAGGAGCAAAGCCGCCTTCATCGCCCACGCCAGTCAGTAAACCCTTGTCATCCAATACTTGGCTAAGGGTAGCAAACACCTCCGCACCCCAGCGCAATGCTTCTCGAAAAGAAGACGCCCCAACGGGAACAATCATAAACTCTTGAAAATCCACGTTGTTAGCTGCATGAGCACCGCCGTTAATTACGTTCATCAACGGTACTGGCAATAAATTCGCTAAAGGGCCACCCAAGTAGCGGTATAGGGGAATTCCCAAAGACTCAGCACCTGCTTTAGCTGCTGCTAGCGAAACCGCCAAAATCGCATTAGCACCCAAATTCGATTTGTTAGCAGAACCATCGAGGGCAATCATTGTGCGGTCTAGCAGTTCTTGGTTAAGGGCATCCAGGTTTAACAACTTTGGCGCTAATGCCTCTTTCACATTTTGCACCGCCTTCAGCACCCCTTTGCCCCCGTAACGGCTTTTATCCTGATCCCGAAGTTCATGCGCCTCAAAAGTGCCAGTAGACGCACCACTAGGAACCTGTGCCAGTCCCACAGCACCGTTGAGTAAATGCACTTCTGCTTCAATTGTTGGCCTGCCGCGGGAATCGAGAATTTCACGCGCAACAATTGCCTCAATAGCAGTATCTAGAATTGTACTCATGTGTTCTTTATCCTTTGTTTCCTTTGTATGAGTGCGTTCTTACGGTCGATCGCATCCAGACCAGTGGTTTAGCCCAATCGCTAGCATAGGCGTTTAGGGGACTTTGTTGGCTGAGATTAAAGAAGATTTTCAAAGATTTTAGAATTCAATTTTTAAATTCACTGTTTGATTAAACCTGTGGATAAATTTAGGATGCCTTCAATCTCCCTCCATCAGCCCCTTGTAAAATGTTGGCAGAAATAACTATTCAACAGAGCAAAAACAAAAGGTCATTATGCGCTTACTACACACGATGCTACGAGTGGGCAATCTTGAAGAGTCTCTGAAATTCTACGGTGATGTCCTGGGAATGAAATTGTTACGTCGAAAAGATTATCCAGAGGGAAAATTTACGCTAGCTTTTGTTGGCTATGGAGACGAAAGCGACAATACAGTTCTAGAACTAACCTACAACTGGGGGACAGAAAAGTATGAATTGGGTAATGCTTACGGTCACATTGCTATTGGTGTTGATGATATTTATGCAACCTGTGAAGAAATCCGAAATCGTGGCGGTAAAGTAGTGCGCGAACCAGGCCCAATGAAACACGGTTCAACGGTAATTGCTTTTGTGGAAGATCCAGATGGGTATAAAGTTGAACTTATTCAAGTAGGTACTCAAGGATCGGCTGTTAAACAGGAATCAGAAAAACTTGTGACGCAGTAAAGTTCAATAATCCCACAGGTGATCAAGTTAAGCGTGAAGCAATGCCTGCACTCCAAAATTTTTTTGAGCTATTTAATTTTAATTTCAAGCTAAGAGGCTGAGTTTGTCAGGCATTGCGATCGCTATCAAGGATCATGCTGGTGTAGTATTTGCTATTACTAGGCAAAAATCAACCAAATTCAATCATAGATAGTGGTTTATTTAGCCATATCCTTCCCAAACAAGTCTAAAAATAAAAGATTTATCAAGTAACAAATTCACCTGACATTTCCTAAGCTGGGCAATTGGTTTGATTCAATAACATTATCATCTGGCGAAGTAACCCCAGAATGCTGTTTTCGTTTTAGATTAGAAAATAGATGATGAGTCAAGCTATTAGCAATTACCGATTTTAAATTGCAACTACAGATACACGCGGATACATACCGAGAATGTTTGGATATTTATTGGGGGGGTGGAAACTAGCAACTTTGAAGTATGTAGCAGCATTTTCATTTTAGGCTAGAGCTATAAGAGTATCGCTACGCAACTTGTGCGTCTTGTGCCTTTATCCAGCCCCAATCGTCACTTCCTACAATAAAATCCCAAAATCTAAATTCCAAACTAAAAAATTCTAAAGATGCAACCTACAGATCCCAATAAATTTACTGATAAAGCCTGGGAAGCAATTGTAAAATCCCAAGATATAGTCCGTGCTTATCAACAACAGCAATTAGACGTTGAACATTTAATTATTGCTCTGTTAGAAGAACCAACTAGTCTAGCAATACGTATTCTCGCAAGAGCTGAGGTCGATCCGCTGCGCTTACAACAGCAACTAGAAGCATTTACCCAACGTCAGCCCAAAGTTGGCAAAAGCGATCAGCTCTACCTCGGTCGTAGTTTAGATGTGATGCTTGACCGCGCCGAGGAAATTAGAGTGCGGATGAAAGATTCCTACATTTCTGTAGAACATATACTCTTGGCTTTTGCCGATGATGAACGCATCGGGCGAAGGCTACTCAAGGGTTTTAACGCGGAACCCGCCAAACTAGAAGCTACGATTAAAAACGTTCGCGGTAGCCAAAAGGTTACAGATCAAAGTCCAGAGTCTCGTTATGAAGCCTTACAAAAATTTGGCAGAGACTTGACAGAACAGGCAAAAGCTGGAAAGCTCGACCCAGTAATTGGGCGTGATGACGAAATTCGTCGGGTAATCCAAGTATTATCCCGCCGTAGTAAAAATAATCCAGTATTAATTGGTGAACCTGGGGTAGGAAAAACAGCGATCGCTGAAGCTTTGGCACAACGTATGGTCAACGGGGACGTTCCTGAGTCCTTAAAAAACCGCCAGCTCATCTCTTTAGATATTGGGAGTTTAATTGCTGGAGCCAAATATCGAGGTGAATTTGAAGACCGCTTAAAAGCTGTCCTCCGGGAAGTTACGGAATCGAACGGTCAAATAGTTCTATTTATCGATGAACTGCACACCGTTGTTGGTACTGGTTCCAATCAGCAAGGGGCGATGGATGCGGGTAATTTACTTAAACCAATGCTGGCAAGAGGAGAATTGCGTTGTATTGGGGCTACTACCCTTGATGAATACCGCAAATATATCGAAAAAGATGCAGCCCTAGAACGTCGCTTTCAGCAAGTGTTTGTCGATCAGCCAAGTGTGGAAAATACTATTTCCATTCTTCGGGGATTGAAAGAACGTTATGAAGTTCATCACAACGTTAAAATTTCTGATTCCGCATTGGTAGCAGCAGCAACTCTATCAGCACGTTACATTTCTGACCGCTTCTTGCCAGATAAAGCCATTGACTTGGTGGATGAGGCAGCAGCACAGCTAAAAATGGAGATTACCTCCAAACCCGCAGAGTTGGAAACTATTGATCGCCGCCTGATGCAGCTAGAAATGGAAAAGCTGTCATTGGCGGGAGAAGACAAAGTGGCTGCGCCAACGAGAGAGCGTTTGCAGCGAATTGAAGATGAAATCGCCAATCTAACCGAAAAGCAGCAAGATTTAAATGGACAATGGCAAGGTGAAAAGCAGCTATTGGAAGCGATCAGTGCCTTAAAGAAAGAAGAAGATGCACTGCGAGTCCAAATTGAGCAAGCAGAACGAGCCTATGATTTAAATAAAGCTGCCCAGCTGAAGTATGGCAAATTGGAGGGAGTGCAGCGCGATCGCGAAGCCAAAGAAGCGGAACTTTTAGAAATTCAAAGCGCAGGTTCGACTCTACTTAGGGAACAAGTCACCGAAGCTGATATTGCCGAAATCGTCGCTAAGTGGACAGGAATCCCTGTCAATCGCCTACTAGAGTCAGAACGGCAAAAATTGCTGCAACTAGAAAGCCATTTGCATCAACGAGTCATTGGACAACAAGAAGCCGTAGCAGCCGTAGCAGCGGCAATTCGACGCGCCCGTGCTGGAATGAAAGACCCCGGCCGCCCGATTGGTTCATTTCTGTTTATGGGTCCCACAGGTGTAGGCAAAACCGAACTAGCCCGTGCTTTAGCTCAGTTTCTCTTTGATTCTGATGATGCACTAGTGCGCCTAGATATGTCCGAGTATATGGAAAAACACTCGGTTTCCCGCCTTGTAGGAGCGCCTCCAGGATATGTTGGTTATGAAGAAGGTGGTCAACTTTCCGAGGTGGTTCGCCGTCATCCCTATTCAGTCGTGCTATTGGATGAAGTAGAAAAGGCACATCCAGATGTGTTCAATATTTTATTACAAGTGTTAGATGATGGTAGAATTACTGACTCGCAAGGCAGAACAGTAGATTTCCGCAACACCGTCATAGTAATGACTAGTAACATCGGCAGTGAATATATCTTAGATGTGTCTGGCGATGATAGTAAGTATGAATTGATGCGGAGCCGGGTGACAGATGCCCTGCGATCGCACTTCCGCCCAGAATTTCTCAACCGTGTCGATGACATCATCCTCTTCCACACCCTCAGCCGTTCAGAAATGCGGCATATTATCCGCATTCAACTTAAGCGAGTAGAAAATCTTCTCAGAGAGCAAAAAATCTCTTTTGATATTTCTGCACCTGCCTGTGACTACCTTGTAGAGGCAGGCTATGATCCAGTTTATGGCGCACGCCCCTTGAAACGGGCTATACAGAGAGAAATCGAAAACCCCATTGCCACCAAGTTATTGGAGAATACCTTTATCTCTGGAGACACAATTTACATTGACAAGGGAGAAAACGGGCTGACTTTTAGCAAAAAAATGCTTGTTAAGGTATCAGCCGCGCAAAATACTGTTAAGTTGTTGGGGTCATCACCTGAGTCGTGAACTCAATACATCACCTAAACAGTGCTGAGTTAAAAGTGCTGAGTACGGAAGCACTTTTAACTCAGTACATATAGCATTTACTATATTTGGGTAATAAAGAATACAGTGAATAAAATAGCAAGAGCAAATTGACCGTCTTGGAGGCGTCAATTATGAAAATTATTCAAGCTCTTGCTCGTTATTTCCCTGATCAATGTGGCGGAATTCAAGTCAACCTGAACGAGTTAATCCCAGAACTGCGATCGCATGGCATAGAAATCAAGATAGCAGCGGCTAGTAATGGTTCACCACTCTTACCCAATCCCCAATCCCTAATCCCCATTACCCCTTATCCCCAGAGGGGGCCCCACCTTCCCCAGCCCGTTTTATTTTTTAAAGCATCTCTAAAAGTAACTGTTTAGCTGTACTACCAGCAACTTCCCAGTTAAGACGATATAAATACTCATTGAATGATGACATAGCTAATCGTTCATATTCGTGGTAGTGAGTTAAATAGTGAACTATATAATTACAATAGTCTTCAATTGGTGCATCAACAGCAAAAGTTTTCCCATTAATATCATCTTTAATTACAGTTGGTATCCCTGCTATTTTTGTTGTTAAACAAGGTACACCAAAAGCGTTTGCTTCTACCAAAACATGAGGATTAGTATCTGCTCTAGTAGGTAACATCAGAAAATGAGAATCACCTATCAATTTACGCATCCGAGATAACCCATCGGGTGTAGACTTATTAATATATCCCAATGGCTTCACAAAACTTGGTAATGGTTCTTCAGAAACAGGTTGGCATCCTATAATTGTTAATTCTGCTTCAAAACCTATTTTGTTTAATTGTTTAGTTACTGCGAGGGCAATATCTCCACCTTTTCTATGCCAAAATACACCAGAGAAAAGTAATTTGCATGTTGTTTTGACCCTTGATTTAACTAAATTTCTAATATCTGAAAATGTTCTTTCTGGCTTGATTTCTATATTGGCCCCTCTAGGTATTACACGAATTTTTGACCTATCTATTTCATAAGTTTTAACTACAGTTTCCACCGCCCATTCTGAGGTAACTATAAGTAATTTACATTTTTCCAATGCAGCTTTTTCTATTTTATAAATGTTATTTTTAGTTTCCTGGCAAAGATTACTCAGATAAGGAAAAAAATTAATTAACTCTGCTAAGGTTGTATCTATCCACAAAACTATTGGCTGCTGACATTCTAGGTAGGCAGTAGGGGTTGCTCCTTCTGGAGAAATAATAATATCGCTATCCAAATGAGCTAATTTTTGGGCTATCTGTTTGGCATAATTTTGACAAACAATTGGTTCAACCCAATTGTAGTAATCTGTTTTAAATAAGTGGTGATAAAATAACCATTTACTTCTGGTTAACCAAGTCAAATTATTTTGTAGTGGCCCTAAATAGTCAATAAAAATATCTTGATTTGTTAATGTTTTAGCAATAAAATTACTTGCGCCATAATTACCGCCATGATATCTGGGCCAACTAGCAGGATTTTGGACATCATAAGTCGTAACATAAGCAATTTTCATAAACTACATTTGCTGTGATTTTTTTTAGTACAAATATTTTCAAAGTATTGGATAGTTTTCTTGGCTAAAACTTGCCATTCTAAATTCTCTAGATTAGCTTGTAGCGATCGCTCTCCTTGAATAGCCCAATCTAAGGCTGTAGCCAAAACTTCTGTAGTCAACTCTCCAGAGTACAATTTCACCCACTCTACCCCCACCAGTTCTTGTAGTTCTTTCATTGAACCCTTATCAGGCACTAATATAGGAGAATCAAAAGACAAAGCAAGTATTGCACTACCTGAGTTCAAAATTTCTTGAAAAGGTAATACTACTAAATCAGCTGCATGGAAATATATTTGTAATTGTTCATCAGGAATAAAAGAGAAACGCAATTTTACCTTGGAATCATTACCTGCTAAGTTCGATATCTGAGTACCTAGCTCTGGAGCTTCAATTTTACCTGCTATCAACAATATCCAAGCAGCGGGATCTAACTCTCGAAAAACCTGCACTAAATGAGGAACGTTTTTGTAGTAGTCAATATATCCTAAGAATAAAAGTAAATGATAATTAGGAGGAATATCTAAATTTGATCTAGCTGCTTCACGAGTAATTTTATTAGGGTAAATCTGCCGATAATGACCATGAATAATAACGCTATGAGGAATATATTGCAAACTAGGAAAAGTTTTTTCTGCTAATTCTTTACCCATTTTGCTATGACTAATACAACCATCCACCTGCTTAATGAACTTCGACTGAAACCAATCCGCTAGTTGAGGATGTAATAGAGAATGAGGATACTCATCGTGAATAGTCCAAATAATTTTTGTCCCCCTAACCTTAGCCCAATTTATAGCTAATAATAGTGTAATTGCCCGCAAAAGAGCCACAACTGATTTAGGGTGACGCAATATAGTTTCAGTTGGCCAGTGCAAATGAAAAATATCATAGTGTTGGCGAAAAAGCTTACTAAAAGTAAATTCTTCAACTATCACGCCCTGTTCAAGTATATGTGAATACAATAGCCAGTTATAGGGATTTTTGTACTTAGTTTTAAATGCTGGCCAGGCAATAATTTTCATCAAAAATTACCTATTTAATTCAATCATTAATGATTGTGCGATACTTCTTTACGAGATACTTTACGAACTGTCGGCTTCGCTATCACTGTTTCCCCGCTACTATAAACGAGTAGGGAAATCCGCATCAGTAATATGGTGTAAACAAACCTTGATCGGGCAAACGATCGCCACTATTATGCTCTTAAAATTCCCAGTAGGCAAATTTTATTAAACTAGAGTTATGCTAGAACAAGGCACCATCAGTATTCATACCGAGAATATTTTCCCAATTATCAAGAAGTCTCTCTATTCCGATCACCAAATCTTCTTACGGGAACTGGTATCCAACGCTGTAGACGCCATCCAAAAGCTGAACATGGTATCCCGCGCAGGGGAATTTACGGGTGAGATTGGAGAACCAGAAATTCAAATTGCCATCGATAAAGATAAAAAAACCCTTTCCATTACTGACAATGGTATCGGGATGACCGCAGAGGAAGTGAAAAAATACATCAATCAGGTTGCTTTCTCTAGCGCTGAAGAATTTATTCACAAATATCAAGGCAAATCAGACCAACCAATTATCGGTCACTTTGGTCTAGGTTTCTACTCTTCCTTCATGGTGGCGCAAAAAGTCGAAATTGATACTCTCTCATATCAAGAAGGAGCGCAAGCTGTTCACTGGAGTTGTGATGGTTCTCCAGAATTCACCTTAGTAGATTCACCCCGCACAACTCGCGGTACTACCATTACCCTCACTCTGCAAGCTGAAGAAGAGGAATTTTTAGAATCAGCACGCATTAAGAATCTTGTCAAGACCTACTGCGACTTCATGCCAGTCCCCATCAAACTGGAAGGTGAAGTATTAAATAAACAAAAAGCACCTTGGCGAGAGTCTCCCAGTAACCTGAGTAAGGAAGAGTATTTAGAGTTTTATCGCTACCTGTACCCTTTTCAGGAAGAGCCGCTATTGTGGGTACATCTAAATACTGATTATCCCTTTATTATCAACGGGATTTTATATTTTCCCAAAATGAAGCCCGATGTTGATGTGACAAAAGGGCAAATCAAGCTCTTTTGCAATCAAGTTTTTGTTAGCGATAACTGCGAAGAAATTATCCCGCAATTTCTCATGCCAATGCGGGGGGTAATTGATAGCACCGATATTCCTTTGAACGTATCGCGTAGCGCATTGCAAGGCGATCGCACTGTGCGGAAAATAGGCGACTACATTGCCAAAAAAGTAGGCGATCGCCTCAAAGAACTTTACCGCGACAACCGCGAACAATACATTAGCGCCTGGAAAGACCTCGGCACTTTTATTAAATTTGGTGTTCTCAACGACGAGAAATTTAAAAAGCAAGTCGAAGATATTATCATCTTCCGCACCACTGCGAAACTTACCGAAAAACCTGCTGAGACTCCAACCGTTGAAGTACAGTCTTCAGAAGGGGATGTTTGGCAAGATGTTACTCCACCTTCACCCAGCGCTGAGGGTTCAGCACTCAGCACTCTTTACACCACGCTGAAGGAGTATTTAGAACGCAATAAAGAACGCCACGAAAACAAGGTGTTTTACTGCACCGATGAAGCAACACAAGCAACCTATGTAGAATTACATAAAAGTCAAGGCCTAGAAGTCCTATTTATGGACTCCTTCATCGATACCCATTTCATTAACTTCCTAGAGCGGGAATATAATGATGTCAAATTCACACGGGTAGATTCCGACTTGGATAATACCCTACTGGATAAAGATAAGGCTGGGGAAATTGTTGATCCTAAAACCAACAAAACCAGAAGTGAGGTTATTAAAGAGCTATTTGAGAAAGCCCTCAATAAACCTAGACTCAATATCCGCACTGAAGCTTTAAAATCTGACAATCCCCAAGGAACACCGCCAGCAATGGTGTTACTACCAGAGATTCTCCGCCGCTTGCGAGACATGAACGCCATGATGCAACAGCAGACAGCAGAGTTTCCCGAAGACCACATTTTGCTGGTAAATACTGCTCACCCCCTGATTCAAAATCTCGCCAACCTTAACCAAGGTAGTATTATTCAGGGTGATGGTCAGTCATCTACAGATCATTTAGCGACGATGATTTGCCAACACGTCTACGATTTAGCCTTAATGTCCCAAAAAGGATTTGACGCTGAAGGGATGAAATCCTTTGTTGAACGCTCAAACGAAGTACTTACTAAACTCACAGAACAAGCCAGCAAGTAAAAACATTCTGTGTACCTTTGTGCCTTCCTGCCTTCGGGTGGCGTTCGCAAGGCTCGCAAGGCTCGCAAAGCTCGCTAACGCTGCGCTAACACCAGTCGCCTGCGGAGGGAAACCCTCCCGCAGCGCCGGTTCACCGTGTGCCTCTGCGTTTAAGCAAAGCTGTACTAAGGGACTAAAATAGAAAGGTTGTATTCAAATAGTCATCTGGAGCTACTTGTTATGTCTCGTCGCTGTGAACTAACTGGTAAAAAGGCAAATAACGCCTTTGCAATTTCTCACTCTCACCGCCGTACCAAACGCCTTCAACATGCAAATCTGCAAGACAAGCGTGTTTGGTGGCCAACTGGCAATCGCTGGGTAAGACTCAAGCTGTCTACCAAAGCAATCAAAACCTTAGAAACCAAAGGTATAGAAGCAATGGCAAAAGAAGCAGGAATTAATTTGAATCATTACTAAACTAGAACTTACGCACTCAGATCCCCCAACCCCCTTCAAAAGGGGGCTTTAGACGTTCCCCCCTTTTGAAGGGGGGTTAGGGGGGATCAAGGTTTCAGGCTTGAGTGCGTAAGTCCTATAAACTTTTGAACAAGGTATAGACTAGCAAACTTAATTCCTCAGTATTAACCTGTAAGAAAATATTTGCTCCAGCAACCTCCTCATTCCGGGGAGGTTTTTAATTGTTGATGTTATTTTGTACCTAGATAGAAGGTTGGGCTGAACGAAGTGAAACCTAACAAACCCCGAAAATTTTAGGTTTCGTTCCTTAATTGAACCGTATTCATTTTTAGCCTGCGTAGGCAGGCTTTGTTTGTTGATCCTGACCCTTCTAGGGTGTAAGTGCAAAATATAAGCAAATGAAAGAAGCACATTTTTCCTTATTAGTTAATTCTATTGAGAATCTATCTAGGCGCAAAGTAACATTATTCTAAATAAGATTACTGGAGATATAAAAACTTTTTTTCTTTATTAAGTTAAAACTTTACACAATTTCAGTATTTTCCAGTTTAAAGGTAAGGTTTCAATAATGCTATAAACGAACAGTACCTATATCAATTGTTTTTCGTTGTGTAACTACTTAATTTGCCATTGAGCAAACATACAGCTGTTACATAAACATCAACCTGGACTTTGGCATTGATAGTTTGATAATTTCAGGCTATTAAGAAAACTCCAACACAAAATATATTTACATCACTTCACTGGACAGGGGAGCAGCTATGTCTAGAAGAAAACATCCAGCCAAGAAAATAACCAGAATTTCACAAAAAATCGCTCATAAATTATTACAAACCAGCGAAAAAAAGATTGTTTGGTTACTACGATCCATTTCTGGTCTCAATAGAAGACGAGAAACAACTAATGCAGGGTTTGTATTACCAACAGTAGCAATGGTATCAATAGTGGTTGTTCTCCTAACCACAGCCATTATGTTCCGGTCATTTGACCGTGCTAAAAATGCCAGCAATGTCCGTGTCAATGAAGCTGTTTTAAGTGCTGCAACTCCAGCAATTGATAGAGGTAGAGCTAAATTAAATAAGCTATTTCAAGATAAAGGATTACCACGGGCTACACCAACGGATGAAGCCTTATACAATGTTTTGACAGATAAGTTAACAGAATATACCTTTGGTGACGAAACCCCATTGGAACTAGGTTTTGATATTAATGGTAATAACAAAATTGATCCACCAGGAGAAAATACACCAATATATGAAAATGAAACTCTCAAAACTGCTTGGAAGTTTCCTGTTGATACCGATAACAACGGTAAATTTGATAGCTACACCTTGTATGGAATTTACTTTAGAACTCCTGAAGTAAGTAGTGATAATAAATATGAGCGTGCCAGAAATGCTTTAGAAGCCAGAACTCCACCAATGGTAGAAGGTACTCTAGATACAAGTTGTGGTGCAAATACGAGTGCCGTTTTAGTAGGTAATACGGGATGGGTTAAACAAAATAATGAGTTAAAGAAATCCTTTTTTGTTTATACTGCCACAGTACCAATTACATCCAAACCGCAAGATGATACCACTATAGCTACGGAAGATAAAGATAAATATGAGCAGTACAAAGGCAACAAAGGTTTTGCATCTGTAGAATATCAACAAGATCGGTTACAACTACCACCGAATAACTACGCTGTTGTTTACGAAGATGACGTAGAAATTACTCCAGGTGCAGCATTAAATCTAAATGGGGCAATTTTTACTAATAGTAACTTTCTCACTACCAATACTATCAGGTTATACCAAGTTAGTGCCTTAAAATCCTGTTTTTATGAACCTAGCAATGCAAAAATTGTAGTTGGTGGCAATTTAGCTATTGATAAATTTACATCTGGTTCTAGCAGCAATACTTCAAGCACTGAAGTCGATTTATTCCAAGGAAAGTCTACTAATCCGACTAAGACAACATGGATAAGATCAGTTACTGCAACTCCTCAAAATACAGCCTATAACAATCAAGCCTATGTGAGTCGCATAAATCGATTAGTTGCTGCTCAAATAAGCAATTCAGATACTACTGATCCATCAGAAGTAAAAGACGGTATTGAAAAGAAAAAGAAAAGTTTAGGTTTATCCAGTTTCACGACACTAGAACTTGAGAAAATTCGCCGTCAACAGCTGGAACTGTATTTTAAAAGACGCACCCGTCGTGTACCTTTTGCAGAAGTGGCTTTTAATGCTACAGATGCAAGTCCTAGCCCACTATTGCAAGGAAGTGCTGATACATTACGTGCTAATGATAAATGGATTTATCCTACAAAACCAGAAGACGGTAAAACAGATACTGATACATACACCAAACTAGCGCTCAATATCAGTAGTACATCCTTAGAGCCAAAGGCCACAGAGCCAAAAGAACTCAAAAAAAATAGTGGAAAAGAAGCAGAATTAGGTGACAGAGTTGTAGTTGGTAACAACTTGCCTGAACTTTGGTGGGATAAAACTAAAGAGCAGTTTGTAGGGTCAGGTGTTGAGGATACGCAACAAATTGATGGTATTAAATGGGACAAGCCGGACAATACCACAGAAATTCGTACCCGACGTTCTTTAGTGCAGACATTGGCTGATGTCGGATCTACAGAAAGAGATGGAGACTGGGAACTAGACGCAGCTAAAAATCCAGCAGACCCCACAGTACCTGTAGGTGGTTTGCGAGTAATCACTGGTGCGGGTATTTATTTTAATCAAGGTGGTACTCCTAGTACTTTTGATAACACTATCAAAACTATTTGGCCGGATACAATGCCAGTGCCGGGTACAGCACCAACTCAAAAGACTATCCAGCCCTATTGGATGTATGCTTACATAACAGGCGCTTCTAACGATATAGCCTCCCTGAAATATACATGGCCTGAGATTACTGATAACCCAAGCACTACAACAGTAGATGAATCTAAAACTCCATATCTGCAAATGCGGGCTACGGCAGTTTATCACTACAAATCTGCTAGCTACAATGCACAAACGCCAAAACCCATAGCCTGTGTAAGTAGCTATTATGTTCCGACTAACAGCACTACAGCTAAGAATAAAACAACATTTGCAGGTAAAACAATACCTGGGAGTACTGATGCAAATGGTTTATCCAACAACGGTATAGTTTACCCCGCGCCTACCAAGACTGTCACCGATTATTCAACAGCGCTGACTTACCAATCTCAATTAAGGTATCCAAATGGACGTTTAATAGACGATGGACTACTGGCAAGAGCGTTAGCTAAAACAGCGAATCGTACTTTATCAGAGCAGTCTGCTATTGATGCTCAGATATGCGCCCTGCAAATTCTATATGACTCAAGTTTTTTGCCTGTAACTAGCAGTCTTGCCATTCCTCACGGTGCAATTAGAGAGATATCCTTTTTAGATCCAAGAGAAGTTCAAGGTAATAGTGGGGCTAGTAATAATGTTGTGCCAACTGATACCTATAATCGTGATGTCATAGATAGACAACCACTAGAAATTCGTGCCACTGTCCTGAACCTTGACCTCCTGCGTCAACAAACTATTGGTGGAGCCACCCCATCCCAAGAATACTTACTACCCAATAGCGGTATTATTTATGCGACTCGTGATGATGCTCTGTTAGACATGAGTGCAGATATCACAGCACTTCCTTTGCTTTCAAGTAATTCAACTCCAACAGAGGCAAACAAGCTAGTCAGTCCTGTGGACTTTAAACTTGATCCTACCCGTCGCCCTAACGCCATTATGCTAGAAAAAGGTGACAAACTGGGGCGCACATCAACTTACCGAGATGTAGAAAAAGGATTGATTTTAGCTACCAATTTGCCTGTGTATATTAAAGGTAACTTTAATCGCCATCAAGACTCTGCTTCTCCAAGTAACGAACAACAAGAGTTTACACAAAAACTCGTGGGGGATTGGACTACTAAAACGTTCTATGAAGATCGCATTACACTCAATTCCAACTTTGCCTGTCGTAAGAGCGACCCCAGGTTACCCAGTTGTACTACTGGTGACGAATGGCGGCCTGCCACTGTATTAGCAGATACCGTTACCTTACTTTCTGACAGTTTTATATTTGGATTCCGTGATCAAGGTGATTATGACTGGAGCCAAAGTCCCCTAGCTTCAGTACCAAGTGGTTTCTCAAAATACAATAACTTTGTTACCCAAGCTCAATGGTATGACAGTACGGGTAAACCCAACTATTTCAGTTCCTATTTAAATAACTTTGTTACACCCATTGTTCGTAGGGCAATACCAGGTGCATATTTGACAGAAGTTTGTCCTGTAACCAATGGAAAAGGAACAATAGGAAAAGGAAAAGATGCAATAGAAGTAGATGCAGAAACATTCTGTAGCGATCCTAAAAACTGGACTATTCAGACATCCTGTAGTGATAACGGTGGAGGTAATACCTATCTCAATGACAAAATTGTAGATAAAAATGGAGATCCTGGTAACAGTAGGATTAAAACCGGATATATTTTCGATGATCCAGAAAGCTTTGGAAGTGAAAATAACAAAGGGCCAAAATGTTTTGATGATAATGCTCCCCGCAGGATAGCCTTTGTTAGAGATTTAAATACGGGAAACATAGTCGAACCACTTAAAGTTTTAGGTGTTAATAAAAGCGGGAACGTCAAAATATTCGATTTTGGAGATCCTGGTTCAGATCTCATGTCCCCACCAAACGGTGTATCTATGCCTTGGTTAAATCCAACTATAAGCGGTGGTAATATCACAGCATTTACACCAATCTTGCAAATTAAGTATCCTTTTGCTACATCTTCTAACCCAACTAATTCCAACAAGATCGGTGGTGCAGGTGGTAATCAAGATACAAATAAATGGCTACAACCAGTAGTTGCTGATACTACTTTCAACTTAATTGTTGCTGCCGGAGATAGTCCAGCCCGTCCTACAGAAGATAACGGTGGTTTGCACAACTTTGTTCGCTTTATGGAAAACTGGCAACCTCCTAGCGTTACGAGAACAGCTACAATTAGCGGTTCTTTTATGCAGGTGAAAAAGAGCGCTTACGCCACAGGCCCATATAACGGAGCATCTAACAATGGTTACGCGATTGATATTGATAACGGTAGAGGTACTGGCTTTATTCCTCCTAAAAGACAGTGGGGTTATGATGTAGCCCTGCTGTCTCAAGCGCCTGACTTATTTGCCAGCAAACTGGTACTGACCCCACCTGATTTACCAGATGAATACTTCCGTGAAGTTGGCCGAGATGACAAATGGGTAGAGACATTGTTATGCGCTAGAAATGGCACTGACAATACTAAATTTGCCATAGATACAAATCAGCATCCTTCTAACTGCCCATCATATAACTAGAAGCTGGTGAGAAGTCATGATTAAACGCAAACTACAGCAAAAAACTTCATCTTCCAGTGATTCTGGTTTTACGATTATTGAGTCACTTATAGGCATAGTTGTAGTTGCCATTTTATTGGCAGCTATATCCCCTGTCCTTGTCATGTCAACAGCTATTCGTGTCCAATCTCGGCGAATAGAAAAAGCAACTCAAGCTGCAAGTACATTCATTGATGGAGTTAGAACCAATTCAATTAAAACACCTGGAGAATACAGTAACGACAACAAAATTCCATTAGACCCAGCAACCGCAGCTGATCCGAGACTCCTGGAAGATAATTTAATTAGTCTCACCCAAATGCCTGTTCCTGATACTAAAGATGATAATGATTTGTATCTCTTTAAAAAAGATGGCATTATTTGCCATACCAGTGAGATAGGTTGTACAAAAAACTCAGACAGCCCATTTGAAGAGTTTTACATTCAAGCACGTCAAATTATAGTCACAGGAAGTGGAGCAAATGACGGTTATCGTCTAGCACTTAGGGTTTATCGAGCAGATGTTGATTTTGAGAAACCTCTCCTAGCTAGTTCAAAAGACGATTCAGGCAATACCACTAAACAAACAGCATCAGTTGTGACTGAAGGGCTGGGTAACCAGCAAGCACCAGCAATAGAAAGAACAGTGGATATTGGCAATGTTAGCACTACATTTCAGGCTTTATGTAATCGTCTTGGCCTAGCACCAGACAAGGATGGAAACAACCAAGACTGTCAATAATTAGCCAAATATTATTCCAAGTCAATTAAAAAATTTGTTTGTAGTGAGGGATAAATCCCTACTGGAAATTATTTTTAGGACTAAAATCCTTACTACAAACTTTTTCCTCGTTAGAAATTGGAAAACCTGACAATGTACAAACGGTGCATCTTCAATAAAAAGATAAACCCATGATGAAGACAATCCAAATTATACTTAGGAGCCATATCAAAAGCTCCAAAGTCATTCAGAAACATGGCGGTTTTACTCTCATTGAATTGTTAGTAGCTTTATTGCTCGCATTTTTAATCATTACACCATTATTAGGCTTCATGATTAATGTGTTGAGTACAGACCGACAAGAGCAAGCTAAAGCAAATTCTGAGCAAGAAATCCAAACTGCACTCAATTACATTTCCCGCGATTTACAGCAGGCGGTGTATATCTATGACACTGCTGGTATTGAGGCAATAAAATCTCAATTGCGTTATCCAGATGATGCAGAAAAGTTGCCTTTACTAGTTTTTTGGAAACGAGAATTAGTTAGTGATGTAATAGCAGCCGCCACTGGTTCAAAAAAAGATGATACTTTTGTTTACTCATTAGTTGCTTACTATTTAATCAAAGATAGTAATACTACTAATGCTACTTGGTCAAAAGCTGCTCGTATCGCTAGATGGCAAATTAAAGATGGTGTGAAAGCTATAAGTGGTGGTGTAACTTGTACAGGATATACTGCCAATTATATCAATGCTGATAACTGCCCCAGCCCAGGTTTTGCTCCCTTTGAAGACCAGTTTGATGAGGCTGACAGTTTAGAGCAAGGGATGAACAAATGGAAAAAATCATCTGTAGCTTATAGTTCTAATAATACTGCTACAGTGCTGATTGACTATGTTGATCAAAGTACAGATTCACCACGACCAGCTGCAACTTGCCCTCCTAACTCCACAACGCCTCCAATTACATGGTCAACAATAGCACCATCAAATAGTATTACAGGCTTTTATGTTTGTGTGGATAGAGCTAACACAACAGCACAGGTATTCATCCGAGGTAATGCACTGGCTCGTATCGAAAGCGATACAAATAGAATCAAATACAATGCTGGTAATAAAACTTATTTCCCCACAACAAGTGTAAGAATTCAAGGACGGGGATACTTATTTAGGTAAATATTGCAAATTCAAGGGGCAACCAATGGCTGCTGATTACATAATAGAAAAGATGAATGTCAAACTATTACAGCTTCACAGCAAAAATGCAAAAAATAAACTACGAAGTTTAGTATGTGAACATAATCAGCAAGATGCTGGTTTCACTTTGCTAGAAGTATTAGTAGTGGTACTAATCATAGGAATTTTATCAGCTATAGCAGCTCCTAGCTGGCTGGGGTTTGTCAACCGTCAGCGATTAAGTAAAGCTAATGATGCTGTTTTAGCCGCACTACAGGAAGCACATCGAGAAGCTAAAAGGACAAAAACTAGTTACAGTGTCAGTTTTAAAGTAGAAAATAAAATTCCTAAAATAGCCGTTTATCCTTCTTCTTCTAGTCCTGAATGGCAGACTTTGGGAGGTGACTTAGAATTTAAGTCTGGACAAATCGCACTTTTGACAAATCTGACTGATCAAAATAAAACTAATGACAATGGTACTTTAGATTTAAGCTACAACTTTTTAGCTACTGCTAAGACCATTACTTTTGATTACATGGCAAGTCTACCAAATGCTTATTTTGGTATAAAAAATGAAAGTTCTCAAGAAACCCCAGGCTTAAAAATTGCTGTAGTTATACCGACTTCTGCTACTTCTGCATCCACTAATGACATGAAGCGATGTGTAATAGTCAAAACTCTTATAGGTGCAATGATTACAGAGAAAGATACTAAATGTAATTAAATCCATTGCTCACCTTTTTATATAGAGCTATCAACTTATATCAATGAAAAATTGCTTGGATTTAACAGTAGCTATTCCCACTTACAACGGTGAACATCGTTTACCTGAACTACTAGAAGGACTAAAAAATCAAATTAATACCGAAAATTTATCTTGGGAAATTATTGTTGTAGACAATAACAGTACTGATAAGACATCTCAAGTTATTAAAACTTATCAAGAAAATTGGCAGTGTTCTTATTCCTTAAAGTATTGTTTTGAAAGAAAACAAGGAGCAGCGTATGCACGAAAACGGGCAGTTACAGAAGCTAGAGGTAGATTTATAGGTTTTTTAGATGATGATAATTACCCTACACCCACCTGGGTATCAGCTGCTTATGCTTTTGGTGAACAATATCCCAAAGTGGGAGCTTATGGTAGCCAAATTCATCCTGATTGGGAAGTAGAACCACCCAAAAATTTTGAGAGAATTGCCCCATTTCTAGCAATTACAGAACGAGGAAACTTACCTTTGTTATATAAAGCTAGTAACAAATTACTGCCTCCTTCTGCTGGACTTGTCGTGCGTCGTCAAGCTTGGCTAGATAGTGTACCTGAGCAACCTATTTTAACTGGTAGAGTAGCAGGTAATATGCTTACTAGCGAAGACTTAGAAATGTTATCTTATATCCAAAAATCCGGGTGGCAAATTTGGTATAACCCTGCAATGGAAATTTACCATAAAATTCCTAGTTTTCGTTTAACTAAAGAATATTTAATACCCTTTTTTCGTGGGATTGGACTTAGCCGCTATGTAATTCGTATGCTGAATGTAAGCCCTCAAATAAAACCATTTTTATTTATAGCTTATATGCTTAATGATTTACGTAAAATAACTTTTTATTTGCTCAAGTATGGATATCATTTGCAAACTGATTTAGTAAAAACTTGTGAATTTCAACTATTCTTAAGTAGTTTAATCAGTCCTTTTTATCTTTGGAAAAATGGGTATTTTAAGCAAAACAAAACTAACCTGATTTAATTCCTGATTTAATTTAAAATTATATAAATGTTCACAAAATATAAATAATAAATACTTTATATAAGATTTAAAAAGCGAATATATAAAAATGAATGTATACAGAAATTTATATAATTACTTACAAATAATAAAATATTCCAATATCAACTTTAGTAGTGGTTTTACTCTGCTAGAAACCTTAACAGTTATTTTGATGATTGGCATATTATCTGCTATAGCAGCACCCAGTTGGCTAACTGTTGTAGACACTCAACGTCTTAAGACTGCTCAAAGTGAAGTTTACAGTGCTATGCGACAAGCCCAAAGCCAAGCCAAAAAAGAAAAATTGGCCTGGCAAACCAGTTTTCGTAACAATAACGGTATTGTGCAATGGGCGGTTCACCCTGCAAGTGTTAATCCTGCCAATGCTAACTGGAATAATTTAGATGCCAATGTTCGCTTAGACGAGGAAACAACCTTACAACAGTCAGGCGGGGTAAGGCGAATCCAATTTGATTACATGGGTAATGTTGATAAACCTCCTCTAGGGAGGATTACTCTATCTAGTAAACATGGTGGCAGAGCTAAACGCTGCGTTTTTGTCTCTACAATTTTAGGCGCAATGCGGACAAGTAAAGAGCGTACTACAGCCCAAGATGGCAAGTATTGCTATTAAGATATTCTTTGTTGAATCGAATAACCTATGGCGTGCTAAATTCACCAGAAATCGCAAAACAGCATCTGATTATTTTTACTCGTTATCCAGAACCAGGGAAAACAAAAACTCGGTTGATACCTGCTTTGGGAAGTGAAGGCGCTGCTCATCTTCAAAGGCAGATGACTGAATATACTGTATTTCAGGCTCAAGAATTGCAAAAGTTAACTCCCCTTACTTTTGAAGTGCGGTTTGCAGGTGGCAATTTACAGCTAATGCAAGATTGGCTAGGGTTCGCTTTAAATTACCAGTCTCAAGGCGAAGGGGATTTGGGCGAACGAATGACGCGATCGCTTTTTGATGCTTTTCAAAGAAGTGCAGAACAAGTTATCATCATCGGCACAGATTGTCCTGGAGTGAATTCCCAGCTTTTAGCAACGGCATTTGAACAACTGCATAGTTTTGATCTAGTCGTTGGCCCAGCGATTGATGGTGGCTATTATTTAATTGGTTTGCGTCGTTTGATTGCCCAACTATTTACTAACATCAGCTGGGGAACTTCTCAAGTATTGCAACAGACTATAAACATTGTTCAAAAGCTTAATTTATCACATATTTACTTACCTCCTTTAGGTGATGTTGACCGTCCAGAGGATTTACCAATTTGGCAACAAACTCTTGATAGAGAAGTTGGTAATTGGAAAGATTACAAAGCAGAAACTTGAAAGAAGATAGGTTAGCTGGAGAGTTCAAAAGAAAAACTTAAAATTTTTTCGTGTTTTACTCCTGCGCTCACGCAAACCTCAGTATATTGAATCACCAAGTATTTCCTGAAGACACCATAGATTACAGATGCTAGCGTGGTGTAGTTTCAAACCAATAAATAGAAAATCTGCACTAGTACTGTATCCATCTTTGGTAGCTACGCAACAGATAGGTCATGGTAACAATATTCAAGTAACTTTAAATAGGACAATCACTCTGATTTACAACAAGACCGAAAAAATATGGTTAACCGTTCTGCTTCCGTAAATACTGCCCTCATCCTAAAAGTGGTCGGCATAATTTTAATTTTGTCCTTTTTGGTTGACTTTTTAATTTTCTTGTTACCCTTTCAACCAACTGACCGAGGATGGCAAATCAACTTGGCAACAGCCGTAGTTGATAGAGGAATTGTGCCGTTGGTAGGCTTGGGGATGTTGTTCGCTGCATATTGGTTTGAGAATGTAGAGGATGGCGATCGCCCACAAGGTATAGATTTAAGATTTCCAGCCTTGATATTAGCAAGTATCTTAGGGTTGCTATTCTTGCTAATTTTTCCTCTGCATCTTAATAATGTTCGTCAAGCTAGCACACAAACAGTAACTCAAATTAACCAGGATGCTGAACAAGCAGAAAACCAACTAAAAAATCAACTAGCGCAATTCCAAGCTCAACTAAACAACGAACAAGGAAAAGCTCAGTTAGAACAATTGCGAAACCAAGCTAGATCCCAGTTTGCTGAACTGCTTAAAGATGAGCAGAAATATAAACAAGCACTTGAAAATCCGCAACTTCCCGCTGCTCAAAAAGAGTTACTCAGGAAGTTTAAAGCAAATCCCCAAGAACTTGATAAATTTATCGCCCAACAAACAGATCCTCAAGGGCTTGCAAATCAAAGGCTCAACCAAATTCGTCAGCGCAGGGAAGAAGCTGAAAAGCAAGCTAGAGACAATGCTTGGAAGTCTGGGCTACGGATTGGTATTAGTAGTTTGCTACTGTCCATTGGTTACATAATCATCGGCTGGACAGGATTAAAAAGTATGGGTGCTGCCAAGGGTGGTGGACGAAAAGCCTCTGTACGCTAGATAACTATTCACGGGCAGTAGAACGGTTCAAATATTTTTTAACTATTTTTGAAAGTTCATACTGCCAGTTATCTAAATAAGAAAAATAAGAAGTCAATCAAGCAATTAAAAATTTAAAGTTATCAAGATAGCTGAATATATACAAGTTAAGTATTATGCGGCTTAGTAATTAGTCAAATATCTATAATACAAAAAAATGTTTTCAATTTACATACTTACATATAACGAAGAGTTAGATATTGCTGCTTGTATAGAGTCGGCGATGCTATCGGATGACATTATTGTTGTAGATTCATGCAGTAGCGATCGCACTGTAGAAATCGCCAAAGGCTATCCTATTCGCGTTTTTCAACATCCTTTTGAAAGTCATGGACGGCAACGTACTTGGATGCTAGAGTCCATTACACCGAAGCATGAATGGGTTTACATTCTAGAAGCCGATGAACGCATAACGCCAGAACTGTTTGCAGAATGCGAAAAGGCAATTCAAAATCCAGACTATACCGGCTACTACGTTGCGGAACGTGTCATGTTCATGAATCGTTGGATTCGCCATAGCACCCAATATCCCCGTTACCAACTGCGCCTATTGCGTCACGGTCAAGTTTGGTTTACAGACTACGGTCATACTGAAAGAGAAGTTTGTAGCGGTGCAACTAGCTTTTTAAAGGAAACTTACCCCCACTACACTTGTAGCAAAGGCTTGAGCCGTTGGATTGAAAAGCACAACCGTTACTCTACAGATGAAGCCGCAGAGACTTTATATCAATTACAACAAGGTAGTGTTAACTGGCGAGATTTGTTTTTTGGCAAATCAGAAGTAGAAAGACGTCGCGCCCTGAAAGATTTATCCTTACGCTTACCCGCCAGACCCTTATTACGTTTTTTTTATATGTATTTTTTATTAGGTGGTTGCCTAGATGGACGCGCTGGGATAGCTTGGTGTACATTACAGGCATTCTACGAATATTTAATTTTGCTCAAAGTTTGGGAAATGAAGCACCTGCCCGTACCCAGAATAGATGCAACAGTACCTCTGACAGATCAAAGCACACAACAGTTGCAGCACGTGGCTTCAGAAAGCACACAGGCTGATGTGGCTTGAGTCAAGGATAGTCTTAAAAACTATGTTAATTAGCTTGCTTTAAGTTTTGTAACCACTAACAAGGTTTCTCAAGCAAATAGGGCTTACGCATTCGCAATCAGGACATACGCAAAAAGGTAGTGTCTTTAGGCTGGGTGTAAGCGTGTCTCACCGCGTCTTCCTTTCTTCGCGTCCCAGCCCAGCGTCTATTTTCAGGACAGCTTAGGTCTTATTCGCGGTTATGATAAGTTTATATTTTTCATCTAAATTTTTCAGAAAAGTTCCTCCCGCCTAACTGAGACTATTCACTGGATAAAACGTCCCTTTTGTTTACCTGATAATAGTTTCAAAAGTATGAGCAGCTTTTGATTACGCTCAGTAGGATGAGTACTATTTAGTAGACTTGCAACAATACTTTACAAGTCTTATAAAGAAAAGTAACAGCCTTTGAGAATAACCAGCCCCGATCCTAGGTGGTAAACATCTCATCTAAGTTTATGCACAAAAGCGCTGGATTTCCAGCAACAAGTGCGTGCCTTTAGGAAAGTTGCTTGCGGTATTGTGTGCCTTAAGTCATGTCTTCACAGTTTGACGAATCTGTTGGTATGAATACCGATAACAAAAGTTCCACTAGCCTAAAAAAGGAGAATAGGGATTTGGCAATTGATCGCTTAAAGCAGGATTTAAAAAATGACTTGATTGCCGGATTGTTAGTAGTAATTCCGCTAGCAACTACTATCTGGCTTACGATTACCATCGCTAGTTGGGTAATCAACTTTCTCACCCAAATTCCGAAACAACTGAATCCCTTTGAAGGGCTGCATCCTATACTAGTAAATATACTGAATCTCGTAGTTGGACTAGCTGTACCACTATTGAGTATTCTCTTGATTGGCTTGATGGCGCGGAATATAGCCGGGCGGTGGTTGCTGGATTTTGGTGAGCGCTTGTTGCAGGCGATTCCTTTGGCTGGGCAAGTATACAAAACCCTGAAGCAGCTTTTAGAAACACTTCTTAAAGATGCTAATGGTAAATTTCGCCGTGTAGTTTTACTAGAGTATCCCCGTCCAGGGGTGTGGGCGATCGCCTTCGTTACAGGAGTCATTAGCAGCGATATCCAAGCCCAGATGACTCGACCAATGCTGAGTGTTTTTATCCCCACTACCCCAAATCCTACTACAGGCTGGTATGCAATAGTACCTGAGGAAGAGGTATTAAACCTGCCAATATCGATAGAAGATGCTTTTAAAATAGTAGTCTCTGGTGGCATTGTCGCCCCTAATACAGCACTTCCTACACTAGTTATCTCTCAAGAGTGCAACCTGGAAGTACCACACTTAGAAACTACCTCACAGGTTATCCCCGTCGAAGAAACTTAAAATTACTCGGTAAATTTACAAGCAATATAGATAATATGGTTGTCTGGCTATGCCAAAATTTACCGTTTCTTAACTTCATTCTCTCTACCTAAATCACTTAACACTCATTCCAACTCACTTTTATGCAAGATCGTAAACCTCAGCAACTCGCTCGTGAACTGGCGCTTTTAAGCCTTAGCCAGTTGCCAGTAAATCCCAAGAAGCTCACAGAAGAACAACTACCCAAGTTAGTACTCGCAGCTGTACGCACCCTGAGATCGGAAGTACAAGATAATCTAGATCAGGCTGCTGGCGAACTCCAACGCAGTCAAGATCGCGTTTTAACTAGCCAAACTCGTGCTTCAGACCTTAATACTGCTCGCACAATGCTCCAAGAGGCAATTTCATATACCCAAACAGCAATCAATCAACTTGGTGCAGCTGTGGAGTTCCCAGAATTAATTCAGCTTGCAACTCAAGATAAGACAGTTAGCAAATATGCTATCCAAATTGTCAAGACAGTCAACGAGGAGCGAAATACTGTAGATGAACAAATTGCCTCTGCCTTGGTAGATTGGCAAGTTACTCGCTTGGCTCAAATCGACCGGGATATCCTCCGAATCGCTGTGGCAGAAATGCTGTTTTTAAACTTACCTGACAGTGTGGCTATCAACGAAGCTGTGGAATTAGCCAAACGCTACAGTGGAGATGAAGGGCATAGGTTTATTAATGGTGTTCTACGTCGATTTACAGAGCAAAAAAAGTCTGCCTAAAATTTTAGCGGAACGAAATAACCTTGATGAGTGCTAAGTTTTGAGTTGAACGTGAGAAGTGAGGATATCCTGGCGGTTTTCACACCAGAAAAGACTCAGGAGTTAAATTAAACTCATAACTTATAACTCATACTCACATAACAACTAATATCACTAGCTGCAATGGTTTTTAATTGGTTCCGTCGTCAACATAGCGATTCTTCTGATACTCCCTCAGAACAAAAACAGGGAGAAACTCCTCCTGCAAAAGAACCCCAACCAGAACCAGCCGAAACGTCAACGCCAACAGTAGAAACTACACCCGAAACAGCGGCAGACTTGTTGGCTTTTGCTAAAGCAGCTTACAAAAATATCCAGCAAAAACAGCAATCGCAGGCAGTAGAAAATCCGCCTGCCGCAGTAGATGCCCCAGAACAAATAACAGAAACTGAAGTAGTAGAAACATCTACTCCTGAAATTGAAACTACACAATCAGCCGCCGCCACAGAAACGGCATCACCAGAACCAGAATTAGATCCAAATCTTACACAAACAATTACTAAGCAACCTGCGGAAGTCGCAGAAACTACACCAATCCCAGAATTAAATGTAACTGCTGCCCAAACGACTCTTGAGGAATTATCTGGTACAGATGAAGAAAGTACAGCTAGCTCCTCAATAGCAGCCATTACTGAGACACCCGATGTCTCTAGTGCAGAATTAACGGTAAGTCAGGCAGAGTCAGCACAGCCAACAGCACCAACCACTTTATCTTTCTTAGAACGGGCAGCAGCTGAACAGCAAGCAAAGCAAGAAAGACTGCTAGCCAACGCGATTGAAGTCCCAGAACCTGAGACAATACAGCCAACAGCCGCCACTACAGTCTCAACCACCGCTACGCCACAGACAGCAGAGGAAACTCTGGGATTAACCTTTGATGAAGGGTTTGTATGGTCAGCAGAAGTTTTAGCAGCCCAAGGTAGACGTCCAGAAGACGTTTCGATTGAAGAAATTACTTGGCTCAAAAAGCTACGCCAAGGGTTAGACAAAACCCGTCGTAATATCCTGAACCAACTGAAGGCAATTGTTGGTCAAGGACCACTCAACCAAGCTGCTGTAGCGGAAATCGAAGCTTTGCTTCTACAAGCTGATGTGGGTGTAGAGGCTACAGATTTGATTATTAATTCGCTGCAGAAAAAATTGCGAGAAGAAGTTACCCCTCCAGATGAAGCGATCGCCTACCTCAAAAAAATTCTGCGGGATATGCTGGATGGCCCGGTGAGTAAAAACCATAAACCTAGCTTTGCCCCAGAAAAAGAAACACTGAACATTTGGTTGATCACTGGGGTGAATGGTGCAGGTAAAACAACAACCATTGGCAAAATCGCCCACTTAGCACAAAAATCCGGTTATAAATGCTTGATTGGTGCAGCAGACACCTTTCGTGCTGCTGCTGTCGAACAAGTAAAAGTTTGGGGTTCTAGAAGCGGTGTAGAAGTCATTTCTAACCCTGGCAAGAATACAGATCCGGCAGCAGTAGTATTTGATGCGATCGCAGCGGCCCAAGCCAGGGAAACTGAACTACTTTTAGTAGATACTGCGGGACGATTGCAAAACAAGAAAAACTTAATGGACGAACTTAGTAAAATTCGTCGGATTATCGACAAAAAAGCCCCTAATGCCAATGTAGAATCACTATTGGTTCTAGACTCCACTTTAGGCCAAAATGGATTGCGGCAAGCTGAGGTTTTCTCCCAAGCTGCCCAACTCAGTGGTGTAGTATTAACCAAGTTGGATGGTACTGCCAAAGGAGGTGTTGCTCTTGCTGTCGTACAGCAGCTAGGATTACCAATTCGCTTTATCGGTGCTGGTGAAGGAATTGAAGATTTGCGTCCTTTTTCCAGCTACGAGTTTGTCGAAGCGCTATTAAGTGGCTAGTTTAAAATTTTTTAGTTAAGATTTCTCTTTGAAAACTAATAAGTTTGGGACTTACTCCTCTGGTGTTGTCATTGCAAATTAATAGCAACAAAGTACTAGAAAAACGTAAGTCCTAAAATCGTTAGTTTGTCACAAATAAAGTATAGCTTTGCTAAAAACTTACTCTAATGCTGCATTTTTAGCCTTTAATGATGGGGTTATCAGATATCGCAGCACAGAGGACTTCTAAGATACAGCTTTCAATCTTGTTGTAGAGTGGTTAATTTTTAAACAACCGCACTTTCAAGTACCGTCTTCATCAGTATCCTGTTGACAAACAGGAAATTAGTGTAAACGAGACATAGAAGCACTCCTAGTTGATTGCAAGTTTTTGTTGTTTTAGAATTGTCAAATATTACTGCCAAAAATTTAGAAATGTAAAATATATTTGATAAGCTACAAAACTGTGTTTCACTTTTTGGTGTAAAAGTATTAGGAATGGATATTTTAACTTTAAATCAGATCAAAGTAATGTGTTTACGTGTTTTCCAGCTTAAAGATGAACTCTCTTGACTTGATACTCATCCCTACTCTAGAAACCCATACTCTGAAAGAGCTAGACCCACCAGCCCCAATAGTAAATATTTTGACAATGTAATATATTATTTTTTTTCAAAAGGATTTTATGTCTAAAGACATATGGAAGATCTGTAACTAAGTAATAAATTTATGAAAAAATCAAATTCTTGATGATGTCTGTCGGAAATTGCTGATTGTACTGAGTAGTTTCGGATGAAGAATACATTAGTTTAAATTTATATATTTAGTTAGAAATTTAAGCAGCAAATGCAATACTTATATAATTTAAGTCTTACGTCTTTATACTCTTGCTAAAATGACAAATCTTGTCCCAATATGGTTTAGCAATCGCAAAACCAAAATATTGATAAGTTACTAAGATTTACCTATCTTTTATCTTAAAGTGCAATAATACCCGTGCCTGTGTCTCAATTGCCCTCTCAACCCACTGACAGTAATAGTAGTGCCGCGACAGATGTTACTCCCGTCGTAGCGCTCAAAGAACTCGTGTCAAGGCTGCACCGGGAACAGAACAAAATTCAGGATTTGTTAAGTTCATTAGGATTTGCCCTCAGAAGCTTCAATAATTTAAATCAATTTTTGGAGCTAATCCCGCTGATGGCAACCAGAGTCACAGATGGGGACGGCAGCGCCCTATTTCTTTACAAACCTAACGGTCAAGTTAGATTAGAACAATTACACTGGCAAGACAGTCGCCAGCGCAAGAACATCCGCAAAGCGCTAGAAACAGCTACTAGTCAAATCACACTTGTGCCCAGTAGTGCTCCTCTAGCAACTGCTACGGGGATGTTGGATGATCAGATGCATCGTTACTTGGGGCCAGATGTACAAATTTTTGGCACGGCTATTTTAGTAAAGCATACAGAACGAGGCTGGCTATATGTCTTGAGCCGCGATCCAGAATATAGCTGGACAGAAACCAGACAAAAGTTAGTCAGGTTGGTGGCAGATCAAACAGCAGTAGCGATCGAAAACGATGAACTAGCAGTAGAATTACGGAAAAAAGAACGCCTAGATCAAGAACTAGAAATTGGCGCAGAAATTCAACGGCGACTACTACCACGCCAATGTCCCTACATCCCGGGTGCAGTGCTGGCTGCACGCTGTAAACCAGCTAATCGTGTGGGTGGGGACTACTACGACTTTATTGCCACTAATAAAAATCAGATTCAGCTACATACTACAAACGGTTTGGAAGCTGGTTCTTGGGGCTTGGTAATTGGAGATGTCATGGGCAAAGGCGTTCCCGCAGGGCTAATTATGACAATGATGCGGGGAATGCTACGGGGAGAGGTATTACATGGTAATTCCCCATCCAAAATCTTGCAAAACTTAAATCGAGTCATGTATGCGGATTTGGAAAATTCCCACCGCTTTGTGACGTTATTTTACTCAGAATATAATCCCCAAACCCGAATTTTGTCTTATAGCAATGCTGCACATAATCCTCCTTTGTGGTGGCATGCAGCAACCAAAACTGTAACCCGATTAGATACCTTGGGAATGCTTATTGGTTTAGATGCCAATAGCCAATATGAAGATGCCCACGCACAACTAGAGCCTGGGGATACAATTATTTACTATACAGATGGCTTGACTGATGCCGCAGCTGCGGGTGGCGATCGCTTCGATGAAGAAAACTTCGTCGCTTCCTTCAGTGCTGCTTGTAGGTATTGCGACGGGCCGGAAGAAATTGTAGATTATTTGTTTGACCAAGTTCAGCAATTCGTTGGTGATGAAAAACAAAACACCGATGACATGACATTAGTTGTTCTACAAATCGAATAGTTCTTAGCCATTAGTTCTTCAAAACACAATTGACCAACCCTGCTTTTGAGAATCTTGCTTGGTATAAGAGACACCATCAATCTTGATTCCATTGTTATCAAGTAGGGTAATAATGCCGCCATTATTATCTAGTTGGATGCCGTTTTTGTCTAAAGGTACTTTGACAACTTCGCCCGCATTGATAGTACCACTGAGGCGTTGTTTGCGTTTAAGGCGATCGGCAATTGCCCAACCACTCAAATCAACTTGATCGGGTGAGGTATTGATTAAAGTCACAGTCTCCTTACCGACGTCATCGCCATAAGGATTTACCAAAGCAGCAATAATACGGACTGCCGCAGTTGCCGCGATCGGTGTAATATCATCTATTCTGTTACCAGTAATATCGTCAGTATGGAAAGATTGGGACTGAAAAGCTAAAAAGATGCCTACCCACTGATTCCGAGCCGGATAGTGTATTAACAGTCCACCATCTTGCCAAACACCATTGTCTTTTTGAAATTGACCGACACTACCCTGGTTAAAGTGGATGTCGTGAATACCGTTACCAGGAAGAAAACCAAAATACTTGTCCTTCAAATCTTCTTCCGGGCCCCACCTTTCACCAAAGGGATATAAAACGGCTTCTGGTGAAGCGATCGCTCTGGCAATATATAATTCTAGCAACTCGTTAAGGTCATTGTCCGGCCCTGGAACGTTGTATGGCAAAGCCTTCATCAGCTTCGGGTCAAACAAGTTTCCTCGAATGTAATCTAAAGCTACTCCCCCAGGTTTGCTTTCTAATTCGTTGAAACCGAAATCTAACTCTTGCAATTCCTTAGTAATGGGATGCGAAAAGTTTTCGTCGATAAAGTAAAGCAATTCTGAAGGACTTTGCTTGGATTTGACATTGATGGCGATGCGATACTTATTTTTCTTGTCGTCAGTCACCAGAACTTGGTAATGAGGAGTCGGGCCTTCACCAAGCTTGCGATCTACAGCCTGGGATTTTAGAACACCGTAATTTTTTAAGGGCATCTATGTTCTCCAAAATTGTTTGCTGCTACGAACAACATTTCTAGGACTTACGCACTGATGAGTTTGTCTGTTGAGGCTGGGGGTTAAGGGTATGAAATATAAAGCTTTTGAACACTTTTGTCTTTAAATCCTCATATCTTACCTACCAAAGCCTTTTATGTAATTTAAGTACAAGTTAAATTACTAGGACTTACGCACTGAAGTCTGAAACCCTGATCCCCCCTAACCCCCCTTCAAAAAGGGGGAACGTCTAAAGCCCCCCTTTTTAAGGGGGTTGGGGGATCTGAGTGCGTAAGTTCTGATTACTTAGATTAATACGCATATTTTCAATTTATTAATCATGTAACATCACAATCTTGCCTAAGTATGATTAGATACGGTAGTACCCTGGAGGGTGATTTGTTGAGTCTGTAAGCACTTACCGATAAACCAACCCTAACCAATGGGGGTAAGCATAAGAATCTATAATTAGCAATCTTGTCCCTTGATAAGTATTGAATACCCAGCTGGCTGTGGCTTGAAGATTTTCCATCAGATAGTTATTTTCGCCAAAAGCTTCAAAGGCAAGACTCCACCAAGCATTCTCTTGAATCACCAAATTAGTAATTTCTACACGGCAACCATTAGCGATACGTTCCTGATCTGAAACAGGTTGTGCTGTCAAATCAGCTAAAACTTGAAAAAGTTGCGAATAGCGAACTTTCTGCACACTCACCCACAAAGGGTTCCCCAAAACCATTGCAGGCTGAAAACTTTCTTGTGTCGAGTCCTCACACAACCATTTTCCCCATTTCTCTGGCTGACCTGCAACTGATTCCCCAAAACGCACAACGCTGAATTCTGCTTGCCGCCATTTGACTTCCAGCCTTCCTTGCCGCAGTTTTATACCGAGATAATCACATCCTGGCGAGTAAAGATAAATGTCTTCCCGTGCTTCTGGTGATTGTAACGGATCAATCAAACAATTTTGCTGAAACCAAAGTTTAATATCTTCGGGAAGCTTGCCAGGATAAAACCAGCGCAATTCGTTACTGATCAACATAGATTAGGTTTTAGATTTTTGTGCATCTGTCTTGATGCATCTTCTCATTTCCCCAGGTAGGGTATCATCCGAAGCGTACCTGTTGATGGGACAATGAGAAATTGTGCTTGCCTTGTTTTGCTTCCAGGCCAAAGGAATCTATAAAAAATGTGGAAACGAATTGCATTAATGTTGCTATTAGTATTGAGCTTCAGTCTGAGTAATTCTGGTGTAGCGGCTGCGGCTGGACTCAAAAGCTTTGTAAACACTAGTAATGGCTATGAGTTCTCATATCCTAATGGCTGGGTGCAAGTTAAAGTTGCTAACGGCCCTGATGTGGTGTTCCACGATTTAATAGAGATCAGTGAAAATGTCTCAGTAGTGATTAGTCCTGTTCCTGAAGGCGAAACTTTAGCACAACTGGGAACACCAACAGAAGTAGGGTATAAGCTGGGTAAAGCTGCTCTCGCTCCTGCTGACTCTGGACGTACAGCTGAGTTAGTCAATGCCTTTGAGCGGGAATCTAACGGTAAGACATACTATATTTTAGAGTACGCAGTTAAACTGCCCAATCAACAGCAACGGCACAACATTGCTAGCGTCGCTGTTAGCCGTGGTAAACTTTTTACTTTTAATGCCTCAATTCCTGAAAAACGTTGGCAGAAACTTAAACCAGCTATAGAAGAAGTTGTCAGTTCTTTTTTGGTTTATTAATTGATAATGGGGAATGGGTCAAGGTTAATAGGTAATTTTTAATTCGTCTTTTCCCCTTTTCTTTCTAGTTTAGATATGGGCATTCCATCTTTTGTACTTGCCTCTGCTTCGCCGGCGCGACGCCGTTTACTGCAAACTGTTGGTATTGAACCGATAGTTTGTCCTAGTGACTTTGATGAGTCACAAATCCAATTAGATGATCCTGGCCAATTGGTGCAAACTTTATCCCAGCGCAAGGCGGAAACTGTGGTTCCGCAGTTTGAAGCAGCTTTGATCATGGGTTGTGATTCGGTTTTGGCTGTCAATGGCGAGATTCATGGTAAACCCGCAAACTCTACCGAAGCGATCGCCCGTTGGCAGATAATGCAAGGTAACTTTGGCGACCTCTACACTGGTCATACCTTGATTGACCTTGCTAAAAACCGCACGGTGGTCAAATGTCAGGTTACCAGAGTTTATTTTGCTCAAATGAGCGATCGCGACATTCAAGCTTATGTTGCTACAGGCGAACCCCTCAAATGTGCTGGGGCCTTTGCCTTAGAAGGTTTCGGTAGTCTATTCGTGGAAAAAATAGAAGGTTGTCACAGCAACGTCATTGGCTTAAGTCTACCGTTGCTGCGGCACATGCTAGCCGAACTAGGATACAACGTGATTGATTTTTGGCAATAAGTTATTTGTCTACAACTAATAACAAAACTGCCTAGTATGCAGTATTGCTTCTCCATGATCTGGAATCCAAGCTAGCCACTCATCTTGTGAAACCGGACACAATAATAGTGCTTCCTCAAAACTAAAGGGATTGGGAAGTTGCAACAGTTTCACCCAGGTAGAAGCTGCAAACTTCTGTGGTGACTCGTTGGAGTAAAACTTGTTGGTAACATCCAGATTCTGCCTTCTGAGTTGCACTGCAAAATCTGGTTTCTCAGAATCTAGTTTCATAGCTGATGGACTAATTTCAAATTATTTCTGTAACTCAGGATACAAAATAAATAATCCTGTTGAAAAGCAACCGTTTTATAACTTTACAGAAAGTCGGCGATTCATCCCATCCTTAGAAGAAGTGGGATTTCGCGGGCATGGCGAATGGGGCATAGGAAAGAATGCCAATGCCCAATCACGCCAGTTGCCTCAAGTCGGGAAACCCGCCTAGGGCAGTGGCTCCCCAATGCCCCAAGTCAAGGGGAAGATTCATCTCACCCCTAGAAGAAGTGGGTCTTTCCCGCGCCGACTTTCTGTAAGTGTTTGCTTATGTTGCAAGCCAGAATAGGTATGACGCGGCTAGTTGTAGACTGGCAAATAGACCACATTCCCCAGCTAGAATATGTCATTTACTTCTACTCCCTCGCTGCGCGAGCAACAACATCCCTTAATTCGCCAGCTGGCTGATTGCATTGAGGCGGCTTGGCATAAACATTTAGATTTGTCGCCTTACAACTTGCCGGCTGAATTGGGATATGTGGAAGGTAGACTGGAGGGTGAGAAATTGACGATTGAAAATCGCTGCTATCAAACACCCCAGTTTCGGAAAATGCACTTGGAACTGGCAAAGGTGGGAAATATGCTGGATATTTTGCACTGCGTCATGTTTCCCCGCCCAGAATACAACCTACCGATGTTTGGTTGCGATTTAGTAGGTGGGAGGGGTCAAATTAGCGCGGCGATCGCAGACCTTTCTCCTGTGAGTTTAGATCGCACCTTACCAGAATCTTATACATCTGCACTGACACCCTTAAAAGTGCTAAACTTCTCCCAACCGCGTGAATTGCCGGAATGGGGACACATCTTTTCTGATTTTTGCATCTTTGTTCGCCCCAGCTCCCCAGAAGAAGAAACGCTATTTCTCTCACGTGTACAGGAATTTTTAGACATTCATTGCACCCAGGCGATCGCCTCTATTCCAGTTTCACCCGAAAAGACGGCACAAATCCTTGCAGGACAACGCAACTACTGCACCCAGCAGCAACAAAACGACAAAACCCGTCGTGTACTCGAAAAAGCCTTTGGCCCAGTTTGGGCAGAAAATTACATGACTACGGTTTTATTTGATCTTCCAGATTAAGCATTTCTTTATCTTTCCTGAAGTTCCGATGGCTATCTGTCGGACTTCTCTCTATATCTTCATCTGTAGGCTCTGTTACGTTTTCCAGCAACTGATAAATGTAGAATTCATTTAACTAAAGTTTGATGGAGTTAGAAAACAACAGCAGAGAGAGCAGTTAAGTTTTTGGTATAGATATCCAGAGATAGTTGGTTGTCTTGGTAGAGATTAGCAACAAACTCTGCTCTCGGTTTAACCAGAAAGTTAAGGAAAATGTGATGTTAGGAATACTTTATTGATCGATATTTTTTAGTTAGTCGTTAACTGACTCAATAAAAACTTACTTTAGACAGTTTAAAAGATTTCGGTGATCGAGATTTGCTGCTGTCTACTTATAAGGTAATCAACTTTACCAGTTTATCCATAATTGGGTGCAGTTTCAAACATTAAGTCAAATTAACGCAGTTCTTTCGCCACCCATCATCAACATCAAAGACTTTATGAGAGTTAGGGCGACAGTTGTAAGGGGCTTTAATCAAAGTCACATTTATTAAACTGATAACAGTAATTGTGCCTTTGCTTTAATGAATACATAGTATAGATCCATCAAACTCTACAGCATCGTCTCAATCAGCCAGACGTATTTCAATCGATTAGCCAAAGCATCTATCCCGTAGGCTAAAACTTTTAAATTGTAGAAGTCTTTGAAGCTACGAGCATCTTTGACCATCACAGGCTATGTCAAAGACATCTGCCATAAAAGCCTCTACGCAATTGTCATCATTTCATCCTAAGCAGCGGTCTCAAGCCAAATACCTTAATTCTAAGGAATTGGTAATTTTTCCTAACTAATAGTCAATTGTAAGTTACCTATTATCAGCCTAATTAATGTGTATTGATTAGCAAATTTACACTTGCGGCTGCAACTTGGTATAGGGATCTGGCTGTCTACTAAAAATCCTTCTTAAATAGTCCAACTGCGCGTAACTCGCTTTTTACTTGCATCAGCACATTCAGATAAACGGGCAATATACTATGTCAAGGGTGACTGAGAAGCCAAAATTAAGGGAGCAGCCACTTGAACAACCTAAAGTTTGGTGGAGCATTGCTGTAGCCCTGCCAATAGTAATTGCAGCTGGGGTACTAGGCACAGCCAAAGTCGAACAATTAAAAAAACTAGCTTCATCCGTACCCATTAGACCAATTGCCAACAGTATTACTGCTGTAGGGCGTTTGGAGCCACGAAGTGAAGTAATAAAGTTATCTGCTCCCACTACAGGAATGCAAGGGGGGTCACGAATTCAGCAACTCCTTATTAGAGAAGGAGAGCAGGTAAAGCAAGGTCAAATAGTTGCAATTTTGGATAGCCACGATACTCAAGTAGCAGCAGTGGAAGAGGCAAAAGCAAAATTGCAAGAAGCCCGCGCCAATCTAGCGCAAATCAGAGCTGGGTCACCTAGAGATATTCAAGCCCAAACGTCTGTGATTGCTCGTTTACAGGCCCAGTTACGCGGAGAAAGGGATGCTCAACAAGCAATGATTACTCGAATTGCAGCTCAGTTAAGCGGGGAAAAACTTGCCCAACAAGCAACGGTTAATCGCCTAGAAGCTGAACTGCTAGGACAAAAAGATACTTTAAGAGCAACACTCACACGTATACAAGCTGAACAACGTAATGCCCAAGTCGATGCTCAACGCTATGAGATGTTATATAGAGAAGGTGCAATTTCTCAACAAGAACGAGATAGAAGACGCCTAAGTGCCGTAAGTAGTAATCAACAGGTCGTTGAAGGTCAAGCTACTCTCCGCCAGACTATTGCAACTATACGCCAACAAATTGCTGAGGCCAGAGCTAACCAAATCAAAACTTTATCGACTTTGCAACAGCAGTTGATCGAAGCTAAAGTTAACCGCGACAAAACTATAGCAACTTTACAAAGGCAAATCGACGAAGAAAAAGCCAGACTCAACAGGCTTCTAGAAGTTCGTCCTACTGATATGCAAATGGCACAAGCTCAAATCAGCAATGCGATCGCACTAGTCAGAAAGGCGGAAGCAGAACTGAAGTTGAGCTACGTCAAAGCACCAATTAATGGTGAGATTCTCAAAATTCATACTAAGTCCGGTGAAGCCATAAATCAAATGGGCATTGCTGAGATTGGACAAACTAATCAAATGATTGCGATCGCTGAAGTAGCCGAAGATAGTATTGGTAAAGTGCGTCTCGGTCAAAACACTACAATCACTAGTGATAACGGAGCATTTTCTGGCGAATTAAAGGGAACAGTCACTGAGATTGGTAGAAAAATTGGCAAAAAAGATGTGCTGAATACAGATCCAGCAGCAGATGTAGATGCCAGAGTTGTAGAAGTAAAAATTGCCCTCGCTCCAGAAGATAGCCAAAAAGTTGCAGGTTTAACCTACGCTAAAGTTGTTGCTGAAATTAATAACTAATACCGCTTCAAGAAATTCAAAAAACTAGAGCAAAATGCTTTTGATTTTAAAACTTAATGTATTTACTGAAATTACCAAAGTATGCTTTGGTCACCAATTTAGCCTAAATACAAAATTGATATGAATAATGATTAATGAACTAATTACTAACATTTTTCATTCTAAAAACAATAGAAAAATACCTCTATCATGGCTACAATTGACAAGAGAAAAAACACGTTTAGCTGTGGCTATAGCAGGAATTGGCTTTGCAGATATATTGATGTTTATGCAGATCGGTTTCCGGGATGCTTTATATTATAGTAACGTTCGATTCCACACTAGCTTGCAAGGCGAGATTATTTTAATTAATAGTCAATCTAACGCTGTACTGTCGATGAAAAGTTTTTCTCAAAGGCGTTTGTATAAAGCTTTAGATTTACCAGCAGTACAATCAGTACATCCTATATATTTAGACTATACAAGTTGGAAAAATCCTGTAACAGGTCGCCCTCGAAGTATTCTTGTATTTGGCTTTAATCCAGAAGTTAACTTATTTAACTTACCTGGAGTTCCGGAAAATTTAGAGCAACTTAAACTGCCTGATGTAGTTTTATACGACCGTTCTTCTAGGGTAGAGTATGGGCCAATTGCTACCAATTTCGAGGAAGGAAAAACTGTGACGGCGGAAGTACGTAGAAGGCGCATCAAAGTAGGGGGGCTATTTACCCTAGGCGCATCATTTGGGGCTGACGGTAATTTAATTACTAGTGATGTTAACTTTTTGCGGATATTTAACAACCGTCAACGAGGCTTAATTGATATTGGAGTAATTAGATTAAAACCAGGAGCCGATATAATTGCTGTAACCCAGAGTTTAAGAAGTTATTTGCCAGAAGAAATCAATGTTTTAACTAAAGAAGAATTTATAGAATTTGAGCGCAATTACTGGGCTAGTAGCACAGCTATTGGGTTTATTTTTACTTTAGGTACAATTATGGGTTTCATTGTAGGGACAGTGATTGTTTATCAAATTCTTTATACTGAAGTTGCTGATCATCTGGCTGAATATGCTACCCTCAAAGCAATAGGATATACACAAAACTATTTATTAACTGTTATTTTACAAGAAGCTTTCATTCTAGCAGTCATTGGATATTTACCCGGATTTACTTTTGCTTTATTTATGTATAAAGCTGCTAGAGATGCCACACTTTTGCCAGTTTTTATGAGTGTTGGACGTGCAGTTACAGTATTAATTCTAACTATGGTAATGTGCTTTATTTCTGGAGCTATTGCTGTACGTAAATTACGCTCTGCCGATCCAGCAGATATATTTTAAGTGTGATTTATTAACTAATACGTAATTACTGCTAATTCATAAATAGTAAAATCAATATAAATGAACAGTAATTATCAAATTATATATTTTATAATTAATAAATCATAACTCTTTATGGGCACTACAGTTCCGTCTCGGAACTGCTAACTTATAGCTATTCACTTTATGATGAGACAAGAACCTGTAATTGCCATTAAAAATCTCAATCACTACTATGGCAGAGGCGCGCTGAAAAGACAGATTTTATTTGATATAAACCTGGAAATATATCCTGGTGAAATTGTCATTATGACTGGCCCATCGGGTTCAGGAAAAACAACATTACTGAGCTTGATTGGCGGTTTACGGTCTGTACAAGAGGGTAGTTTAAAATTTTTAGGTACAGAACTAATTGGTGCTAGCCAAAACCAATTAGTGCAGGCCAGGCGCAAAATCGGTTATATTTTTCAAGCTCACAATTTGCTGGGATTTTTAACTGCTAGACAAAATGTGCAAATGGCAGTGGAGTTAAATGACGAGATTGCTCAAAGTGAAGCAATTGCTAAATCAGAAACTATGCTTGGGGCAGTTGGTTTAGAGGAGAAAATCAATTATTATCCAGATAATCTTTCTGGTGGACAAAAACAAAGGATTGCGATCGCTCGTGCATTGGTCAATCGTCCCCCACTAGTACTCGCAGACGAACCAACCGCCGCTTTAGACAAACAATCTGGACGTGATGTTGTGGAAATCATGCAGAGTCTTGCCAAAGACCAAGGAACTTCTATCTTGTTGGTGACCCATGATAACCGTATTCTAGATATAGCCGATCGCATCGTCGAAATGGAAGATGGTCTTTTGGCGCGTGATTCTCAAAGTATGGTTAGCCGTTATGATTCTGGAGTTAAGAATCATAACTCATAACTATGATAGAACTGCACCCTAAAACCGGATGATTAATTAGCAGAGCCTGATTGTTTGGTTCTAGGCAAATGCTACTATTTTAAGCTATTAGGTTGACGACTAGTGCGGAAAGTAACATTGACACCTTCATTTGATTGTTCCAGCACTAGTAGAGGTGTAGGTTTAGCCTTTTGATCCCAATGCATATGGGCAACACGACCTTGAATTGTTGGTTGCCAATTATCTTCATCTTGTATAGGACTAAGGTAAGTTTCAATACAATCAATGATTTGGCTAATAGTAGCAGAAGTTGTTTGTGTTGGTAACTTCATTAACCGAATTTGAATACGAAACAGCACTCGTTTAGCAGTGTTTGGTGGAGTGCCAGTCTCATACTCTACATCAAAAATTTCATCTACCTGCCGTCCAGTACTAGCAATCCCTAGTGTCCCTTGTTGGGCTTGATTTGGACGCAGAGCTTGAGAAATTTTATCTTTAGCCATGATTTTAATTTGATTAACGATCGCATAATGGAATACCTCCTCTGACATCCTCATTCGGAGATAATCTAGGTTAAAGTCCCGTGAGTTAACCAAGTCGGGGTTGGTTTCCATGTTGCGAATTGTTTCCAGGGCTAGCTTAAACTTTTTCTCTAGTTCTCGGGCCCGGAATTGTTCAAATTTAAGTTTTTTCTCCAGCCGATTCATCAAAATTTTGATATAGACAATCAAAGCAATTACCATCAAAGCCAGTCCTCCAGAGGTTACCACCAAGAATGGCGGTGTTTGAGGATCGTTTAGTGGCACTTCCTGGGATGCTTTTTTAATCTTTGTCCCGGAGGATTGGGCAAGAAACAACGAAGAGGGCATAGTTGGCAAACTAAAAAACTTGACTCCTGATTTTTAGGATGCCCAAATTCATGATGTCATCTTGCTGTATCATTATTATTTTTTACAGCTTTTCCTCAACAGCCTATGTATAGACACCTAAACGTCCCTGCTGGGCGTTCCCTAAACCTGGGGCAACTGTCAGAGGTTTCATCCACCTGCTTGAGCAATATTCGTCTGGTTGCCACAGATATGGACGGTACTCTGACTAGGCAAGGCAAATTTACAACTCCACTGCTGCAAGCTTTAGAAGATTTGGCAGCAGCCAACATCAAAGTATTGATTGTCACAGGACGTTCAGCTGGGTGGGTGAGTGGACTGAGTAGCTTGATGCCAGTCGTGGGTGCTATTGCAGAAAACGGCGGTTTATTCTATTTATCTGGGAGTGATAAACCAGCAACTTTAACGCCAATACCCGACTTAACTAGCCATCGCCAGCAATTGGCAGCTGCTTTTTTGCAATTACAGACTCAATTTCCCCAAATCCAAGAATCTGCCGATAACCGCTTTCGGATTACTGACTGGACTTTTGATGTAGCTTCTTTAAGTCCAAGTGAACTACAAACTTTAGGCCATTTCTGTCAGGAAATGAGTTGGGGATTTACCTACAGCAATGTGCAGTGCCATATTAAACCCCAAAGACAAGATAAGGCTGTTGGTTTGCTGCGGGTATTGCAGGAACACTTCCAACCATACTCTCCAGAACAGATTGTCACAGTTGGTGATAGCCCTAATGATGAAAGTTTATTTGATCGGCGTTATTTTCCGATTTCTGTAGGTGTGGCGAATGTATTGGAGTATGCCAATCAGTTACAGCATCAGCCCGCTTATATTACCAATGCTGCGGAAGTGGAAGGATTTTGTGAGTTGACGCGAATGATTTTACAAAGCACTACAGTTAATCTAGTGGATTAGAGTTGAGATAAATATTGGACTATGAGGGAAAGCGATCGCGCTTTGCAAAGTTAAGAGAATTATTGTTCTAAAATGAGTTAGTAGCACTGAATTTATAATCATGACAGCTATTGTACCTGTCAGCATCGAATCTGAAATCTTCTACCCCAGTGCTGATGGTCAACCAGTGGCGGAAACCTATGACCACCTTTATGTCTTGCTAACCACCTTAGCAGTACTCAAACAATATCTGGCGGGTCGTCAGGCGACAGTGTTGGGTAATCAATTTCTTTACTATGCACAAGGCTTTCCCAAGTTACGGGTTGCTCCAGATGTGATGGTAATTTTTGATGTGACACCTGGCGGTCGAGACAATTATAAAATCTGGGAAGAAGGTCAAGTACCCACAGTAATTTTTGAAATGACATCTGTAGGTACTAAGGATCAAGACCAAATCTTTAAAAAAACCCTCTACGAACAGCTAGGAGTCAAGGAATACTGGCTATTTGACCCCAAAGGCGAATGGGTAGAACAGCAATTACACGGTTATCGCCTGCGGGGAGAAACTTACGAACCGATCTCAGATAGTCGCAGTGAACAGTTACAACTGCGTTTACAGGTTGAAGGACGGCTGATAGGGTTTTATCGAGAGGATACAGGAGAAAAGCTGCTGATCCCCGATGAACTGGCAGAAGCTTTACGGCAAGAAGTTTTAGCCAGACAACAGGCAGAAGAACGGGCAGAACAAGAACACCAACGAGCAGAACAGGAACGCCAACGAGCAGAACAGGAACGCCAACGAGCAGAACAAGCACAATTACAAGTAGAACAATTAAAGGCAAGGTTGCGATCGCTCGGTGTTGATCCTGATACTCTGCAATCAGGAGCAACTTAACTACTTTGCAGAGTCAGAAATCGCGGCAGTTTTCAGAATCGGTTATACAGTGGTTTATGCATTAAGATTTTTTGGTTGAGCAGATCGGCTTAACCTACTGGCGTATGTTGCTAATTCCACGTCAGTTCGATGAACCTCTGCCTTGAAAAGTTCTAATTAATCTTTATTTTTTGATACAAAAAAGTTGCCTTACATTCAGGTTGTTTAGCGCCTACTAAACTTTGATGAAATATTTGAAACGTTGTATTAGCTTGCACTTATCAAAATATGTGTTGTTAACCGTATGAATTTTAATTAGATAAACTTATGTAATCTATGTAACTATATTACTAGATAATTATTACCTGAAAATTCTTAGGTATTATACAATAAAATTGGCGAAATCTGGCTGTAGTAAGAGCAAAACTGGATTTTCCTTCCTAAAAGTACATCTTAGGATACTATGCAGTTTTATAGCTATGCATTTAAATTCAATATATAAGATTGCTATGTGCAATATCAGTAATCAGTAACTTTGAAAGATACCATTTTTATATTTTCTTTGGTATTTTGTATTTAAGTCGACAGTTCTTCAGCATGTGGTGCGTTTAAATATCAATTAGTTGCACCATTTGCTTGCAACTTTCATGCAAATTAACTTATTGTGCTTATCTTAATTGTATTGCACTTAGCAAGACAATTGCAGATATAAGAGCATAGTAATACTACATATTGGTAAATAGTTCATATACACCAAAATACCTTAATCCCAATTATGAACAACACAACAACTAAGCATATTATTCTCCCTGCTTTTGTTAACGCTGTTGAGGAAAAGAAACAAGCAGGTAATGACAAACAATTTGCTCAACTTAAATTTGATTTACTGCAACCGCTACGTGAATGGCTTGATCAACTAGAAATACAAAATCGTAAATTAGCTAAATTTATTGCTAAACTAGTACCGGCACAGTGCCCCTTTGAGCGCGATATTATGCTTTTTGGACGCAAAATCGCCCATATTCCTCCTATGTGTAAGCTTAATCCGCTTTACGAGCAATTAGTAGGCTTGCGTTTTCGCGCTCTATGCTATTTAGTAGATCAATGTGGAGAGGATATCCAATCTTATTGCTAACTAAATTTGAGAAATCCCAGCATGGAAATAAAAATTGAGCATCAACCCAGTCAAGAACGCCTCAATTTTGATTAGTCAAAATGTAAAGTGGTTCCCCGTGCCTCCTCCATTATCTAAAAAACCAACAACTTATAAATCAATTTTGATGTCGATTATATAGGGGTTCGCAACGAGTGTTGTAGGATAAAGTGGCAGAATCTGTAAATTGCTTATATCCGTATCTATCAAAAGTCGTTGCAACTCCATCTCCCAGACAATACTCATAAAAACATACAGTTTCATTACCACCAAATTTGGCAGAAATCTCTTACCAAATTGGTGGTTGATATCCAAATATATAGTTTTAGAATTTTATTGCTTCAGCTTTATCATAATTAAAGCTGCCTGAATATTTATAAAAATCTCCGTTAAAATTTAAAGTAATATATTTTGCTTGGTTGTTGATAAAAGTGATCGAAAAATTACTTTTAGGGAACTGGGGAAATAGCCGTCGGAAGCTTTTTGGAGCATAAGTATACGTGATAACCTTACCATTAGATTTTTTGGTATTATAACGCCCAAAATAGCGTTCAATTGTTTGGGGGGTTTGGTTGAAAACATAGCGTCCCGCCCAAGCAGGAGAAGGGATAACACTGTTAAGCAAAAGAAATTCTAACGCTAATCCGGTAAAGTTTTGCCAAATACGAGAGTATTTCATAGCGATTACCTCCACCTGAAACAAAGAGGTTCATAATCTTGTTATGGGTGGTTATTTATAGAATGATGCTACCTAGCAGAAAAAGGTTGCTACCTACTGCAATTTTAAAAAGGAATTAAGCAAAAATGCTACTACATTTAAGTACCTGGCACGAAGTCGAAGCTTATTTACAGCAGTCTGGAGGTATTATTCTACCTATTGGTTCCACAGAGCAACATGGGCCAACCGGACTAATTGGCACTGATGCTATTTGTGCAGAAGCGATCGCCCGTGGTGTGGGCGAAGCAACCCAAGCAATGGTTGGCCCGACAATTAATGTTGGCATGGCACTGCACCATACCGCCTTTCCTGGAACAATAAGTCTGCGTCCCACTACTTTGATTCAGCTGGTGCGAGACTATGTAACTTGTTTAGCCAAAGCTGGTTTTACCAAGTTCTACTTTATCAACGGACATGGTGGCAATATCGCTACCCTCAAAGCAGCTTTCTCCGAGACTTATGCTCATTTAGAAGATTTGCAGATTGCCAATGCACATCGGGTACAATGCCAAGTAGCGAACTGGTTTATGTGCAGTTCTGTATACAAACTTGCTAAAGAATTATACGGTGATCAAGAAGGCTCCCATGCAACGCCAAGTGAAGTAGCCGTCACCCAGTATGTTTATCCAGAGGTGATAAAGCAAGCACCTCTCTCACCAGAAGTCGCAACTGGACACAATATTTATAGTGCGGCTGACTTTAGAGTACGTTACCCAGATGGACGCATGGGTTCAAATCCCGCTTTGGCTACTCCAGAACACGGTAAGCAGTTTTATGACTCGGCTGTGAAAGAACTCAGCAATGGCTATTTAGAATTTTTGAATGCAGAATAAAACCTATGCAAAGACGCTAATTTTGTTTGTAAATTAACGTCTTTGCGTGAGATAAAAAAGCTTAATTTCGCCAAGGAATTATAAATGGTTGTCCAAAAGCAAGAATCTGTTAAATTACCTCCTTTAGAAAATGGCGATCGCTTAACACGCGATGAATTTGAGCGACGTTATCAAGCAATGCCAAGCGTCAAAAAAGCTGAACTAATTGAAGGAAAAGTGTATATGCCATCGCCAGTGCGTGCAGCCAAGCATGGTAGACCCCACGCTCAAATTATCACTTGGTTAGGTTTCTACTGTGTGGCAACACCTGGTACTGATTTAATCGACAATGGTACTACTCGTATAGATTTGGATAACGAACCCCAGCCAGATGCGCTACTACGAATCGATAACGTGGGTACATCATATATTAGCGATGATGATTATGTTGAAGGCGCACCAGAATTAATTGTGGAAATTGCAGCCAGCAGTGCTTCCTACGATTTGCATGAAAAGCTGAATGTTTATCGCCGCAATGGAGTACAAGAGTATATTGTTTGGCAAACTTTTGATAAAAAACTTAATTGGTTCAAGTTGAGGGGACAAGAGTATGTCACCCTAGAACCTGATGCAGATGGTGCAATTAAAAGCGAAGTTTTTCCTGGTTTATGGTTAGCAGCAGATGCCTTAATTGAAGGAAATTTGGCAGAGGTTCTGGCTGTATTGCAGAAAGGACTAAACACCACAGAACACACTGCTTTTATTAATCAATTATCACAACAAAAATAACCTTTGTTTGTGGAGTCGGCATCTGGTTTGTGCCAATATTTTGGATTCATCACTATCTAAAATTACCCTTGACTTACCTGGGACAGGTAAGATACCCATCCCAGAATTTAATCAACTCCGAGCAATACCTTCTTGCCGTGCTGCTTGTTGTACAGCAGCAGCAACAGCAGTGACAACACGCGGATCGAAGACCGAAGGAATAATATGTTCCCGATCCAAATCTGAAGGTTTGACTAAGGACGCGATCGCACTTGCTGCTTCCAGATACATTGTGGCGGTAATTGTCTGGGCCCGACAATCTAAAGCACCGCGAAATACTCCCGGAAAAGCTAAGACGTTATTAATTTGATTTGGGTAATCACTGCGACCAGTGGCGATGACAGCGACATTGTTGTGAATTAATTCTGGCTGAATTTCTGGAATGGGATTTGCCATTGCAAACACAATTGGGTCTTTCGCCATTGATTGCACCATTTCTGGTGTCAAAACTCCTGGTGCGCTGACACCAATAAATACATCTGCGCCTTGCATCGCACCTGCTAGAGTACCTTGGGCTTTTACAGCAAACTCCCGCTTTTCCTCCGTCAGATCGGTGCGACTAGTAGAAATAATTCCTTTAGAGTCACACATCCAGATTTTTTCTGCTCCCGCTTTGCCCAGCAACCGAGCGATCGCTACCCCAGCAGCCCCAGCACCGTTAATTACGATGTGGATTTCCTCCATTGACTTATGCACGAGTTTCAGAGAGTTAAATAAGGCTGCCAAGGTGACAATTGCTGTACCATGCTGGTCATCATGAAAAACTGGTATATCTAATTCTTGTCGCAATCTCCGTTCAATTTCAAAGCAGCGAGGAGCAGAGATATCTTCTAAATTTACACCCCCAAAAACTGGAGCAATATTTTTAACTGCCTGGACAATTTCATCTGTATTTTGGGTGGCTAGGCAGATTGGAAAAGCATCCAGCCCGGCAAATTCTTTGAACAGCATCGCCTTGCCTTCCATCACTGGTAGGGCAGCAGCTGGGCCAAGATTTCCTAACCCTAGAACAGCGCTGCCATCTGTAACAATGGCAACAGTATTTTGTTTGATTGTTAAATTGTAAACTTCCTCTGGGTCTTGGGCGATCGCAGTACAAATCCGACCAACTCCTGGCGTATATGCCATTGCTAGGTCAGAAACACTTTTTAGCGGAATTCTGCTGGTAATGCTGATTTTGCCCCCGCGATGCAAATTAAAGGTGCGGTCATACACACTCAGCACCTTAATGTTTGGTAATGCTTTCACTGCTTGCACAATGGTTTCAGCGTGTTCAGTGCTAGCAGCATCAACTGTAATATCGCGGGTGGACTCTTTGCGGGTTTGCTCGATTAAATCAATTTGTCCTAGTAGTCCACCACTGGAGGCGATCGCCTGGGTTACTGACGCCAACATCCCTACACGATTGGGAATCTGCAAGCGAAGCGTCAAACTAAAACTAGAATTAGGAGTGAGGTCTGCCATTGTGATTTTTGAATTTAAGTTTTAGATTTTATATTGAATTCATTATTGAAAATCTGATCTAAATCTCAAATCTCATATTTTCTTGATATAAAAGAGTAACAATTTTGTAAATTTACTTGGATACACCAATATTTTTCCTATCTCTTCTTTATTGCTCTGTGTGCATCTATAGTTCCATAAAAAAGCGCTCTCTAACTAGAGAGCGCTTTTAATTTATCCTATCCTAAGATTAGCTATGAATTGCAAGACCTGATAACGCTACAGGTATTGCTTCATCAAATGCCAAATCTAACGGGAAATTGTGAGCATTGCGTTCGTGCATTACTTCAATCCCTAGATTGGCACGGTTGACCACATCTGCCCACGTACTAACTACACGACCTTGAGAATCAAGCACTGATTGGTTAAAGTTGAACCCATTTAAGTTAAACGCCATTGTGCTGATACCCAAAGCCGCCAACCAGATACAAACTACAGGCCAAGCAGCCAAGAAAAAGTGCAAAGAACGAGAATTATTAAAGCTGGCATATTGCCAAATCAACCGTCCAAAGTAACCGTGAGCCGCTACAATGCTGTAGGTTTCTTGTTCTTGACCAAATCTGTATCCATAGTTGATGGATTCAACCTCAGTCGTCTCTCTAACTAACGAGGAAGACACCAAAGAACCATGCATTGCACAGAATAATGCACCGCCGAATACACCTGCCACACCAAACATGTGGAACGGGTGAAACAGAATGTTATGCTCTGCTTGGAACACTAACATAAAGTTAAATGTTCCACTAATACCCAAAGGCATCCCATCCGAAAAACTACCTTGACCAATTGGGTAAATTAAAAAAACAGAAGTCGCAGCAGCTACAGGTGCAGAGTAAGCAACACAAATCCAGGGACGCATTCCCAGACGATAGCTTAACTCCCATTGCCGACCTAGCCAGCAGAAGATACCAATGAGAAAATGCAAGACGATTAGCTGATAAGGGCCGCCATTGTAAAGCCATTCATCCATCGAAGCAGCTTCCCAAATTGGATAGAAGTGCAAACCAATGGCATTAGATGTAGGCACAACAGCACCAGTAATGATGTTATTGCCGTATAGTAAAGAACCTGCAACAGGTTCACGAATCCCGTCAATATCAACGGGTGGCGCAGCAATAAATGCAATAATGAAACAAATGGTAGCGGTCAACAGGGTAGGAATCATTAAAACCCCGAACCAGCCGATATAAAGCCGATTTTCGGTACTAGTAATCCATTCGCAGAACCGATCCCACAGTTTACCGCTTTCGCCTCTTCTTAGAGTTGTGGTCATGGCTGTATTCTTGATTAAACGCTAACAACAAACTTTCTCAAGCCTTAAGATTTGAGAATTTTGGTTTTTTAAATACTCTGCCAATACCTTCTCCCTGATCACCGGGATTCTGCTCAATTACCTCACACCAAAAATACTGCTAACCTATTTTCCAAGGGAGACGGTGAAATCACAGGGAAAACTATCCCGGCTCTCTAATATCAGGTTTTACATTAACTATTTCTATTTTTCAATAAACTTAATTTAAGTTTTACTAATAGTTTGTAATAATTAATTGTTTAATATCTGTATCCATTACAGATAGTATTATTCAGTAATACAAGTTTGACTACACTTTATTTTAAGTATTATAAATTACTATTCATTTAATAAATATGATTTTGATTGTTGACCAATTTGCAACATCAGTTTTTAACTTACTACAATACCGAACACTCTAAGCATCTGTGGTAAGTGATCATCAAGGTTCTTAATTTGACACTCCCCCGACTGTTTAAATTTCGCTTCGCTGATTTAAACAGTCGGGGGATTCTTAAGAGTCCACAAACGAACTCTTAACGGCGTAGTCAATTCGCCTCTACTGACTCCACTGAGGTCAAGACCCAATGTTGTCGCTACTTTAGAAATTATGTTTGCTGCTCCATTGGCATCTGCGTTAATGTACCAATTGTTTGCAGTACGGAATAATCCACGCTTTACTCGCTTACCTGATGACTTCCAACTATCGGGTTTTTCACCATGTTTGGGTAGGCTATCACTATCTATAAACGAGGCAGCAGAGGTATTGGCTTCTTCGGTTTCTACAAAATCAATTCCGTATTGTTGACAAAGTTGAGAAATACGTTCTTTGAGTTTGGCTGTAGGGATTTGAACAAATTTCTGATTAGCTTTACGCCCCATATTAGACTTATCTTTTTGTCTTTGGTTCCACCCAAAAACAATTCGACCAATACCATTTTTTAGGCAGTGATTAATAACTAGTCTTGCTGCTTTGTTCACAGCATCCTTTATCTGACGGTTACGTTTTTCGGTGATTGCAGCTAGTTGCTTAGACCAGAAACCTTGAGGTTAATTCTCTTTTAAAGTGGCAACTCGCTTGTTGTACCATTGATTGAGAGACTTGAGATGCTTCCCATCAATAATAAAACTTGTGCCGACATTGCTAACGCAAGTCAACCAATTATCAATTCCATGATCAATCCCTAGTACTTTGCTTACATCCAATTGAGATTTGGCATCTTCAACAGGATAAACAAATTCGCTATAAAAACATCTGTTTCTAGGTAAAATCCTAATTTCTTTGATATTTTCCCACTTCAAATTAGATGGCATTGGTAGAAAAAATGCGTCAATACCGAACCAAGCTTTTACCTGATTCCCTAGCGGAATTCTGATGCCTTCTTCTGTCAACTTTAACCATCGTTTAGGGTAAGTGACTGTGAATAGTCCGTTTTTGCGATATTTAGGCAGCGAGGGTTTGTCTTGAAGTTCCCCACACTTCCAAAGTTTCATTAACTTTTGGAATGATTTGAAAGCTTCTGCGACATTATTGCAAGTTTGCTGCGCTGAGGACACATACATTGCTCCAAAATGCCTGTTCTTGGAGCGAGTCATTTCAGCACATATTTCAGCACGTTTAATTATCTTGCCAGTCTTAAAATAGATTTGCCTAGCGTAGTAAACAGAACAGTTCCAAACCTTGTTAGACTCTGTGCATAGGTACTCAATAACAGCCTGAACATCAGGTGGTGCGTGAATTAACGTCTGTTGGCATCCATACATATTTTGTTGATATCTTTAGACTAAACGACAGTAGATCACAAGATAATGAAGCTAAATATGATGGTTGAAAAATGGCGAGACTTCATGCGTAAATAGACTTTTGAGTATCAGCACTATAATCACTTTGTAGGCTTGGCTATTTTTCATTTCGTTTTCATCCCAAAGCGGCGTAAACCAGTTTTAAAAGGTGAAGTCAGAAATCGTCTCTATCAAATATGGCAAGAATTAGCTACAGAGAAAAAGTGGAACATCCGAGCTTTAGAAATTGCCCCAGACCATATCCACTTATTTGTTGAGATTAACCCAACAGATCCAATTCATTTAGTTGTTAAGGCTTTTAAAGCGAGGTCTTCAAATTATCTACGCAAAGAGTTTCCTGAACTACTGAAACTGCCTAGTTTATGGAGTAAAAGCTACTTTTTTAGCACAGCAGGTAATGTTAGTGCTGAAATTATCCAGAAGTACATTGAAGACCCGCATCACTACTAGACGGCTGAAGCCGCACGAGTCACTTTTCCGCCTCGCTCTGAAGAGACGAGGCTACCAAGTTTCCCGCTTTTTCGGGTGTAAATCAGACAGTTCAATTTAATTGAACTCATATTTTTGATAGATACGTTGTTTCTCCCGCTTACGTGATAAATACTCCTCTTTTTCATAACCCCAATATTCTATATAAACTTTACCTGATGGAATATAGAAGTCACAGAAAACTTCTTCTTCTACAGGAAGCTTTCGTTCATAAGCATGAACAATATCCGCCATATATAACCAGTTATCGATTGCCAACTCTGCTTTTGAACGAACCCAGTGTCCGTCTGTTGTGCGGTACTCCCCCGCCTGAAATTTCTCACGAAAGCCTAAGCTAGCATTACTTTCAAGTGAGGTAGGCTTGACATCTTCATGTTGACTTGTTTTGCGGAGTTCAGCAACAAAAATTTGATTATTAAGAATTTCCTCTGGCCAAAGAACATAAGGCTTATTATTTTTCTCCTCATGCTTCTGAACTGCTCCAAAGCTAAGACCTAAACGTGTAGCTAGCCAACCATTCGGAACTTTATCTAGCAACCCTAATTCAGCAAGGATAGGATTAATCTTATTCCTAGATAAGCCTAGCTGCTCACTAATTTTCGTAGTTGACAGTAATAGGTTAGAAGAGGAAAGAGTAGCAGACTTAGAAGTGTTTGCATTACTCACTTTTAGATTATTTGCTTTCCAATGTTCATAGCAAAGCTTGTGACCTGGTTTTGAAACTGACTGGTTACAGCCTGGTACAGTACAAGTCTCCATCGTTTGATTTGTAGTTTTCAAGAGAATATCCAGACCATAACATCAACAAAATTTGCAAACCCCCGAATTAATACCTATCTGTATCTAATTTGGGAACGCGAAATGTTTAGTCACCAATTGGTGTGTATCTATAGATTCCTAAAAAAAACACCCTCCAGAAATGGAGGGCGCTTTTTTATTTAGCTAAGTTTCAGTATTAGCCGTTGATAGCAGGAGCGGTCAGAGCAACGGGGGTAACTTCACCAGAAGCCAAGTCTAAGGGGAAGTTGTGAGCGTTACGCTCGTGCATAACTTCCATACCCAGGTTAGCGCGGTTGATGACATCAGCCCAGGTAGCAATGACGCGACCTTGAGAATCAATCACAGATTGGTTGAAGTTGAAACCGTTCAAGTTGAACGCCATGGTGCTGATACCCAGCGCGGTAAACCAGATACCGACAACTGGCCAAGCAGCCAAGAAGAAGTGCAAAGAACGGCTGTTGTTGAAAGAAGCGTATTGGAAAATCAAACGACCGAAGTAGCCGTGAGCCGCAACGATGTTGTAGGTTTCTTCTTCTTGACCGAACTTGTAACCGTAGTTTTGAGATTCGGTTTCGGTGGTTTCACGCACCAAGGAAGAAGTTACTAGTGAACCGTGCATAGCGGAGAACAAGCTACCGCCGAATACACCAGCTACACCCAACATATGGAAGGGGTGCAACAGGATGTTGTGTTCTGCTTGGAACACAATCATGAAGTTAAAGGTTCCAGAGATACCCAAGGGCATACCATCAGAGAAGGAGCCTTGCCCGATGGGGTAGATCAAGAATACTGCGGTAGCAGAAGCCAAAGGTGCGGAGTAAGCTACGCAGATCCAAGGACGCATACCCAAGCGGTAGGACAATTCCCACTGACGACCGAGGTAGCAAGCGCAACCGATCAAGAAGTGGAAAATTACCAACTGGTAAGGGCCACCGTTGTACAACCACTCATCTAAGGAAGCTGCTTCCCAGATAGGGTAGAAGTGCAAACCGATAGCGTTGGAGGAAGGAACTACTGCACCAGAAATGATGTTGTTTCCGTAGATTAAGGAACCTGCAACTGGTTCACGGATACCATCGATGTCCACTGGAGGAGCAGCGATGAAAGCGATTACGAAGCAGGTGGTAGCGGCTAGCAGGGTTGGAATCATCAGTACGCCGAACCAACCGATATAAATCCGGTTTTCGGTGCTGGTGATCCACTCGCAAAACCGTTCCCATACACTGGTGCCAGAGCGCCGTTGTAAGGTTGTTGTCATTGTTTTATGAGTGCGATGTTAGTTTTGAGAAAATTAATCAGGTGAATTAATTGCACCTGTAATCACTCAGTGTACATGAATTTAAATTAAAAATATTATTGATTCTTTTCTACTTAACAATAGTTAATAAACAATAATTAGTAATTAACAGTAATTAACTTTTATTAAAAAATGTAACATTAAGGGTAGGCATTACCCACCCTTTCCAGCAATAAAGATTAATTAAAAATCAAAGTAGATATATGGTAAGCCGCCTTCGGGGGCTAATAACCAAACCGCGTAGAGGCAAAGAGGTACAAAGACAAGCTTAACGGGCCAGTTGAACTCTAACTTTAGCCGACTCTTGAAAGTATAAACTAAGGTCATAAGAACAGCTAAAACCCCCAATATCCAAGCAAGTTGGTATTGGCTGATATTTAGAGCTTCTACATAGACTTTTTGAGCAAACTGGACATCAGCAGGATGACCCCAGAGATGTTGAATTACCAAAGAAGATTCTTGGAGGTTGGGTAGGCGAAACCAAATCCAAGAGGTAAAAACCATAAGTTGAGTTAACAGCCAAGCTAAAAATATCCCCAGAGGATTTTGCCAAAAATGCTCTAAATTCTCAAAGCGCTCGCTTAAAGCATCTGTGAGTCGATGAACTATCAAAGCTAATCCGTGATATGCACCCCAAACGACAAAACCCCAGGCAGAGCCATGCCAAATACCAGCAATCAACATCACAATTAATAAATTCCAGCAGGTGCGCTTTAAACCCCGACGGGAACCACCCAAAGGAAAGTAGACATAGTTACGTAGCCAATCTCCCAGAGTCATGTGCCAGCGCCGCCAAAATTCCGCAATACTGGTGCTGAAGTAGGGAAAGTCAAAATTCTCAGGTAAAACTAAGCCAAATAGCAAAGCACTACCACGGGCAATGTCTACATAACCGTTGAAATCTAAATACAACTGTAAGCCATAGGCAAATGTGGCTAACCAGAGATCGGTACTACCTGCTCGTTGCAAGTTGCCAAAACATAAATCGACAAAAATACCCAAATGGTCTGCCAAAATTCCTTTTTTTACTGCACCTCTAGCAATCAACCACAATGCCTGTGCGACTATATCAGGAGTAGGAATTTGCAGATGATGGAATTGATTCGCTAGGTTGTGGTAGCGAGTAATCGGCCCGGAAATTAGTTTGGCGAAGAATAATTTATAAGCAGCGAACTTAATAAATTGTTCAGTAGCAGGCGCCCCACGATAGACATCTATTAAATAAGAAATGCACTCAAAGGTAAAAAATGAAATTCCCAAAGGTGCAATAAATTTAAAAGAAGCATCTTGTGAGTTTGTTGACCAAGGAAATACAGAACTCAACCAGGGTGCTAGGTATTTAAATCCTAACAGGAGTAAAACATTTAAAATTACCCCTAACCACAAAAGCTTGAGACGACGCAGATTCCAGTCGGCTTGGGCAAACTGCCACTCTTCGTTAGAAATTTCCCAGTCAAGAGAATGCTGTCCAGGTGAGGTATTTTTCCCAATTTCTCGCCCTAGACGAAAATTAATAAAAGTAAGCGTTAATAGTAGTGGTAGATACTGAATATGTAAAGATGAATAGAAAATTATGCTGGCAATCAACAGTATCCATAACTGCGATTTCTGTTCTGTCACAGTCCAGTAAATTACTAGCACACTCAGCAAAAAAAGCCCGTAAAAAATTGATATAAAGTTCATTTAAATAATCAAGTGTCCATAGCAATATTTCAGAGTTAATAGCCTATAATAAACCGTCAATATTCAATAGCCATTGCTTATTTTCTCCTTTAACTATTTTGTAGGCCAAGGAATCATTGGATCATGAGCTAACTTCTTCGAGACTTCGTAAGCTCCAAAGCGGTTGAGGTGGCTGGGGTCAGAAAAGTAGTTATTGATTTTTGTCCACAGATGACTGATATCTCGATAGATAAAGTTTGAATTATTAGACACATCCAACATATATTGTTGAAACTCTTGCTCGTACTTTTTACGTACTGGATCGAGATAATCTGCGGTAACGGGTAGGTTGATAAACACTAAAGGAATTTTTTTATCCTGTGTAAACCGCAGCAATGATTGGAAGGCGGTATCTTGTTCACCGACTACTTGGAAAGATTGATAATCGCTGTCGTAATTTCCTGAAACTCTGGGGTGTTTTTGATAATATCTAGCGGGATTGTAGCGGATAGACAAAGGTAGAAAACCATCAAAGTCAACCGCTTGTAAGGAAGTATCCTCTTCTGAGGAATCGGTTTTTAGCTGTGTGGGTGATGTACTTGCCTGAGTGCGATCGCTAGCTAAAGGCAACGAGTTGAGTTGTTTGCGTAGTAAATCTTTAATTTGGTCTCGGTTTTGGTAGCTAGCAGAAGCAGCAGCTACAGCCTGATTTAACCATTTATTGGCAAGCTGATAGCTACTCATTTCGGGCTTTTCTGTTTTAGTTTTTTCCTCGTCAGATGAAGTCTCAGAGTTTTCGGGTAAGCGATCGCTACTGTTTGTTGCCACTGCTTTCTGCAAAGCTTGTTTATAGCCTGCTGATGCAGCGATCGCATTAAAAGTGATATCTTTACGACCACTGTTAAAGGCACGGGAACCATCTGCCCAAATAATCAGCTTTGGTAGTTCCGATGGTTCCAGCACTCGGCGAACAATAAAGTCTACAACTTGGGCTGTAGCACCGTTAATACCAAAGTTAAATACATCAATGTTGCGATAACCCTGAGTTGCCAAAGCTTGAGAAAGGGCAGCTGGATCGACTCCTCTTAGCGCACGGGAGGAACCCATAATCAAAACCTGGGGGGGTTTACCAGTTTTAGCCAAACGCTGTTTATATAGTGCTATTTGCTCATCTAACTGCCTAGCATTAAAACTGGGCATTTGCGATCGCGCGGCTAGCAGAATTGCGGTTGCGGTTGCTTTTTCCTTCAGTGGTGCAGCTACTAGGCTTTCTGTTTGAGTTTCATCACTTTGGGTAAAGCCAGAAGCATTGAATGCAGAACTCTTACCTTCAGTCGGTTTAGTTTTAGAAGTGTTAGCAAAAAATACTGTTCTGTGATTTTGATTTTCCTGAAATTTTACAGATGGCTTTTCAGGAGAAGATGATGAAGTCAAAATACTAGCGACCTTTGGAGTACTAGGTACAGCAGTGCGAGTGATGCGAGACATGATTTGACCCAACACCCAATCGGTTTGAAGGGTGAGTAACAGCCCCAAGCTACCCCAGACCAAAGCGACTTTTAGGTTTTGAGAATCAAAATATGGCTCTGTTGATTGGTCAGGTTCTGCAAATAGCTGTGTTCTCAGCAGCCATTTCTTCACTGTGGTACTCACCGTTGTTACCCAATCTCGTGCTACCTCTGTAATCAAAGTTTGGATTTCTTCGGTAGTTAAGTCGGGACGCAGAATTGATTCATTGGTATCAGTAGTTACAAGCTCGTTAACGTAGATAGCAGTAGCAGCAAATTCTGGGGTAGCTTCTGGGACTAAACGTTGACGATGTACAAAATCTTCACCGTGATGCCAAACAGGTTCCTTATTACCTGCACGGCGACCGTAAACACGTACCCCCTTAATGTTAGGAATTTTTAACTGGCGGATAAACTGCACGACTGCGTATGCCACTTTTTTACGCTCTGGACAAACGGGTGCATCACACATAATGTGCAATAAATCACCTTTTTGGCGTAGCATGACACGAAGACCGCCTGTTTTCAGCCGTCTATCTAAATCAGGATTGAGTAAACGCTCTAGTAAAAAATGTACAGCAGGTTCATCGCCAGATATTGCTAAATCGAGGGCTGATGTAGCGAGGGCTGGATGCTCCGCAGCAGGTAAAGACAGCCAATCAATCCAAGCTGGCTGCTTGTCGGTGGTTGTTTTTCCATAGACAGTTGCGGCGAGAATACCTTGGGGCGCGATCGCTTCGAGTCGAGATGCGATCGTCTCCAAGCATAAAGTTTTATCGGGTGCTGAAGCGTTTTCTAAAGGGTCAAAAGCTGGGGTGCAAAAAATATGTAGAGTCGATTCTTGCAGAGTAGCTTGTACGGCTACTTGAGACTCTAACAACACCTCAGTTAACAGCCGGGCGATCGCTTGCACATCCCCCCAACGCGCCCATCCCTTAAGCATCACCTCTGGTGGTGTCAAATCCACCCGCAAAAGCCAATCAGGTGTAGTTTCGCCATTTACTTGCGAAACAATCACTGCATCCTGATAGCCTACCAGCTTGAGATGTCGCAACTTCTGGGATACTGGCTCTGCTAACAATAAAGGATCAGGACTATAACCCGAATAACAACATATCCACAGACGATTTGACTCTAGCTGACCCTTCATTGTGGGCTTTGGCGGCTTGACTTTTACTTGTACTGCCACACCTAAAGTACTCAAAGTTTCGCTAAGATAGCGAGCAATGGCATCTGGATTTCCTTGCTTTGCCAAACTTTCGTTAGAGAGAATTAACGCTCCACCCGATTGTTTGCTTTTTCTCGTGTCCGCTAATAGAGCTTGATTGACCTGCTCTAAGTGCCGTTCTAGTTGATTTAAATAAACCCGATGACACCATTGGGGCCGCGACTCCCCTTTTTTCCGACCGTAGACAAATACTTGGTATATTGAGGGTTGTTCGTTATTTGTCAGGACATCCAAATCTGTTTGCTGTATTGCTTGCAGTAAGTCCGACAGAGTACGCCAACGCTGTGGACACTCTATACCTTCGCAAAGGATATGTAAATCATTTCCCCGCAACCGGACTTTCACCCCGAAAGTGTTAATGCCTGTTGCTTGGCTTACCCATTGCACTAAGGATTTTTGGCGATCTAGTAATGCTGTTTTCATGGGCAGTTAACTTTAAAGGAAGCAAGTATTGGGGGATAGTGCCTGTACTTGTAAACTAGAACCATAGATTTATCACACTCGGAAGTTTGGTTTTAACACTTTTGTTACCTTATTAGCTTGCAAAATGGGCAAAGATAGTTATATACACTTGCAAGCCTTACTAATGTGGGATTTTCTGTTTATTTTACTAATCTGTAAACCAAGAATTAGCAATGTCTCCTGTTACCCAAAAGACCTCACCTAACCCCGAATTAAATTTGTTGCTGTTTAGTATTCCCCAATCTTTACTTCTACAAATAGGTACAGCGTCCATATTAATGCTGCTTACCGCAGGGCAAGCCACAGTAAAAACCCTAGAAGCTATGGGACAAGCCAGTGAGGAGTTGTTTCGGGGCGATCGCCTACCCATACTCGACTTTCCAGAAGATAACGAAATAAATAATAGTTAAAAATTTTACTCTAAAAAATGGTTTACGCAGGGCAAATTCCATAATTTTTGCTTGCTGACCCCAGAATCCTCAACAATAAACGTCTTTGCAAGAATAAAGAATATGAGTTCCCTTTTATACTCTTTGTCTCACGCGGCGAACATCTATCCCGCATCAGAATTATTTTTGCGTCGTCGCCTCCAAATAGTGGAGGAATTATGGGAAACGGTTCTGCGGCAAGAATGTGGTCAAAAAATGGTGGATTTATTGCGGCAACTGCGCGATCTGTGTTCGCCAGAAGGACAAACCACTAATGACCAAGCATCGTCTGCTGTCAAGTTGATTGAACAACTAAACATCAATGAGGCAATCAGGGCAGCTCGGGCCTTTGCTCTGTATTTTCAGTTGATCAACATCATAGAGCAGGAATATGAGCAACGGCAGCAACTAACTCGTTATTCTGACGCAGAAATAGAAGCAGAAGAGTCAGAGAATCTACCAAATGTTACTTATTCATCCAACCAGAGCGAAAATGATGTACCTGTAGCGAAGGCGCTAGGAGCAGATCTACTAGCAAAGACTTGGGCCGCTAAACAGAAAGAAAAACAAAAAGGTACGTTTGCTGCTTTGTTTCCCTATTTATTCAAACTGAATGTACCACCGCAGCAAATTCAACGCCTCATAGCACAATTAGATGTGCGCTTAGTGTTTACAGCTCATCCCACGGAAATTGTTCGTCATACCATCCGAGATAAGCAGCGACAGGTAGTAAATTTATTGCAACAGCTAGATACGGTAGAAAACCGTACTGCAAGCACAATTGGAGGCTATCCTTGGGAAGCGACAGAATTACGCGAACAATTACTTGAAGAAATTCGCTTGTGGTGGCGCACGGACGAACTCCACCAGTTCAAGCCTACAGTACTCGATGAAGTAGATTATGCCTTGCACTACTTCCAAGAAGTTCTATTTGACGGCATTCCCCAACTGTATAAGCGGTTTAAATATGCTCTTGAGAGAACCTTTCCTTGGTTGGAACCACCCCAGAAAAATTTCTGCTCTTTTGGCTCTTGGGTAGGTTCAGATAGAGATGGTAATCCCTCGGTAACACCAGAAATCACCTGGCAGACAGCTTGCTATCAGCGCAAAATGGTTTTGGAAAGATATATTCAGTCAGTGAAGCAACTGGTTGAATTACTAAGCGTGTCGATGCACTGGAGTGATGTCTTACCAGATTTGCTGGAATCACTAGAGTTAGATCAGTCACATTTGAGCGAAGTATATGATGCGCTGGCACTACGTTATCGCCAAGAACCTTATCGGCTGAAGCTTTCTTATGTGCTAAAACGGCTGGAAAATACCCGCGATCGCAATTTAGCTTTGTATAAGCGGGAAATGCCAAAAAATGAAGACAAACCGATGTATCGTTCGGGGTCGGATTTTTTAGCAGAACTGCGGATGATTCAGCGCAACTTGACCGAAACCGGTTTAAGCTGTCGGGAACTAGATAATCTGATTTGTCAGGTAGAAATTTTTGGCTTTAACTTGACACAGTTGGATATTCGCCAAGAGTCTTCACGTCACTCAGACGCGCTGAATGAAATTCTGGAATATCTGCAAGTTTTACCCCAATCTTATAATGAATTATCAGAAGCACAGCGAGTTGCTTGGCTAACTGGGGAATTACAAACTCGCCGCCCCTTAATTCCGGCAGAGTTGCCATTTTCGGAAAAAACTAATGATGTAATTGAAACCTTTCGCATAGTGCGATCGCTACAGCAAGAGTTTGGTATTCATATCTGCCAAACTTACATTATTAGTATGTGCCGCGAAGTCAGCGACGTTCTGGAAGTTTTACTTTTAGCTAAAGAAGCTAGACTTTTTGACCCCGCAATTGCTGTAGGTACAATTCAAGTAGTTCCTCTTTTTGAGACGGTAGAAGACTTGCTACGCTCTAGAAGCGTGATGCAGCAGTTGTTTGAACTACCCTTATATCGTGCTTTGCTAGCTGGAGGCTACGCCGCAGACACGGGGAAACAATCCACCGCATCATCCCATCTCCCCGTATCCCCCGCTACTTGCCCTCTCACCCTTAACCTACAAGAAGTGATGCTAGGTTATTCTGACAGCAACAAAGACTCAGGCTTTTTAAGCAGCAACTGGGAAATTCATAAAGCCCAAAAATCACTTCAAAAAATTGCAGAACAGTATGGCGTGAATATGCGGATCTTTCACGGCAGAGGCGGTTCTGTTGGACGAGGTGGTGGCCCGGCTTATGAGGCGATTTTGGCTCAACCTGGTCATAGTATTAACGGACGAATTAAGATTACTGAACAAGGGGAAGTTTTAGCTTCTAAATACTCTCTGCTAGACTTGGCTTTGTACAATTTAGAAACGATCACCACTGCGGTAATTCAAGCCAGTCTGCTGCGGACAGGTTTTGATGATATCGAACCTTGGAATGAAATTATGGAGGAGCTAGCAGCGCGATCGCGTACTCATTATCGCTCCTTAATCTATGAACAACCAGATTTCATTGACTTTTTCCACCAAGTCACCCCAATAGAAGAAATTAGCCAATTGCAAATTAGCTCCCGTCCAGCGCGTCGTCCATCTGGTAAGAAAGATTTAAGTAGTCTTAGAGCAATTCCTTGGGTATTTAGTTGGACACAAACTAGGTTTTTATTGCCTTCCTGGTACGGTGTGGGTACAGCTTTGCAAGAATTCTTGAACGAAGAACCAGAAGAACACTTAAAGCTGCTGCAATACTTTTATATTAAGTGGCCTTTCTTCAAGATGGTAATTTCTAAGGCAGAAATGACCTTGGCAAAAGTAGATATGCAAATGGCACGTCATTACGTCCAGGAGTTGTCGAATCCCGAAGATAAACCCAGATTTGAGAAAGTTTTTGAGCAAATTGCTAGCGAATTTTATCTCACTAGAGATTTGGTGTTAAAAATTACTGGCCACAATCGGCTTTTAGATGGCGATCCTGTACTACAGCGTTCAGTGCAGTTACGTAATGGCACGATTGTACCGCTAGGTTTTATCCAAGTTTCCTTACTCAAGCGCCTACGACAGTCACGGAATACTGCCACATCTGGGGTAATCCACTCTCGTTACAGTAAAGGCGAATTATTGCGAGGGGCATTGTTAACCATTAATGGCATTGCCGCAGGTATGAGAAATACAGGTTGAAAACACACTAATCAGTGTCTAGTTATCAGTAAGCAGTGTTTGAATGTTAACTGACAACTGATAACTGACTAATAACTAATGGCTAACAAGCGAATTTTAATTTGTACTTTGGTGGCATTATCATCAGGATTTTTTGGACTTTACTTCGGTGGACAAATCACATTCATATTTCATAGCCAAAAGTGTCAAAACCAGCCTTGGGGCTTAAAGGAGATGTGTAACACTTGGGTAGCACCAGGAGCAATGTGGCAAGGTAGCACAACAGGATTATGGATAGGCACAGTCTTGGGAGCATTTGCCGCTGGTTTGGCAACTCGCCAAGCTTGTAATTAAGCTGGGGACTGGAGGCTGGGAAGCAGAGGGACAGGGAGCAGGGGAGGTAGCAACTCAGCACTCAGCACTCAGCACTCTTTCAAATCAGTGGGTGTTTGCAAATGGCTCAAGGTTTTCCAGGAGTGAGTGCTGCTATCGAAACAGCGCCAAGTTCCTCCTTTGGCTTCTTTGTAGCAAAAAAGAGTGCGATCATGACCGTCTAAATAGTCAGTTAAATAATATACAATCCCTCGAAACGGATAAGTTTTGCGGCTGAGACGCTTGGCCACTGCTTGATTTGGGCATTCAACGACGAAAACTGTTTTTCCATCTAGGTGAGCCAAAGAGAAGATACACATCCGCAAAATGGCTCTGAGCCAACTTTCAGAGTTGTCAAAATAGTCGTCTATGATTTTGTTAGTCAGAGCTTGTTCGAGGGTACGATCCTGATCGTAAGGAGTTTGAGCATCAGACATAGCATCACCTATTGCTACACCGTTGGTTTGAGATTAAACCAAAATCTTCAAAACTGACAACAGTATAGTCACTTTCAATGCCAAACCATTGAAATCATTTTATGGGAGCAAAAAAAGCTAGCGCAGCACCGAGTTCCGTAATTGGTTTTTAGTGTGAGCAAGGCTGGTAAAATCTACCTATAGCCTTCTGAGCGAATTGTCATGCCTGCTGAAACTAATCCAGTAAATCAAACAACTACAGGTGCTGATGCTATTGATGAAGCGATCGCACAAGGAATTGATTTTGACGGTTCTCCTATTCCAGTTGCCAAACTCGAACTGTATAACAAAGTGATGGCGCTGGAGGCAAATAGACAACGTAGTGGTGTATCTAACACCATGCGATCGCGCATCGTGCGTATTGGGGCCAAACATATTCCCCAAGCAGAACTTGATACATTGCTTGTAGAAGCTGGCTTTGCACCCTTAAAAGAAAAAGAAATTGCTTTTTTTTACAGCGGCAAGTAATTAATAATTAGAGATTTTTAAACTCCACCTGCAACTCTACCTCAGCCACGGGAAGAGATGCAGGTGATATTTTTTGAAACTACATACGCTCAAAAATTACAGCGTTCTGACACTCAACACTTGCGGTGGTGTTGAATCTGGTGGATAGATTAAATCTACCTGCACCATTCGCTGAGTTGAAGGTGGCAGCACAACCTTTAGTAACGGTTCTAAAACCTGGCCTGTTCTGTGCCATAAATGCACGTAGCGCGTCTTTTGTTGTCCTTGGTCATCGATATAACGTAGCCGCACACTACCACGGAAAAAGGGAAAATCTAGGGATGGTTTGCGTAAGCGTAGACCACCTTGAGATAATTTATCTTCCTTTAAAGGTGTTTCTAAAGTAACGGTAACTGTTTGGGTTTGATTAGTTGTATTGCTTAATGGCAAGCTGAGATTATATTCCACTCCATAATTGCCGTGGGCTTCGTATGCGGTATCTGGATAACGTACCAGCATCTTTGCTGTTTGGATTTGTTCAGTACCCAATCGACCACCTCGTAGAGTGTCTAAAGCATAAGAAATTACTTTGCCACGCTGAGGAATTGTAAGAGTTTGGGCTTTGGAATCTACCAGTTTGGCTTGCCACTGGGAACCTTGGGACACACCAGCTACACGCCCATAAATCAGTTGTCCACTAGTAGCATCTGGAGGAGTAGGGGTTTTATCCCGTGGCCCTGCAAAGGTTCCGGTATTTAATAGAGTTTGCCATTCTCTGAGAGTGGGTGCGCGTTCACTACCATCAGAATTTTTCCTAGCGAACATTGCCAAGCTAGCTGTATAAACTTTGCCACTACTACGCAGCCTCATAAAGCTAGAGCGTCCATTCACAGGCTTTTCCAGATTTTTTACGGGAATTGGATGATTTAGTAACAATCGGCTTTGTCCAGGTGGAATTACCAGCTTTGCCGGGAAATCTGCTTGCCTAATACCTCGCAATACATCACTAACGGCGCGATCGCCTGGCCCTGAGAAAGCTTTACCATCATTATTTTCTACGTAGGAAGGTAAAGTGGTAAAGGGCGCATCCTGCATCAAACAACTCGCCGCTTGTAAAATATTCACCGACACGGTTTTTTTACCTGGGTTATGCAAAATTACGCCTAAGTACAGCGTCTGTAAATCCTTGGGTGTGTGGATATAGTGATGAGCAAATAAGTCAAAGCGTCCCTGAAAAGGAAAATTAAGGTGTGCTGCTGGAGTTTTTTTACCAGTAGGGGAAAAGGTTGACAGTAAAATGCCCTCAGTTTTTACCCATTCTGGGCTATTGCTGTTAAAGACAGGTATTGTATCCAACTTCCCAGGTAAAGCACGTACTTCTCCTGGTTGCACAATTTCTTGAGGTGCTGGTTTGAGCGAAGTTTGGGCAACTGCTGAACCGTCACTAGGACGATTTAATTTAAAACCTGTGCATCCAAAACTTTGGGCGATCGCAAGTCCTGATAACAGTATGAATATAGTTGCAGATAGTTTGTTTTGTAGCTGATTAGCAGGCATAAATATTACTTTTCAAGGAAGCTTTAGTGTCAAAAATGACCCATTTTAACTACAAGTTCCTTGAGACTGATTTCTGAGAAGCACTCAACACTTACGTAACAAAATTGTTATGAATTATTAGAAAAATTTAACATACAGCAGTCCTAAATCATTCGTAAAATTTTCTTCTGCCACTCTCTGCGCTCTTTGCGTCCTCTGCGGTTCGCTAACAAGAGAAAAATAACCTGTTTTGTTAAATAATTTTCTCTTGCACACACAGCTTATAAATAATCAAAAAATATTTCTGGCACTAACCTTAATTCGCTAGATTTAAACCGATAAATATCTATCCAAAGCGCTCTATGCTTATGATTTGCTGACTCTGAAAAAATTAAGCTTTCTAATTGATAAAATTTAGGGTCTGCAAAATCGCATTGATACAGTTGAATTACTTCATGCCCTTGTCTCCCATTGAACATAAACAGGTTTTCTATACAACCCAAATAGCGAATATTTGTTAATTCTGCCTGAATTTCTTCTTGAAATTCTCGTTCTAAAGCTGCGCGACTAGTTTCACCAAATTCAACACCACCACCTAAAGCACGATAAAATGTTGACTGTTTTGTGGGGTCGTAACCTTCAGAAACAAAAATGCGATCGCCATCACGAATTAGTCCCAAGACTAACATCCGAATTTCGCCTGGTTTGTTCATTGGTTTAACTTAAATAATTAATTATCGTACATGGAGTAAGAACGGCTGTCGCTATCCTCAACGGGCCAGTCTGCATTTTCACCGCCAATGTACAATTCTTCAACAGTGACATATTCCTCGCTCAGTTGTTTGAGAGCATTAATTAAAATATCCAAAGCGATCGCATCACTGGTTCCTAAATCAAACCAACAACGTGCCCACTGCCCCTCATACTCAATCTCACCCATGTTATGCATCAGCGCTAGTAAGCTTTTGTCATATCCTTGGGAGTCGTAATTCATATAGCTGATATCCAACCCTGTTTCCTGCACCTGGAGATTTTCTGCATTAAATGCACCCAATTTGCCCAGATAAAACCAGGAATTAAAAACCTCTTCTACATACTGCTTTTCACGACCAGAAGGAATGGTGCTAAATTTTAGCCAAATCCATACATCAAAAGGATTAAACTCACGAAACTGGATGTGCATTGCTGTCAAATATGTGAATTACTATTTTCTCAAAACAAGCATATCAGGGTGAGGCATGAGATAGAAATAAGCGCTTGAGCGCTTATTTCTATTTAATTATCGGACTGCGTTACTCAAACGACTGTTAGCGTTGCTGCGTTCAGACTCAATCTGTCTTACCAAATCCGCTGGTAGTTGGGATCTTTTAGCCAAAGCTGTGTCAAAGTTAGCGATCGCTTCCTGAATCAGTTGTCGGCTGTTTTCTCTTCTACCTTGTGCGTGAAGAATTTGAGCTTTGAGATAATACAACTCTGGGTTATCCGATGCTGATTTTAAAGCACGGTTGGCATAATCAAGTGCCTGGGAGTAATTTTTTAAGTCTCGATAGGCAAGGGCAATACCCCGATCCACTAGATATTGAGGCGCAGCATTTTTTTCCAACCGTTGAATTGCCTCATCTGGATTAGCAAAAGGTAAATTCACGGCCAGTAACAAATCCATATAGCCCTTAATTAAGTTAAGTTCAGGATCGTTGGCAGAAATCGCTTCTGCTTTGTCTAAATGTTGATAAACTTGCCGTAGTCGACTTAAGGCTTTTGGCGCACCGCCTGCACCCTCACGGCTAATAATTGCACCACCCTCTAAGAAATTTCCTACTGCTACATATAAATTGCCGCGCAATGGATCGCTAGAAATCAGCTTTTGTCCGGTTTCTAAGGTTCTCTTGCTGTATGTGTCTAGTGTAGAGAAATCCTTATTAACATATGCTAAGGATGCCCTCATTGCATAAGCTAGAGGTTCATTTGGCTCACTGGATAGCGCTTCTTGTAAGTAGCTTTCTGCCACTCGATAGTTACCTTGTTGGAAAACTGCTTTAAAAGCTGCTTCTGTTTTGTCACCAATTTCACGAGGTTTGGTAGTACGAAACGGATCTCCAGCTAGAGAAGGAAGAATTGATAGATGAAATGCGATCGCGGTTGCAAAAGTCGCCTGAGCAAAACGACTCACTCTAGCAAACACAATTGGTTGAGGAGCAGAAAACCATTTAGTCATTGTAACCCTCAGAATAATTGCGGTTGTAATAGTTGTTTGTGTTACTTAGAATGCAAAAAATGTTTAATCTTAACGTGCGCCTGTTTCAGCAAGCATGATTTATAAGATCGACTTCCGTAATTATTCTAGGTTCCCATGCTGGTTGTAGCCATGGCTCATACGATAGGCTTTTGGATTAAAAGCTTTCACCACAAAGCTGCTCTGGTATAACAGCGAAGTCTGCCACAATAGAAAGAAGTACCTGAAGTGGGGCTTTTGTAGTTAGTGTCGGATATTTGCCAAGAAAAATTCGTCACTTTCAGAAAGGATAGATGATTATTGCTGTTAGATTAAGGTTTTAAGGCAGGTTATGCGCTATGTAAAATTTTTAGAGTTTTCCAGTTGCTCTTAGTGTAGTTCAGCGTAGTGATCAGTTATTCGCCAACTTTTTGGTAATCTTTACAAATGCTCTATCTCAGAAATCTGATTTATCACCCCACAGCCTGCCCAACAGCGATTCTTAAAACAATCAACCTGGAATTAGCACCTCAACAGCTGGGTTTGATTATTGGCCCAAGTGGTTCTGGTAAAAGTACCTTATTAGAAATTTTGTCTGGACTAGCCGAACCTACATCAGGCGCAGTTTTTTGGCGTGAACAAGAACTTATATCTGAACAGCTGCAACAATTAGCTGGGCTGGTGTTTCAGTTTCCTGAACGGCATTTTTGCGGCGGTACAATTTTAGAAGAATTGCGTTTAGGGCATCCAGAACTAGGGATAGAGCGAGTAAGACAGGCACTAGGTGAAGTAGGATTAGATCATTTATCGCTGTCAGCTGCACCCTATGCTTTAAGTGGTGGTCAACAACGGCGTTTAGCTTTGGCAGTACAGTTAATTCGCCAACCAAATTTATTATTGCTGGACGAACCAACAGCAGGTTTAGACTGGTCGATGCGTCGTCAGTTGATCAGTTTATTGGCGAAGTTGAAACAAGATTGGACACTGTTAGTAGTTACACACGATGCTGGGGATATGTTGGCGATCGCAGATAGTTGCTGGACGCTCAACCATGGTGAACTAGAATCAGTTGACCCAACAACACTGGAAGCCACAATTAAAGAACCCCTACCTGCGGCGTGAGATCACGGAGTTGGGGATGCGGGGAAACTCCTTGTGTCCTCAGCATAGTTACCTTATTTTCAAGCTAGAACTCCATGGGCGATCGCCCACAATAAAGGCATGAATTTTCATGCCCAATGTCCAATGCCCAATGTTTAATGCCCAATGACTAACTTATTGCCTGAAATGGCAGAAATATGGCAGCAAACTCTCAATTGGCAACCAGCTGCTCAACAACAGTTGCAATTCCAGCAACTTTACGAGTTAATTTTAGAAGGTAACCGCCACCTCAATTTAACTCGCATCACCGACCCCCAAGAATTTTGGGAAAAACATCTGTGGGATTCTCTGCGGGGAATTGCGCCTCAGGGAAGATTTATCTCTTCTCTACAAGAAGGTGCATCTGTAATTGATATTGGTACTGGTGCGGGTTTTCCTGGCATTCCAGTAGCGATCGCTGTACCAAATTGCACAATTACTCTTTTAGATTCAACCCGAAAAAAAATTACTTTTTTGGATAAAATATTAACCGAACTTTCCCTGAGCAATGCCAAAACTCTGATTGGTAGAGCTGAAGAAACAGGCCAGCAATGCCAGCATCGACAAAGTTACGATATTGCCTTAATCCGCGCTGTTGGGCCAGCCTCCGTCTGTGCGGAATATGCTTTACCATTGCTCAACCTGGGTGGTTTAGCCATAATTTACCGTGGTAATTGGACAGAAGAAGAAACTACAACTTTACATAATGCAGTTGAACACTTAGGTGGCGTTGTAGAATCAATTGAACAATTTACTACTCCTTTAAGTACAAGTATCCGTCACTGCTTGTACTTACGTAAGATAGCAACCACGCCAGCTAATTTCCCCCGTGCTGTTGGAATACCTACTCAAAAGCCACTTTGACCTCTGAGCTAGCTGTTCTTGCGTAGAATTAGGTTGCGAACGCAATTGGGCAAGATTAAATATACAGATGTAGACAAGTGTTCTAGATCAGGAAAAAGGAATTAGTTAATCTCAAGACAAAGGCTTGTGTGTTATTTAGTCTAGACGCGATTACCAAGCAATCGAGCGTACTCATTTTTGATAATCGAATAACATTCACAAGATGTACCTTCCAAATCTCCCCTATTCAGGATGGTAATTTCTCCACGCCTGTAGCTAATCATTCCGCCTCGGCTGAGAGTGCCGAACCCGTTCGGCCTTCGTGTAGCGTGTCCGCGCTGGCAAGTATGTTATGCCGTTGTGAAATTAATACCTTGGGAAGAAGTCCATCTTGGCCCTAAAATTCTACACGGGGAAGCAATTAAGTGCGCCCGTAATTTACTGTGTCATAAGAGGAGTTTTTTGTGGACTTATCCCGTATACCTGCCCAACCAAAACCGGGTTTAATCAACGTTCTGATTGAAATTCCAGGCGGGAGTAAAAATAAATACGAATACGACAAAGACTTGCAAGCTTTTGCCCTAGATCGGGTACTTTATTCTTCGGTACAATATCCATATGACTACGGTTTTGTGCCCAATACTTTAGCCGATGATGGCGATCCTTTAGATGGTATGGTTATCGTCGATGAGCCAACCTTTCCAGGCTGTGTAATTGCTGCGCGACCGATTGGCTTGCTAGAGATGATTGATGGGGGCGATCGCGATGAAAAGATTCTTTGCGTTCCTGACAAAGATCCGCGCTACGCTCAAATAAAATCTCTGAAAGACCTACCATCACACCGCTTGGATGAAATTGCTGAATTTTTCCGCACTTATAAAAATCTGGAAAAAAAAGTAACTGAAATTCTCGGTTGGCAGGATGTTGACCAAGTTAATGCTTTGGTAGAAAAATCCATCAAAGCTGTTAAAGGATAATTGATCATGAGAGTAGGGAATTGAGCATCGGGTTAATTACTAATACTTGGTGTTCAATTCCCAATTCTCAGTTAGTAATTTAAAGTTGAATTATCTACTTTGGCACAAACTAGCTAAAATCCTAGTCACCAAAGTTGAAGAACCAGGAAATAATAATTTTTACTGGTTACGAAACACAAAAATTGCCACAGAATCCCTAAATGCAATGCAGCGTACTCTCCTTTTGGCAAAAATTCACAACTGTACTCTCACAGGGGCAAACATCAACTATGTAGGTAGTATCAGCATAGATAAAGTTCTGTTGCAAAAGTCTGGCATCTTACCCTATGAACAGGTACAAGTAGTGAATAATGCTAATGGCGAGCGCTTCATTACTTATGCAATACCTGCTCCAGCCAATTCAGGAGTAATCGAGCTAAATGGAGCTGCGGCACGTCTAGGCATTATAGGTGATCGCTTGATTATAATGGCTTACGGGCAGTTCACTCCGGAAGAGTTGCAAAATTACTCGCCTACGGTCGTCATTGTAGACGAAAAAAACCGACTGTTGGAAGTGCGGCACTACGATGACCTGCTCAGTAAGGTCTAGACTTCAAAGAATAATGTCAAATTTTGAACTGTCGGCTTCCCAAAGCTATTTAACCGAGAAGCAAACTACTGTACTAAGTGGTTCAGCAGAACAATTGCTCGTGCAATTTTGGGGTGTTAGGGGTTTAATTCCTACTCCAGATAGCAGCACCCATAGTTATGGTGGGAATACTGCTTGTGTAGAAATGCTTGTAGGAGGGAAACACTTAATTTTTGATGGGGGTACTGGCTTACGTATATTGGGTAAAGCTTGGCAAAAATTGCAACAGCCAGTAGAAGCCCACTTATTTTTTACTAACTCCCAATCAAATCGCATTCAAGGGTTTCCTTTTTTTGCTCCTGCGTTTATTGCAAAAAATTGCTTTCATATCTACGGCACAGCTGCCTCTAATAGTGCCTCAATCAAACAATGCCTACATGACCAGATGCTTCAACCGCACTTTCCTTACCCTTTACAGGTAATGCAGTCGGAATTGCATTTTCACAATCTAACTCCAGGTAGCGAGGTCAAACTAGATGATGTCATAATTAACACAGCAGTAATTAATCAAACTCAGCGCTCAGTAGGCTATCGAGTTACTTGGCAGGATTATAGCGTTGCCTACGTTACAGATTTGCACAAGAATGCCGAACCATTAGAGCAAGAACGAATTTTACAGTTTATTAATGGCGTGAATTTACTAATTGCCAATGCTACATACACTCCTCCCACTGCTCACAACCATGACTCATCTGATTTGCAGTGGCAAACTGCTGTCAATTTAGCTAATAGCGGTGGTGTACAAAGCTTGGTCATATCTCACCATCACCCAGATGATGATGATGATTTTCTTGATCAAATGCAAAACAAAGTTAAATCTGCATATCCTAAAGCGCTGTTAGCCCGTGAAGGTCTAACATTAGCTATTGGTAAGTAATTTTCAAATTTTTAGCTTATACCGCCACCTTCTGTATCAACCATAAATGTTCTTTTTGTGAAGGGTGAAAGTCCTTTTTCAAAGCATCTATTGCGTTGAATAATACTTTGTACAAGAACTTATCTTTGGTAATCCAAAACTCGATTAACTCCTGCCACACTTTTCTATCTAACAATTTTTTGTCTTGATACAGCAATATAGCTAAACCTAAATTCAGGAAAAATAAAATTAAAATATGAGCTATAAACATACCTACTAGACGCAGCAGGTAGTTACTAGTTTTATCTTGCAATACATCAAATAAAACTGTTTTGTGTTCGAGTTCTTCTACTGCGTGCCATTCAAAAAGCTGCTTTAATTGTGGTTCAGCTTCGGCAAATAAATCAACTTCTAAAACAAATTCAGCCATTAAAGTAGTCAAATGTTCAATTCCTACACTAATAGCTAAATTTAAATTCGTACTCATTCGGCGTTCCAGAATATTAAAAAAAATCATCTGTAGCCAATTGAGATAAGTATCAAATTTATAACCTAAAGATTTTAAGTTATGCCAAAATTTTATATGCTGAACCGAATGTTGACCTTCTTGCAATATAAAAGCTTGGGCTTGTTGTTTTAGTTGAGGATTTCCAATAAATTTGATTCTTTTTTTGGCATTGCGAATTAGATATTTTTCAATATCAGGAACGCCAAGGGTGAAGCTATTAAATAAGTGCGTTTTGAAAATACTTTGTTTAAACCAGTATCTTTCAAAAGATTGAGAAAAATCAAGATTTAATTGCCGGACTTTGATGTTATCCATCTGGGTTAATCTTCTCAACTAAAAACTTAGAGAGAATTCCACACTAACCACAATAATAATTTTACAACTTAAACTGGTTGAAAAACTGCTTCAGAAACAGAATTTACTACTTGAGCGAGTTCTTGAAGTTTTGCTGCTACTGCACCACTGGTTAATAATTCTTCTACTTTGGCTATACCCGATCGCATATCTGGGCAAATGCCACTACGCCAAAGGTAAAAACCTCCATTCCATAAGGCTGTTTGCTTCAGTTCTTCAGAGTGACCAGCTAAAACTGCTTGCATTTCGGTAAACAGTTCTTCAGTAGCGCCAAGGGGGACGTTCTTAGTAGTAAATCCATATTCACGAGGTACGAGGTGCAACCGTTCTAGATCCCCAGAGGCTTCAGGTGCTGATAAGGCAATGATAGCAGTGCGATCGCGTGGTAACTCGCAACTACCTTCCAAGCCCTTGATTAATGTAAATTTTGTTACATTTTGCCGCGCCAATGTTTCCTGAAATAGCGTTTCCGTTGGAGGATGGACAAACCCAGCAATAATGTGAGCATCCCCAGCATAAGGACACCAAATTAGCTCCATTGTCGCCAAGGGTGGACGCTTACCTAATTGGTCGCGGTAATCCCAAATACTTTGGGTTAAGGGAAAATGTTTAGGCGTATAAACAAAGCCAATTCCTGTTTGCTCAAAAACCTGCTGAGTTTTTGCTAGTGGCAAGTTAGTCCAATCGACCCCTAACCCTTGCCAAATCTCTACCAAGGGCAGTCCGTACTTTGTCGGTAGGCGATCGCCACCGTGCATGATTACTGGTTGACCTACACAAGCCAGTAGTAAAGCTATGATCGGACTAATTGGTGCGGTGCGCGTTCTGCCATCGTAAGGTATTCCCAAAACTATCACTGACCGTGCAGAAGCAATAGGTTGAAGCTTTGGCCCTAATTCATTGTAAGCATCTAACATCCCTGCTAACTCTTCTCCTGTGGGACGCTTGATGCGGTGGGCAATTAAAAATGCTCCTATTTGGGCTGGTGTTGCTTCACCTAGCAACATCATTTTGGTAGCCGTGGACGCTTCAGGACGAGTTAAGTTTTCTGCTGTGTGGTTACCACTGCCTACCTTTTGCACGAATTGCCTAAATACGTTGCTCATAACAGTAATTAATTATTGGTCATTACTCATTAGTCATAGTAATTACTTATTAGCCAATCTGGGAAATATACATTTTTGACTAGAAACTCATCAGGCTTACGAAGCCGATCGCTGCTGGCGTATTTGCGGTGGAATACTTTCTCGCACCAGTTGCCAAAAGTGCTTGATGGGGGGTATTTGGAGGCGATCGCCAGTTGTCACCATAACTACTCGACGAGTCAAGCTAGAACTATCAGGCAAAGTACCAGAAATATTACTGGCTAAAGGGCGCACTGCCAGAGTGGGGTCGTGTCGTGCTTCAATTAATGCTGAGTGAGGTAGCAAAGCGATGAGTTCGCCTTGGCGCACCACTCCCCGGAAAGCATCTAAGGTGTTAACCTCTAAAGCAGCTTGGAGTGTGACTTCTATGCGCTCAAATCTATCTTGGATTAAGCGTTGCATCCCATAACCATCTTTAAACACCACTTGCGGATAACGAATTAGCTCAGGCCAAGGAATACATTCGTATTGAGCTAGTGGATGTTTGGCTGCGGTGAGAACTTCTATCGGTTCGTCATAGAGTACTTCTACCACCATTTCTCTGCCAGTAGTCAAAAAGCGATTATTCATCACAATCGCTAGATCTACTAATCCATCTTTGAGAACTTTTAAAGCGCGATCGCTACCCAATGAGGTTACCCGCAGTTGTACATCTGGATAATCGCGGCAAAATTGTTGTAGCACTGGTGGTAAATATGAGCCGCACATTGAATGAATGGCTGCAATGCACAATTCTGGCTGCTTTCCTGCAATTAAATCTGTTAATTCATCTGTAGCAGTTTGCCACTCTTGGCAAATTTTGCGAACACGAGGCAGCAAACGTTCGCCTCCCAGCGTCAGTTTGGCGTGAGTTGTTCGATGAAACAGTTCTATCCCCAAATCTGCTTCTAATGCTTGGATTTGGCGACTAATTGTCGATTGAGTAACACCGCATTTCCGCGCTGCTTGTTGAAAGCTGCCTGTTTCCGCGATCGCAAGAAAGGCTTGCAACTGCTCTAGTCGCATTTTTTCGTAGCCTGAATTACATTTAGAGATTTCATTAACTTAACGGTTTTTTCTCCTAAATTTGGTACAGTTTGTTACCAGGAATTTTCTTTACAATATTTTAATTTAAATTTTTCGGATTAGTATTTTACGGTTTTACTCGTCCATAGTCGCCTTTGCGTCAGATTACTAGCAAATTCTCCTCTCAAAAAATTTGATTATTTTCTTTTGCTGTATCTAAATACCAAAATGAAAATTTCTGGTTCATCACATTTTGGGGCAACGCAATTCGTAATTCGTAATTTGGTTACCATTCCGCCAGGGCGATCGCTACTCCTTGTTGCAAATCTGGTGTGAGTGCGGCATCATTCGCTAGCTGCTGTAATTGTTGATGTGCGACTTCAGGCGCTAGATTCTTAAGTGCAGCGATCGCATGTAGTCTTACCTGTGCATCTGGATCTGCCAATAGCAAAATCAATGGTTCAATCGCCTGCAATCTGCCTAACTGCCCTAAAGACAAAGCGATCGCGCTTTTGATGTTGGTTATTTCTGTAGCTGGATGCTTTGATTCCAGCATTTCCAGCAAAATTTCTGTGGCTATGATGCTTAACTGCGGCTGTTGTACTCGCCCTAGAACTGTGACTATTTCCTGCCACAGTGTTTCTAGCGAGCTTTGATTCAGCGCTTGTTGCAGATATTCCAAACTGGAAGAATTCCCTAACCAGCTAAGGGCACGAGTTATCTCTAATTGCAGCTTCAGCGATGTCTGAGGTGAGATCAGCACTTGGAATAAGTGTTGGGCAGCTTCGTCACAAGCCATCCGGGAAAGGGCAATTGCTGCTGCACAAGCAACGTCTTCATTTAAGTCATGCAGTCTAGGTTGCAATCTTGCGACTAAATCGAGTGTTTCGCATAAGTCAGGACGAAAACCTAAACCCTGCACTGCGGCGCGTCGGACTGTAGCAGCCACATCATTCAAAGCGTTGATCAATATGGGTGGTACACGTTCATCATGAAAACTGCTGAGGGATTCAATTGCTGCAACCCTAACTGTGGCTTGGGAATCTTGTACCACACTCAACAGCGGTACAATCGTTTCTGTTCGCCGGATGTAAGAGAGCGATCGCACTGCTAAAAGTCGTGTATCTTCCTCTATTAAGAGTTCGGAGAGTGCCGCGATAGCCAGAGTATCCATTTGCCCTAATGCGGCAGCGGCCATTTCCTTCAATTCTTGATTTTCGGCGCTTTTCAATAATTGCACCAAAGGAGCGATCGCATTTGGATGCTGAAACTCGCCCAATATTCGCACCGCATACCAGCGTACTTCTTCCTCTGCGTCTTCATCTTCTAATATCTCAATTAGCCGAGGAATAGCAACATTACCCAATTGAATCAAAACCTTGGCAATGTCCCAGCGTTGCTGAAAATCTCCCATATCTAAAATCGAGAGTGCTAATTCCAGGAGATATTCTCGATTTTTCACTATTTCTGGATTTGTAGAGTCTTCTTTTAGAATCATCTGCTGTAAATATTGCATCAGCGATGACCAATCAGCTGCATCATGTGCTGCCTGTGCCTGCACCAAAAGCTGGTTGATATTATTCACGATTCGTAGAATCCCCTATTCTGCTAGTTTATATTTTTTCAATGGCGGCTCAATAAAAACTCTGCGTACCTTTGCGTTTAAAAACGTTCTACTCATATTTGCTTCACTACAACAGAATTGCCCTCAATTTTAGCGGCATAAGTTTTTAATGGTTCTGTAGCTGGGCCTTTTTGCACTTTACCATCAACTCCAAATTCTGAACCATGACAGGGACAAGAGAATTTTTTTGCTTGTTCTTGCCATGTCACTATGCAACCTGCATGAGCGCAGGTGGGGTTAACAGCAATTATATTTTCAGTTTTAGATGTACCAATTACCAGCACAGCTCCAACAGGTGAGTTTTTCTCCAACAATTGGCCAGTCTTATCTAAATCCGTGGAAGTGCCTACTTTTTGCCAATCCCCAGATACTGAAGACGTCGGTGCATTTGTTTGGGAAGAACAAGCGGCAATTGCTACAGGCAAAGAACTCGCTATCCAACCTAAACCTACCCAATTAATGAAATCACGACGTTTCATGGCTGTTGCAATTATGTCTAGGTTTTAACTAACATACGCCATCTTCAAGAATTTTTGAATTCAAATTAGCTGCGATCCGCGCAATCGCTCTTACTCATGAGGCTTGCGCCCCTAAATAGCCATACTAAGTGCAGAAAACGCATCAGAATAATACGTTTTTGGCAATTTTATCAAAATTTCGTAGCTATTTATACGATTTTAGCTAAATTACCACTTTAACCTTAAGAGTATGTAAATCGTTACACTTTCAGTACCAGAACAACCTTTACACCTTTACCAAATGGAAGCACGCAAAGATTGTTCCTGAAGCCATAATTCAAGTAACAAAATATACACTTAATGAGAATTAACCCCGTATATCCGGGAATTGCTGAAACTACGAGTCAATTGATAGTGGGCAATGAGTAGAGTATGGCGAAAACAATTCTACCATTCAAAAACCCTCAAAAGCTCAAAATAGCAAGTTTTGAAATTTTAATGCGATAGACGATTAGCTTATAGAGATTTTTCGAGATTAACAATTTGCAATGAGAGTCAACTCATGACAGATACAGCAACTACCACCACAGCTAGCCTCAACAAGTTTGAGAAATTTAAGGCAGAAAAAGATGGACTTACCGTCAAAAGCGAGATAGAGAAATTTGCTGCCCTTGGTTGGGAAGCAATGGATGAAACAGACCGTGACCATCGGCTCAAGTGGGTGGGTGTATTTTTTCGCCCAGTTACGCCTGGTAAGTTTATGATGCGGTTGCGGTTACCTAACGGTATCCTCACGAGTGATCAGATGCGTGTGTTAGCGGAAGTCGTACAGCGTTACGGTGACGATGGCAGCGCCGATATTACCACGAGGCAGAATATCCAATTACGGGGGATCAGGATTGAAGACTTACCGGATATTTTTAATAAATTTAGCGCTGTAGGTTTAACCAGTGTTCAGTCAGGGATGGATAACATCCGCAATATCACAGGTGATCCAGTGGCGGGGTTAGATGCGGATGAATTGTTCGACACGCGAGAGTTAGTGCAGCAAATTCAGGATATGCTCACTAACAAAGGAGAAGGGAACGCAGAGTTTACCAACCTCCCCCGCAAATTTAACATTGCAATTACTGGTGGAAGAGACAATTCAGTTCACGCCGAAATTAACGACTTGGCTTTTGTACCAGCGTTTAAGCAAGGGAATGGGCAAGAATTTTCTCAATCCCCGACATTCGGATTTAACGTCCTGGTAGGTGGCTTTTTCTCAGCCAAACGCTGTGAGGCGGCGATTCCTTTAAATGCTTGGGTAGCACCTGAAGATGTGGTTGCTTTATGTAAAGCCATTTTAGAAGTTTTTCGTGACCACGGCTTACGCGCTAACCGACAAAAATCTCGCCTGATGTGGTTGATTGACGACTGGGGTTTAGATAAATTCCGTTTAGAGGTAGAAAACCGTTTGGGTAAGTCATTGTTACCCGCAGCGCCAAAAGACGAAATCGACTGGGAAAAACGCGACCACATTGGTGTATATAAACAGAAGCAACCAGAATTAAACTACGTAGGCTTCAATATCCCTGTTGGTCGTTTGTATGCCGAGGATATGTTTGAAATTTCCCGCCTGGCAACAGTTTACGGTAACAGTGAAATCCGGCTCACGGTTGAGCAGAACGTAATTATCCCCAATATTCCTGACTCACGTTTAGCCACATTTTTAACTGAGCCATTGCTAGAAAGGTTTGCTGTTAACCCTGGTTTACTGACGCGATCGCTAGTTTCTTGCACAGGCGCACAATTTTGCAACTTTGCCCTCATCGAAACCAAAAACCGCGCTTTGGCAATGATTCAAGCCTTGGAAGCAGAGTTAATCCTAACTCGCACGGTACGTATTCACTGGACTGGGTGTCCTAACTCCTGTGGACAGCCACAAGTAGCCGACATCGGCTTGATGGGAACTAAAACTCGCAAAAATGGCAAAACCTTGGAAGGAGTTGATATCTACATGGGCGGTAAAGTCGGTAAAGATGCTCATTTGGGAACTTGCGTCACCAAAGGCATACCTTGCGAAGACTTACAGCCAGTCTTACAAGATTTACTCATCCAACACTTCGGGGCGAAACTCAAGCAAGAAGCCTTAGTTACTCATTAGACCTGTCTTGAAAAGAAGGCAGAATGACAGGAGGCAGAGGGCAGAAGGAAGGAAAAAGTTTTCATCCTTAGTTTCAATCTCAGATTATAAACTCTCTGCGCCTCTGCGACTCTGCGTGAAACTTAAAATTCTTGCTTTCCAAATATTCCTGCAAGAAGTCTATTAAATGAGTGCCGAGTGGATAAAAAGCAACAACCAACAACAGCAACAACCAACAACTAAGTAACTAACAACTAAAGGAAAAATGGCAAATCTTTCGCGTAGAAAATTTATTTTCACCACCAGTGCTGCGGCTGCTGCTTCTATCTTGGCTCATGGTTGCTCCTCTAATAATTCCAATTCAGCCACAACAGGTGGACAAGCACCTTCGGCTGCCTCAGCTGCCAACGTCTCTACAGCAGCTAACGCACCGAAAGTAGAAACAACCAAAGCAAAGCTAGGATTTATCCCTCTAACTGACGCTGCACCACTAATTATTGCTAAAGAAAAGGGCTTTTTTGCCAAATACGGCATGGCTGATGTTGAGGTCATCAAGCAAAAATCTTGGCCTGTCACCCGCGATAACCTGAAAATTGGTTCAGCTGGCGATGGGATTGATGGCGCACACATCCTCAGCCCCATGCCTTATTTAATGACTATCAACGATAAAGTGCCCATGTATCTTTTGGCACGGTTAAATACCAACGGTCAGGCGATCTCTGTAGCTAATAAATTGAAAGATTTGAAAGTTGGCTTAGAGAGTAAGGGGTTGAAAGAGGCAGCTGAAAAAGCCAAAGCTGATAAACAATCCATGAAAGTTGCCATGACTTTCCCTGGTGGTACTCATGATTTGTGGATGCGCTATTGGCTAGCGGCTGGCGGGATTAATCCCGATCAAGATGTGGTTTTAGAACCTGTACCACCACCACAAATGGTGGCGAATATGAAAGTTGGTACAGTCGATGCCTTTTGTGTGGGAGAACCCTGGAATGCTCAATTGGTTAGCCAAAAGTTAGGTTATACAGCTTTAGTTACAGGCGAGTTGTGGAAAGACCATCCAGAAAAAGCCTTTGCTATGCGTAAAGATTGGGTTGATAAAAATCCCAACGCTACCCAAGCACTTTTGATGGCAGTTCTAGAAGCTCAACAGTGGTGCGATAAGCCAGAAAACAAAGAGGAGATGTGCAAAATCTGCTCTGACCGCAAATACTTTAACGTTGCTGCCGCAGATATTTTAGAAAGGTCTAAGGGCAATATTGACTACGGCGATGGACGCACGCAACAAAACTTCGCCAATAGTATGAAGTACTGGGCTAATAACGCTTCCTATCCTTACAAGAGCCACGATACTTGGTTTTTAACAGAAGAGATTCGCTGGGGTTATTTGCCAAAAGATACCAAAGTTAAAGAAATCGTCAATCAAGTAAACAAAGAAGACCTTTGGAAACAAGCAGCGAAAGCAATTAATGTACCTGCTTCTGAGATTCCTAGTAGTACTTCTCGTGGGGTTGAGACTTTCTTTGATGGTGTCAAATTTGACCCAGAAAAACCAGAAGAATATCTCAATAGTTTGAAAATTAAAAAAGTTTAATGATAGCTGCGATCGCTGCTTTTTGGCCCAACTAGAGTACAACAGGAGAAAGTAAAAAAATGACAGCTATTGTAGGCAGCCGTATTAACAGAAAAAAGTCTCAAAATGCTATCAGTAAATTATTTTGGCAAAAGATTGCGCCGCCACTAGCAGCATTAGCTATTTTTCTAGTGATTTGGCAATTACTTTGTTTAAACCCTAACTTTAAATTACCTGGGCCAATAGAAACAATTACTGAAACTTGGAATCCTTTTATCATTCAGCCATTTTTTGATAATGGTGAAAGTGATAAAGGCTTGGGTTGGCAAATACTTAGTAGTTTAGGAAGAGTAGGTTTGGGATTTTCCCTATCGGCAATTGTGGGAATTGCCTTGGGAATTGTCATCGGCGCAAATTCATTACTCTTTAATGCTGTAGATCCCCTATTTCAAGTATTACGAACTGTACCGCCTCTAGCATGGCTACCCATCTCACTGGCAGCATTCCAACAGGCTAATCCTTCAGCGATTTTTGTCATTTTCATTACATCTATTTGGCCAATTATTATCAACACCACAGTAGGTGTACAACAAATTCCTCAAGACTACGTTAATGTTGCTAGGGTGTTACGTCTCAAAGGCGTAAAGTATTTCTTTAAAATAGTGTTTCCCGCCACTGTTCCTTATATCTTCACAGGCTTACGCATTGGTATTGGTTTATCTTGGTTAGCAATTGTTGCCGCGGAAATGTTAGTTGGTGGTGTAGGTATTGGTTCGTTTATTTGGGATGCCTACAACACTACTACAGAAACAAACATGAGCGAGATTATTTTAGCCCTCGTCTACGTTGGTTTAGTTGGCTTGCTGTTAGATAGAATGGTAGCTTTTATCGCTAGCAAAGTTGTAGCAGAACAGAAGTAATGAGAGGGCAGAGGGCAGAAGTATGAAGCTTTAGTCCTGCAAATAAGAAATGACGAATGACCAAGGACTAATAACAAATGACTACTTTTGTAGAAGTTGACCATGTTGACCGTGTATTTGAACTACCAAATGGTGGCAAATATATTGCTCTTAAAAATATTGAATTGAAAATCCAACAAGGGGAATTTGTTTCTCTAATTGGACATTCTGGTTGCGGTAAATCTACCTTGCTCAATATCATTGCAGGTTTAGATAGAGCCAGTATTGGCGGTGTAACTTTGGAAGGGCGAGAAGTTAAAGAACCAAGTCCAGATAGGATGGTAGTGTTTCAAAACTACTCGTTGCTTCCCTGGTTAACAGTACGGGAAAACATCGCTCTGGCCGTGGATGAAGTCTATAAGGATCAGCCCAAGGGTAAACGTCGCTTAATTGTCGAAGAACATATCGACATGGTAGGACTGCGCCTTGCAGCTAATAAACGTCCGAGCGAGTTATCTGGGGGGATGAAGCAACGGGTAGCGATCGCCCGCGCCTTGGCTACCCGTCCCAAGTTGTTACTGCTAGACGAACCCTTTGGGGCGTTAGACGCCTTAACACGCGGTAGTTTGCAAGAACAACTGATGAAAATCTGCAACGAACATAACGTTACCTGCGTGATGGTGACACACGATGTCGATGAAGCGCTATTGTTGAGCGATCGCATCGTTATGCTCACCAATGGCCCAGAAGCACACATCGGGCAAATTCTAGAAGTCCCGATCCCCCGCCCTAGACAGCGCCTAGAAGTAGTAAATCATCCCAGCTATTACAATCTGCGGAACGAAATGATTTACTTCCTCAACCAGCAAAAACAGGCTAAGAAACGCAAAGCTGCACAGACTCAAGCACCAATCGTTGTATCCCGCAATGGCTTAGAAAAAGTCAATCTAGACATTGGCTTTTTACCCCTGACTGATGCCGCACCGTTAATCGTTGCTCAAGAAAAAGGCTTCTTTGCTCAGTACGGCTTAGAACAAGTCACCCTCAGCCGCGAAACTAGTTGGAAGGAAATCGCTAAAGGTGTGGGTACTGGCAGATTAGATGCAGCCCAGATGGTCGCTGGAATGCCTCTTGCCCTCACTTTAGGTGCTGGTGGTAAACCGTCGATTCCTGTAGTCAACGCCTTAAATCTTTCCCGCAACGCTAACGCCATCACCTTAAGCAAAAGATTGTATAGTCAAGGCGTGAGAAACCTGGCTGACTTAAAAACAGCAATTAATGCCTCTCCCGACCAAATTCTGACTTTGGGAATCGTACATCCCACATCAATGCAGAACTTAATCCTGCGTTACTGGCTGGCCGCTGGTGGGATCGATCCTGATAGAGATGTCAGTCTGACGGTAATCCCACCAACAGAAATGGTTTCCCAACTTAAAGCCGGAAATATTGACGGTTACTGTGCTGGAGAACCCTGGAACTACCTTGCTGTTCATGAAGATATCGGTTTTGTTGCTGCTACCGCCCTAGAAATTTGGTCAGGACAGCCGAAAAAAGTTTTGGGAGTGCGGGAAGAGTGGGCGCAGCAGTACCCAGAAACTTATCTTGCTTTGGTAAAAGCACTGTTAGAAGCCTGCAAATACTGCGACGACTTCCGCAATCGAGAAGAAATTCTGGAATTAATCTGCCGCCCTGAGTACTTGAATACCAATCCTGCATACGTCCGTCCTGGTTTTATCGATCCTTACGATCGCGGCAACGGTACAGAACCCCAGGAACTAGCAAGATACAACCAGTTTTATCTCAATCAAACCAACTATCCCAACCGCACCGAACTTTTGTGGATGGTGACTCAGCTAGCACGTTGGGGTTTAGTAACCTTCCCCAAAAATTGGGTGGAGGTAATTGACAGAGTTTGCCGCACGGACGTTTTTGGTGCTGCTGCACGCGACCTCGGCATCCTCGATATCGGACAGGACAACCCCATTCATTTATTTGATGGTAAAGTTTTTAACCCTTCAAATCCCATAGAGTACCTCAACAGCTTGGAAATCAAACGACAAATCCGTATTGAAGAAGTATTTATTTAGTCAAGAGTCAAGGGTCAAGAGTAATTAATTATCCTCCTCATCTTCCTCTCTCTGCGTGAGGAAATTATAAATTCATCGAACAAAGCAAAAAAACATCATGCAAACAGCAAAAAGAACAAACACCCAACTCAACCAACTACAAACACAAAAAGCAGAAAATTTTCTGGTGATTGAAGGCGTCAGCAAAATTTACCCCACTCCCGAAGGCCCTTACACGGTATTGGATGGCGTTGACCTAAAAGTTCGTGAAGGTGAATTTGTTTGCATAATTGGTCATTCTGGTTGTGGTAAATCAACCCTACTCAACATGATTTCCGGGTTCAACACCCCTACTGATGGTGTAGTTCTCCTGCAAGACCAGCCGATCACCGAACCAGGCCCAGACCGGATGATGGTATTCCAAAACTACTGTCTTTTGCCTTGGTTGAGTGTCTTTGACAACGTTTACTTGGCTGTTGATTCGGTGTTTCCGAAAAAAACTCAGGCAGAAAAAAGAGCGATCGTTAGAGAACATTTGGCAATGGTGGGGCTAACAGAAGCCGCAGATAAAAAACCGAGTCAGATTTCTGGGGGGATGAAGCAGCGAGTTGCGATCGCCCGCGCCCTCTCTATCCGTCCGCAAGTTCTGATTCTTGATGAACCCTTCGGTGCATTAGATGCGATCACTAAAGAAGAATTACAAGAAGAACTACTGCAAATCTGGCGCGATCATCAAGTCACCGTACTCATGATTACGCATGACATTGATGAGGCACTTTTCTTAGCCGATAGAGTTGTGATGATGACTAACGGGCCTGCTGCTCAAATTGGTGAAATCTTAGATATTCCTTTCTCCCGCCCCCGCAATCGTCGCCGCATCATGGAAGACCCGGAATACTATAACTTGCGGAACTATGCCCTAGACTTCTTGTATCGCCGTTACGCTCACGATGATGAGTAAAAACAATTAGCAAAATTCTTTGGCATCTATCTTTGAAAGTATGAATTTTAACGCATAGCTATGATGCCGTTTTTACATTCATATCATCAAAATGTGATTGCAGATACAAATAAACTTGCTAGGTAATTTTAGTTTAGTATTAACAACAACTTACGCACTCCCTAAAATTTTTCTAATTAGGGAGTATGAATTTCAGCTTTAGAGTTAGCACAAATATCAAGAAATATCTGATCTGCTGAGGGTAATTACTTAATTACCCCTGTATTTTTCCATGCAGTTTTTTGACTGAGGAAGGTTTGAATGCTCAAAGGATTATTTTCATTCAGGGATCGCTATCGTATATTGCATCAGACTTGGTTTGCCTTTTTTCTCACCTTTGTCTGTTGGTTTAATTTTGCTCCCTTTGCGACCACTATTGGCAAGCAACTAGATTTAGCACCTGAGCAAATTAAAACTTTGGGCATTTGTAACCTTGCCCTCACAATTCCAGCACGGCTAATTATCGGTATGCTTCTGGATCGCTTTGGCCCCAGAATTACATACTCAATACTGTTAATGTTCGCTGCCGTTCCTTGTTTAGCTACGGCGTTTTCGCAAGACTTTAACCAACTAGTGATCAGCCGCCTACTGATGGGGATTGTTGGTTCTGGGTTCGTTGTGGGTATCCGCATGGTAGCTGAATGGTTCCCTCCAAAAGAGATGGGAAGTGCCCAAGGTATTTATGGCGGTTGGGGTAATTTTGGGGCTTTTGGTGCAGAGTTTGCCCTACCAATGATTGCCGTTGCTACTAGCTTTTTGGCTGGTGGTGCTTCCAATTGGCGGTTGGCGATCGCCCTTACAGGTATCATTGCTGCTATATACGGTGTAATTTATTACAATACAGCCCAAGATACACCTGCTGGCAAAGTCTACAATAAACCCAAGAAAAATGGCGCTTTGGAAGTAACTAGCGTTAAAAGCTTTTGGGCAATGATTCTCTCAAATTTTGGTTTGATTTTTGCCTTAGGTTTGTTGGCTTGGCGCTTAGAACAGAAGAATATTCACTTTCTTAATCAAACCCAAATGTATTTGGCTTGGGTGTTGTTAGCAGGATTGTTTGCTTACCAAACTTACAAAGCTTATCAAGTTAACAAAGAATTACTAATTGGCAAGAAAACTTACGCGCCTGCACAGCGTTATCAGTTTGGTCAAGTTGCTTTACTCGAATTCACTTACGTAACTAATTTTGGTAGTGAGTTAGCAGCCGTTTCTATGCTACCTGCCTTCTTTGAAAAAACCTTTGGTTTAGAGCATGTAGTAGCAGGAATGATCGCCGCTACTTATCCCTTTTTAAACTTAGTTTCTCGCCCCAGCGGTGGCTTAATTTCGGATAAATTTGGCTCACGTAAGTGGACAATGACAATTATCAGCGCTGGCATTGGTATTGGCTATTTAATAATACATTTTATTAACAGTAGCTGGCCAATTCCTTTAGCGATCGCAGCGACTATGTTTGCTGCTTACTTTGCCCAAGCTGGCTGCGGTGCAACCTACGGTATTGTACCTCTAATTAAAAAAGAAGCTACCGGGCAAATCGCCGGCAATGTTGGAGCTTACGGTAATTTCGGTGGCGTAATTTATCTGACAATTTTCAGCTTAACTGATGCATCAACACTCTTTAGCACAATGGGTATAGCAGCTATAATTTGCGCTTTCATGTGTGGTTTCTTCCTCAAAGAACCAAAAGGTTCATTTGCATCTGGTGATGAAGTTGAATCCCAAGAAACAGAAGTCAATCGATCTTCTTTATTAGTAGAAGAATAAGCGAAAACTAAGATGAAGAGTATTTTATTCTTCATCTTATACTTATGTATTTAGTAAATCAGCAGTAGCTTATAAAAATGTGTTTGTTTATTATTTATATATAAAGAACAAAATAATCACATAAAGAATACTCATAATTTTGCAAAATTGAAATCATTAATTACAGCAACTTTTGATCTACAACCTGCTACTTAAACATTTAAACAATTGGCGAATACGGTGTACCTGCCATGAGCGAATTTACCAAAACTTTATGTCCTTACTGTGGTGTTGGATGTGGACTCGAAGTTTCACCCCCAGCCCAACACGGCAAAGCGACTCATCGTGATAGTCAAGGAACTCCAATTTGGCGGGTGCGGGGAGACAAAGCCCATCCATCAAGCCAGGGTATGGTTTGTGTCAAAGGTGCGACGATCGCTGAGTCTTTGGATAAGAACAGACTACATTACCCAATGGTGCGGGACTCTTTAGATCAGGAGTTCCGGCGCGCCAGTTGGGATGAAGCTTTTGATATCATCACCAAACGTATTCAAACAGTGCGCTTCACCCAAGGGCCAGAAGCTATATGTATGTATGGTTCTGGTCAATTTCAAACTGAGGATTATTACATCGCCCAGAAACTGATGAAAGGATGTCTGGGTAGCAATAATTTTGATGCCAATTCTCGTTTATGTATGTCTAGCGCTGTAGCTGGGTACATTCAAAGCTTTGGCGCAGATGGCCCTCCCTGTTGCTACGATGATTTAGAGTTAACCGACTGTGCATTTTTAATTGGTACGAATACCGCTGAGTGTCACCCGATTGTTTTCAATCGCTTGGCGAAGTACCACAAAAAAAATCGTAAAGTCAAAATGATTGTGGTTGATCCCCGGCGCACACCAACCGCAGAAGCCGCTGATTTACATTTAGCTATTCGTCCTGGTACAGATATCGACTTATTAAACGGTATTGCTCACTTGTTGATGCGCTGGAACTACATTGATGTCGGATTCATTGACGACTGTACCAACAACTTTCCTGCTTATGCTGAAGTTATTCGCCACTATGCCCCGAATGTAGTAGCTTATCGATGTGGGATAAGTATTGCAGATTTAGAAACAGCGGCTCGCTACTGGGGGCAATCTCAGCGGGTACTGTCTTTATGGTCGATGGGTGTGAATCAATCAAGCGAAGGTACGGCTAAGGTCAGAACTATTATTAACCTGCACTTGATGACCGGACAGATTGGTAAGCCTGGGGCGGGGCCTTTTTCGCTGACAGGACAGCCAAATGCTATGGGAGGGAGGGAAGCTGGAGGTTTAGCGCACTTATTACCTGGTTATCGCTTGGTAAAAAATCCCCAGCACCGTGCAGAAGTTGAAGATTTTTGGGGACTGAAGCGGGGGCAGATTTCACCCAATCCCGGTCTGACGGCTTGGGATATGATTACTGGGTTGGAAAATGGCGCAGTGGGTTTACTGTGGATTGCTGCTACCAACCCAGCTGTCAGTATGCCAGATTTAGAGCGGACGAAGAAGGCGTTGTTGCGATCGCCCTTCACTGTCTACCAAGATGCTTATTACCCGACAGAAACCGCTGCTTATGCTCACGTCTTGCTACCTGCTGCTCAGTGGGGCGAGAAAACTGGGGTAATGACCAATTCGGAACGCACAGTTACCCTGTGTCAAGCATTCCGCCAACCACCAAGAGAAGCGAAACCAGATTGGGAAATTTTCGCCGAAGTAGGGCGCAGATTAGGCTTTGTCAAAGAATTTGCTTTTGCTAACTCTGCTGAAGTCTATGCTGAATTTGTCCAACTAACTCGCCACCGTCCCTGCGAGATGACGGGTATTAGTCATGAGCAATTACAAGCACAAGGCCCCACGCAATGGCCTCATCCAGAAAAGGACGCGGGGCCATTTCCCTTCTCCGTATATCCTAAGTATGGTAAGCGCCTCTACACCGATTTACGCTTTCATACTCCTGATGGTCGTGCGCGGTTTGGGGCGTATCACTCACGAGGGCTGGCAGAACCACCAGACCCGGATTATCCCTTTGTGCTGACCAATGGGCGACTTTACGGACACTGGCATACCCAAACTCGTACTGGTCGAATTGATAAAATTCGACAAATGCATCCCGAACCGTTTATTGAGATTCATCCTCGTGATGCTGCTTTTTTAGGGATTACAGATAACCACTGGCTCGAAGTGCGATCGCGTCGGGGTAAAGCTAAGTTCCCGGCAAAAGTCACAAAAGCGATCGCCCCTGGTACGGTGTTTGTTCCTATGCATTGGGGGGCGTTGTGGGCAAATGATGCTGAAGCTAATGCTCTCACCCATCCAGAATCTTGCCCCGATTCATTGCAACCAGAATTAAAAGCTTGTGCAGTGCAGGTAATGCCAATTTCTGTGGAAGTTCCACACAAAAATTATCAACTTCAGTCCTCGCAATGGTAAGCTGCTACATATACCATTAAATAAGTAATTGGTAATTCAGTTCATAGGTAATAGTCAATAGTTGCTATTATTTTTTCTAATCTTGTAAAAACACGGGTAACTGTATCCTTATTTTATAAGTATGACCGATCAATTCTCACTGAATTATTACTAGCAAAAAAGCAAAAACTCCAATAAAAGTTAATTTCCTGCCGTTAGCCTTAGCTATGAAAAAACACAAATCGCGGCACTGTGTTTTTTGCTAATCCTCTAGATTTATCTACGAGGGTTTTCTTTTATATTTTTGCTAATTACTTGCTATTTAAAAAGAGGGGGCAGCACATGAGAAGGCTAGTCAAGGGAATTAAAGAACTTGCTAAAGACGATAACTTTATGCACTCAATTGAAAAAATAGAAGTGCTAGTCTCGAAAGTGTTATCCCTATTGATGGTGCTGGTAATTTTGGCTGCGATCGGAGATTTAGTGATTTTCCTGATGAAAGAGTTATTTACCACACCATACGGGAGATTCAATACTACATTATTTAAAATTTTTGGTTTATTTTTAAATATTTTAATTGCATTAGAAATTTTAGAGAACATCACTGCTTACTTGCGAAAACACGTTGTTCAAGTTGAGTTAGTTATTGTTACTTCTTTAATTGCTGTGTCGAGAAAAATTATTATTCTTGACTTAGAAAAAGTAACAGGAATTGATATCATTGGATTGGGAGTTGCCGTTCTGGGTCTGTCAATTAGTTATTTGCTCATCCGTTTTAGTAATTCTAGAAAACATAATTAATACCATATTAATATTGAAGATGCATATTATTAGCCTTCTGTGGCAGTTTTTGTTCTGTAGTTATCGGCTGGAAGCTTGAAGTGATAATGTGCAGATCACATAAAATTAGTATGTCATTTTCTATATAAATGAGTGTTGCAATATAAAATTATGGTAACTTTCTTTGAATTTGAAGCAGATTTTGTTGATTCTCTTCGCTGTATACCGATGCAGGTACGCTACAAACTAGATACCTGTGGTATCAAGCTAAAATTATCTGATTGGAATCAGATGTCTCAAGCTGATCGTCAGGCTTTAGTTGAATTACCTTGCACTACAGAAACAGAAATTCAATCTTATCGGCAAGATCTCGAACAGTTAATTTTAAATCGCACTGGTGTACCAGCTACACATTTGCCTATTGAGCCTGAACCTGCATGGATTGACTCTACAAATATCCCAACTAGTGTTCAAGAGCAAGCTCAAGCAATAGATATCACCCTTACACCTCAACAGTGGGCATCTTTAACTCCTTTACAGCGTTTTGCCCTGATTAAACTCAGTCGTTCTGGGCATGAAAATAAAAACTTTCCCAAAGCAATAAGAGAGTTTAATCTGCTGTAAATGCAATATTTACACAAGTACTAACTGAAACCGAGGATGCTTTCCTTGTCCCCCCTGGGCGAACGGTGTATTAAGCATTTACCAGTACTGAATGTTATTTTTTAGTTACAAAAAATACTATAAAATGGCTACAAAAAATTATAATTTTTTTGTATTTAGCTAAATATAGTAAATACTACTAAATATCTAATAAATGACCAACCATAGAATTTCTACTAGGATGTCAGTAATACCTAATCTATATAATCGATAATTACTACACGTTTCAAACAAGCTTGAGGACAAAATTCCAGTAGTTATAATACTTGTTAACACTTGATAAGACAATTTTAAATTTTCATTGAGCAAATTTTGAATGCCTGAGCAGTGAGTAAAGCTATAGTGTATTTAGCAAAGCCACAGCTACAGCAGTCGTAATTAGTATATGAACAAGTTACAAGTCAAAATCCTGTTAAATCAGATACTCTTTTTTCACAAGCTAAATGAGATTGCTGTAATGTGGCTTTGCTGAGGTTCTAATGCCAAAGTATTTTAAGAATTAGTTTAAACACGCACTCTAACTCGATGACAGGCAAAAACGCAAGACATAATGCATTTCTGCGGCTAGTGTCTGGTAATGGAGCACCTTATAGGTCAGAATCCCGCTACTCGCTGCTCCCTAGTAAAGAGGTGGTAATTGGACGCGACCCCAGCTGTCAAGTTGTCTTGGATGCCATGATGTATCGGATGGTATCCCGTCGTCATGCTGTGATTCGTCCCCTCTCTTCATCTCCAGATGGCAAATTTAGCTGGCTAATTTGTGATTTGAATAGTGCTAATGGCACTTATTTAAATGGACACCGCCTACAAGGTTGTCAAGAATTACATGCAGGCGATCGCATTTCTTTGGGTGCTGATGGACCGCAATTTGTGTTTGAACACGAATTTGTCTCCCCAGTTACGATCATGACCAGGCCAGCCACACCACTGCCATCAGCAGGTTACCCCCAAGGGCAATTAAAACCTGATTCGGTGAGCTTTACTCAACTGTTTCCCATTATTTCTACTGGCAAAGATTTAACTCGTAAAGCTTACCTCGTACCGGGAATTCTGACAGTAGTATTCGTGGTGCTAATGTTTGCTACGGTAGGTCAGCCGCAAGCTAATCAAGTTATTGTAGCGAGCTACATAGCATTTGCTGCCTATTATTTTGTTTACCAACTGTGCGGTAAACCGAAGCCTTGGTGGGTACTCATGTCAGTAGCATTGGGTACGTCGTTTATTTTGCTCAGTCCCCTATTAGATTTATTTATCTTTGTGTTTCGTGGCATTCTGCCTGGTAACTTGCCTTCAAATCAGGATTCGATCACCTTTACAGAATTGCTGGTGCGAATGTTTTTTGGTGCTGGGTTGATGGAAGAATTACTAAAGGCTTTACCTGTATTGGCAGTGTTGTTAATTGCTATTAAATTGCCCTCACCTTGGCGAGAACGCATAGGCGTTTGGGAACCTCTAGATGGGATTCTCTTAGGAACAGCTTCTGCTGTGGGTTTTACCCTGTTAGAAACTCTCGGACAATATGTGCCAGTAATTACACAAAATGTTGCCCAACAGTCAGGAGTAGGGACTGGTCAATTGGTGGGATTGCAATTGCTCATTCCGCGAATTTTAGGCTCTGTAGCAGGACACATGGCTTACAGCGGTTATTTGGGGTATTTTATCGGGTTGGCTGTCCTCAAGCCCCGCCTGAGTTGGCAAATTCTCCCCATTGGTTATATTAGCGCTGCTGCACTCCATGCTTTGTGGAACGCTACCGGATCTATCAATGCTTTACTGTTGGTGGTTGTTGGCGTGTTGTCGTATGCATTTTTGATGGCGGCAATTCTTAAGGCACGTGCTTTATCACCAACGCGATCGCAGAATTTCGCTACCCGCTTTCTCGGCCCTAAATAAGCAGCTAATTAGCGATTACCAAATACGTAAAATTTTGAATTGTTAATTAATTGAAGTTAGTTCTCCACCAGGAACTAAGTGTCTAGAACTCCAACCATTTTTTATGTCTTTGGGTAGATAGTGCTAGTTTGGCAATCCGCTTATAGTCTGAAGTATATTAGGGAAACTGTACTTAGAAAAAAACCAGCAAAAACGCATCAGACCCGCAAGACAAGCGCCGAGTGCGGGCAAAGTTAATAGTTACCTGAAATATAGCCCCATTCAGGAATAACAGACAACTGCATTTAGGATTCTGGCTGAAAGCTATTTAGTCTGGTGAGGGCGTAGTAAGAAATTGCTAAACTAACCTTTGCTTGCTCGACTTCCGATAAAGATGTCCACTCGCGGTTACCCAAGTTACTCATTACACATACCACATTTTGTGGTTCGCCACTACGCATAGCATAGGCATAAGGACGCGCTAAAACCAATAAATCTTCTGCGCCCCAAGTAGGCAGTACATCTTGAACACAGTGAACGAGTTGCTCACCAATTGATTGTTGGGAAGTAAAAATTTCAGCAGCTTTGTGAGCGATCGCATTTAGCCAGCCTTGGGGTACAGCTGAAGCAAAAGATGTTTGTAAGCTTTCTTGCAAAGCCATGACAATCTGGCTGATATTTGTCTTAGAGTCTGAAGCAGTAGATTTTTTTTCCCAAAGATTATCTAACTGGCTATAAAAAACTTGCGATCTTGCCGTAAGTTCTTGCTCAAGCACATCATCGATAAGAAACTGCTGTTCTAGTTGGCAAAAATAAGCTTCTGATTTCTCATCAGCTGGATTCCAGGGGTAACTAGCATCCTCAGCTTCTAGTAAAGTTGCTAAAAAATCTAATTCTACTTGAGATGGTAAAGATGAGATAGTCTCTGAATTGTTGATTTGGTGAGTCATTTGTCGCCTCCAGACTAATTATTTAGCAGTATTGACAGCTACAACTGTCAGAATCACATTTCCGCAAAAAAAAGTGAATTTTGCCTATGGTGAGAATAAATTTGTGAGGCTGTTGCTCATGACTGAAATTGCAATTATGCAATACCTAAGTTAAGAGCCTTCGATAATAAACTGCCATATCTCACCTCTAGAACTACCAAACTTTAATTGCATTCCTGATGTTAAAGGTACTTCCTCTCGGAGGATTTGTTGCCAACCATTAGAACTGAAAATCCAGGTTGTCCCGTAGGTAGATAAATCTTGTAAGTAATAAGTTCTTGCCGGAGCAGTGTCAGTGAAAGTATTCCGACATAAGATTTCAGCATGGCGTTTAGAAACAGAGGGTTCTGGGATGACAATATCATTGTCTTTTGTGCGACCAATCCGAGTCACTCCAGAACGTAATACCCAGGTTTTACCACCTGCTGATAGCGATCGCAAAGAGGCTGTAGGAAATGAAGCTACCACACTCGGAATAGTAGTTTCTGGTAATTCTGTAATTCCTTCATCAAAACTTTTAATCAATTCGCCATTAAAATCTGGATGTAGGTAGAGGACAGGTAAAGTCCATGCTGGTTGATTGAACTTATATACTGTTAACAGTTCTTGCCTAGCTTCTGCCACAGCCTCATCAATTGGCTTGCGCGATCGCAAAGCTTCCGTAAAGACTTGAATAAAACTGTGGCTTTCTTCGTCAGCAATCTCATCGCGCATTCCCAAAACCGCAGGTACGCCATGACGAATCAGCACTTCTGCCAAACTGCTAGAGGGTATAGCTTGATTATTTATAGCAGCTGGTTGTGCGCCCCAGCAGGCATTGAAAACCGCCAGTTTTACACCAGTACGAGTCAATACTTGGGCCAGTTCTATGCCATTGAGGGTCATGCTTGGGCGCAAAAACAGTAATCCTCCATCTGGATCTGGCAGACCGTGACCAGCGTAAAAGAAGACATTGTATGCTTTAGTTTCTAACTCCTGAATCAACTCTTGTGGGCTTGGTTGCAGAAGTGTATGTACCATGCAGGGTGCATATCCCTGAGAATTGCTACCTAAAGGCCCTGCATTGGCGAGAGTTTTTTCTAAGATTGCCGCTTCTTTTTCCAGTTGCAAATTTTCATCTTGTCCTAAAACCAGCAGAATATTTAAAGCTTGGTCTGTTCGCAAATAAGGCAATGATTCAACTTCACTGGTAGTGCGACTAAATAGTAAATCTTGAGATAGAGACATCGCCGATTGGCCAGGCTCACGTTGCATAATTTCCCAAGGTAGGGCGATGAGATCCGGGTCACGAATTTCCAGTCGAAAGCGCAGACGTGTATGCTGCCCCATAGCAATGCCACGACTTCGTTCTAAACTTCCGAGAATTTGCCCATTAAATAACCAACGCCATAAATGAATTCCCAAGTATTGCATTAAGCGGCTACTGTAGCCTCCTGGCTGACCCGAAGGCAATGAAACCAAGTTCACTGGTAATGGATTTGTTTGTAGAGGCGTTGAGCGAGAGTAAATACTTAAGGGGCTATGACCAGCAAACATCTGCTGCCATTCTTGCCAAACTTGAGAGAGTTCCACAGGCCATATACAATCATGCAAAACATAACCACTGGGATAGGGAGCCTTAACCACCCATATGGCGAAGTTATCAGAGCTAGTATTAATCAAACGGGCGATCGCCAGGTTCAGGCATGGCAATGGATTCATTAAATCAAAAGGTATTAAATAACAAATAATTTCAAATAAAAATTTTCCAATGTAAAAATATCTACATTGTATTGTAAGTTTTTTTCGCTGGTTATTACCTGTATTATTTCAGGTTTTTACCAATTTATGGAGTATTCGATTTGGTTGGACTAGTATCACTTTGTGGATTTGGTACAGGTGTCTGGTTATCTAGCGATGGCGAGACATCATCACATGCACTCGGCTGTTTTGCTGATAAAACATTGACCTTATATTTTTTTAGTTGAGATTGGGAGAATTGAATTGGTGCTAATTTCTCTACTTGTTGCGAAGAGTTAGAATTATCTGGTTTATTCACTGATGACTGAGCTGGTGTATCTTGGGGGCACAAGCGCAGTTGCACGAAAAAATCTCTAGAACCCGCTTTAGGATTTGGTTTTTTATCGATAACTTGTAAAAGGCTACCAGAGGGTAATAATTCTTGGTTATTTAGGCGGATTGGGGCCTGGGTTTGAATTACCCACCCAGAATCAAGGTTGTCAATAGTTCGCGGTGCAGTTGCTTCTGTGGTAGTTGGCTGCGGAGTTGCGGTTGGGCTAGTCACAACTGGAGTTTCACCGGATGGCGATCGCATCTGCATTACTAAGTATCCCAAATAACCGGCTGCTAAAACTAATATTAACGGAACTATAAAATTTAGTGGTAGTTGGGCAGTTTTGGCAGGCTTAGTTTCTGGGATTACTTGTGTTTTCTGATTGGGGTTACCTAGGAGTGTTCCTTGTACTGTTCTGGACGGAGCATTAGTAGCTTTACCCAGGAAACTGTCTGGTATGACCGCTGCCAGGCTTGAGTTTGGTTCAGAGTATCGAACTTGACAATGTACTAAGGCAATAGTGACATTATCATGTCCATTTTTAGTGTTAGCAATTTCTACTAATTTTTCAGTAGCATGTGCTACATCGGTTTCCCCTGTCAAAATCGGTAAGACTTCTGTTTCCCAATAGTCCTCAACGCGGTCAAAGTCGCTCAAACCATCGGATGTAAGTAGGAAAACAGCATCTTCATCCAGAATAAACCTCTGGGCAGTGGGATGTAATGAAGTACTGGGACTCATTCCTAAAGCCTGGACGAGAGAGCCAGATCCACCTTGTAATATTGCTTCACGGTAGACAGCATAGCCTAACCGTACCTCACGCGAAGCTACATCATCATCAAGGGTAACTTGATAACAACCGTGGCGCGTAATCCAGTAGGCACGGCTATCACCGACGTGGGTAATGTACATTTCATGGGCAATTGGTAATGCCATTACCAAGGTGGTGCCCATGCGTTGACGTCCCTGCCGATTTTCGCCGTCATTGCGTTGGCTAATTTTGTCATTTACAACTGCCACTGCTGATTCTAAGTCATTTAGCAGCAGTGAAGGGTCTATGTGGTCATACGGAACTTTTGTGAGTTCATGTACCTGATGCTGAATCGTTTCAATTGCTAAATTTGATGCTACATTGCCTCCCTCGTGCCCACCGATGCCGTCACAGACAATGGCTAGGGCGGTCGCCTGTGGAGGTTTACTTACTAAGGTACCACTGGGAGGGTAACAGGCATCTTCATTACGTTGGCGACTGGGGCCAGTGTCAGTTTTAGTGAAAATTTTGATAGTAGACTTTTGCGATCGCCCTAATTGAGCTAGTCCTTGATCTAAGACTGTAATTAATTGATCAGGTGAATTGATCTGTTGCTGAATTAAAGCATTACTAATTTTGTTGATAAGTTCAGCTATAGCTGGTTTTGCCTCTCTGTGCAATTGCTGCCAAAATTCTCCTAATTGAGGTAAGCCTGGTGTTGTTGAGGAGTCAACACGCAATTCTAACAAGCGTACTAACGACCCTTCTACCCTTAACAAATATGGGTCTAGTAAGCTAGAGGCCACACCTTCACTTGCAAATGGATGCCAAAGATGAGCTAACTGCCATAGCCAATTGAGTTGGCGCATTGATGTAGCGTCACGCCAAGCACTGATTAACTCGCTACACAGTTGCACTTGTAGCGCTGTACCATCGGTCAGTATTGGGGGTTTTTCTAAAAGTAATATGTCTTTACGAGAACGACCATCGGTTACAGGTATTACTCCATATACCTGCGGTACGTGTAATCTGTAAGGAATAAGTCTTAGATAAGCTCTAATTGCCGACGAATTATCTAATTCAGGTGTTTGCGGAACTAACCCAGGCTTAGTATCTAAAACAACAGATTTATTGATCACTAAATAGCGCTCGTCCAAGATTTCTCCGGGAGTGGCAACACTCAGGCCATCTCCCTCAGCCCAGAGGTAATGCTTGGGTAGAGGTGTGGAGCATCGCAAGCAAAATTTATGTGTTAAGGGGTTGAGAGCTTGACACATCTCATTTGGGCAGTAGAGCGTTGCCACATCATTTTCCATAGTTTTCGCACCGATCAGCAATTGGCAATTTCTTCAGCAGCATTGGCAATTTCTTCAACAGCATTAGCAGAGGCAATCTGGATCGCTCATGTTTCTTTAACCCGACATATCCAACTTTGGATCAATGATTTTAGCTGGCTGATACTAGCAGGCGCTAATAATTATCTACTTATCCAAAGAAATCGCTCCTCAGTCAATCCTACAGCCTCATCATACTTTCTATTCCTTATATGACTCTCTATCAACAGCGCAGCTAACTTCAACTCTGCCACCACAGCTTAACTCCAGCCAGCATAACTGTACTGTTTACTTTTGATAAATTACCTGATCACAAAGCGGTAGATAATACTAGTATTTCTATAGTTTATAAGTTGTGAGGCATTAATAACTTTAATTAAGAATTAAGATAACTGAACACATAAGCTAAACGAGGCTCTCAACTTTGTCAAATATAGTTCACCAATTTTTAACGTAATTTAGAAAAACCATTATCCGATTAATGATGCCATTGTTAGTTAATGTTTTGGGTAATTGGCATTTCTAGCACACCTACCAGTGATTTTGCATCTATGAGAATTGTCTAGAATGTACTGTATTATCTCTTGGCTAGCTACATCTCTTCACAACGAGGACATATGTTACTAATCACATACTGCATAGCTGTAGATCCGAAATTTTATAAAAAATAAATATATTCAAGTTTTACAGATATATTTTGAGAGGATGACCAAGCACTAAAGCGGTAGCTATCATATTAATTAGTGCGAATCTATACTAACTCTGCTAGCTTGGCTTTTAGCACAAAAAATTGGTTAACAATCCATTGAATAATTTAAATCTAGCAATACTAGCTGTTACAGCTGTACTAAATATTAACTGTGTCAGAAAGCTTCTACCTAAAAAATTCTTATCAGCAACTTCAGGGTATTGACCTATACGTACTGTAATTCAGCATAGATAGCTGAGGATTATTTCGTTCACCGAAATCGCAAGTGGTAGATTAACTACTAAAACTTAAACTACCAAAACTTAGCTTATTGTTCACATCTAGTACTATTACTTAAAGCCGCAGCAGACAAGTCTTAGGGGCATGGTACAGCCTGCCCCTAAAAAGCCAAGAATTACAAAACTTTTAGTTGTAGCTCTTGACTTTACTGTTTCTCATCAGTTGCTACTTGGGGGATTCCCATGCTGTAGTTGGTGACACGGCTTAGGAGATTGTAGCTGATTTCGCCTTTTTGTAGGAGCGATCGCAAATAATGCTCCAAATCTGATCCAATGCGGCGTAAGTTGTAGTCTGTTAAATCCTGGCCACTAGATGCTTCTACCAGTTCATCAAACTTACGATAAATCTTTTGCAGCGCATCTTCATTCCAGTTAAATTCATTGTCTGGGTCAACATCTAACGATAAAACCTGATTACTGGGAACCAGTTCGCCATCTCGGTCAATTTCCGCTGCAAAAATGCGGATATGCCGGGTTGTGGACTTAAGCAGCATCGGGTTGTCCATAAAAGGGTGTAAGATTTGGGTTGATTACACTGAAATCATTGTAGACGCTATACCTGAGCTTGAATGACCTTAATAAAAAGGAATCATGCCTATGGTGCAAGCATTAGCCAAAATACTATCTGCACTACACTCTCTTCAAATTCTTAATTTTTCGTTTCACTGCATTAGTCCTAAGAGAAGCAGCAAGATCATAGCTTTTTTCAGGCTCTCCTTGACACGGGGAGCCAGTGTATTGTAAAGCCTAGTGTGTTGACGGGTTGTCCCGATTTGAACGAACTGGTGTTGAGAAATTAGAGGAGGGGTCACAAATCCATCGAATTAACGTTTGTTGAGCGTCAAACTTTAGCAAACTTTAGCCGGAGTTGCCTTTGCGACAATTTACAGGTAAGCTGTTTTGATTTCTAGAGGAACCACGAGTTTACTATGGCGGTCAGTTAACCATGTCTAATCACTACTGCTAGGCTCTTTTTACTTGACAAAATCTAGAAAGCACTAGAATAGCAGACTCGGCTGTAATAAAGTAATCAGTGTCTATAATTTTCATTCAGAACAAAAATAAATCTTTAATGACTTTGCTGATTGATGTCTCCTGAATTTTATGATGAAAAAAATGAACATCTAGTAAATTTACGTAGTTATGGCACAACTACCTCTAGCTTTCATAAAAGAGAAAAACTTTAGTGTTTTTACGTAAGTGTAAACACGAAAATTTCAGTAAAATTCCAAACTGTTATTGACGTTTAGATAAAGTTGATGTAAAAACCTTTAAAAAGCTCGAACAACTTCTTACAGAAACTTTATTGTATAGAATCTTAAAAACTGAATAATAGTTATGGCTTACCTGAACCACCTTTGGCGCAGGGAAAATACAGCCTACGCAGTCAAAGTCTGGCTCGAAAAGAACACAGGAGAGTGGAATAGAAGACAAATGTGATGGATGAAGAATGATTCTGAGTTCAACCACTTTGGATTCAAAAAAAAATTAAAGAATTTTTGTTGGGTATTTAGCTCCTCAACCTCATGACCACCAAGTAAAGGAATCCGCAAAATTTATGAACTCCAAAGCCTTACCACGTCAGATAAATAATATTGAAGTAGGTGTTTATGAGTGTGAAATACATCTCAAATTCCGGTTGATTGAGGAAAAGAGTCTATTAGGCGATCGCGAGCAACTATTGCAAGTGCTTTTAGATGCTTTAACTGAAGGCTCTGATGATTTTCTAGAGACACTGCAAGCGTCTGTTAAAGCCCAGGAAGTTTCTGAATTTAAAGCTTCACCGCAAATGCGACGCCAACTCATGCGCTTACGAAATTTCGCCGATAATAGTCAATAAATATCTGTATAATTTGAGTAGTGACAAGTCGTGGCTTAGATATCAAATGGTGAATTTGTTTTAAGTTTACCTATTTGCTCTAACCTTGAGTTGGCTTGTGTAACTTAACCTCAAGGCTAGGAGTTTACCTTACTCTCCGAAAAGCCCAAGAAAGCGTCACAGTAGCCCTCACCCTTTGCACTACGGAAATATTTGGGTGCCTACTAATGCAGTTACGCCTTCCTACTAAGGCAGGTTACAGTTTTTCAAGGATTTTATTTTTGGCAAATACCTTTGATCAGGGTGTTACTTCAAGTTGGTAAAGTACTAGTTAGCAATCATTTACGTTAAATACTCTGAACATTTCAGAGATTTCTAAATTTATGGGTTGCTTCGTGAGCGATTGCAGCTGTTTAATATTAGGATTTTGCAAGCTTGAAGTTTCATTCCACCCTTACACATGGCATATGAGATAATTTTCACAAACCCATTAGGGTAGGATTAATTTTTTAGAAGATTAGTCGATAAATTTAACTACTTGACAAAGGGCTGAAGGCTTAATACTGAACTGTTAATTAGTCCAACTAAAATCAATTCTCATCCCACAGCTACGAAAACATCGCTATGCTCGTTTTCATAAAAAGCCGTGGGATTTCGAGTCATTAGCCCTTGGTCATTAGCACTAATGACTGTTGACTTAATTACTTAGCAATTTTTCAAGCTAAAACCCACGAGTAAATGCCCACAATGAGGGCATGAAAATTGTTCCTCCTTATTCTCCAGTCCCCAGCCCCTCTTTTCAAGACAAGCTGTCTATTTAGCAAGACCGTGTTCTAAAGCAAAACGAACTAACTCTGTACGGCTATTAGTACCGGTTTTACTAAACAAACGGCTAACGTACTTTTCGACATTGCGGACGCTGGTCTCTAAGCGACGGGCAATTTCTTTGTTCATTAACCCTTCAGCGACCAAGTTTAAAACACTTTGTTCTCTAGGGGTCAGGTCGATTTTAAATGGTGCTGGTGATTGTGAGATCGCATTTCTTTGAGTTAACAAAGCCTTTATTTGGGCAATTTGATGGGCTAGTTCAGCAATATCAGGAGTTTCACCGTCTTCACCTGTAGTTTGAAGTTTAGCTGTGCGACGGGCAAGTAAGTTTTCTACTATGGCAATTAACTCATCTGGGTCGAAAGGTTTGGGTAAATAAGCATCAACACCAGCTTGATAGCCTTGAATGCGATCGCCTGTCATGCCCTTAGCAGTTAAAAATACTACTGGCAGCGTTTGGAACCGAGGATCATCTCGCAGTTGCTTGAGGAATTGATAGCCGTCTACCTGGGGCATCATGATGTCAGAAATCACTAAGTCAGGCGTGTTCTGCTGCATCAAATCCCAACCCTCACGGGCGTTACTGGCGACTTGAACGCTGAAACCGCTTTCTTGTAAATAATCTTTGACGGCTTCCCGCAATCCCGGTTCGTCATCTACCAGTAACAGTTGTGCTGACATTTGAAATTTCCTTAAGTTTACCTTTTTCCAATTTAGCGAAACTTGGTAGGCATTGAACAATATACAGACAGGTCAACTTTTGTGGAGAATTCAAAATTGAAATTCATCTGAGCTAATTTCTATAGCCAATCAATAATCTGGGCTTTTTCTGGCAGCTTGGCTTCGCTTTGCCCAGAGTAACGCGCTTTCGCAGTAAATAATGCAATAGGAGTACTTAAAAAGTCTACAAGGCTGGCTTGACCCGCGATCGCCTTGACGCTATATTTAGGCACTTCCTTCAATAACCAGCGTACCAAGCGATAGTAATATTCCTGGCGTTTAAGCCCTGGCATTAACTCCACGCCATACAGTTCGTGCAGATAGCGATTTGAGCGCCCATAGCGCCGCCATTGGCTTTTCAATTCTTTGAGTGTGGTACGGTGACGGTGCTGGACTACAGCATCTGGGGCAAATTCCAAATGCCCGATGTTTGCCCCCAGAATCCGCCAACAAATGTCTGCATCTCCACCAGTAGTAAGATAAGGACGAAATAAACCAACTTTTTCTAAGGCGATGCGTTGAACTGCTAAATTAGCGGTTTGACCGTAAGCACAGAAAGGATGGGCAAGGGTGTGCTTTTGTGATAAGGTTTCTTGACGGTCTGCATGTTGTTCTAGCAGAGTTTTACCTGGTAGAGCCTTAATTTCACCTACAACAATTACTACATCTGGTTTGATGAAAGGTTTAATTAATGATTCTAGCCACTGCGGTTGAGGACGGCAATCAGCATCGGTAAAAGCTACAATTTCCCCGGTTGCAGCTCGAATGCCAGTGTTACGAGCTGCGTAGGAGCTTTGAATTTGGTTTTCACTCAAAGGGTGAATTGTAATCGGGCAAAGTTCAGCAGATGCTTTTAGGGATGTGAGAGTGCGATCGCTACTGTTATTATCTACCAGCAAATACTCTACCCGTTCTTTAGGGTAAGTTTGAGACAGCAAACAAGAAATTAAATCTGGTAAATCTGCCTCACCATTATAAATAGGAACAACCACCGACACCCTTGGCATAAAGCTGTTGGCGGTGGTTGCATCAACTAATTGATGATTCATAAATTAAAATTTTGGATTGGGATTACTTACTAGTATTCCCAATCCAAAATCTTAAAACTGATTAGAACACGCACTTGGTATGACTCAAAAAATCCGGCTTGGGAAATAATTGAATACGTAAATCTAAAATTTCAAGTCGCTAGCGCGGACACTCATTGATCCAGTGGGTTGATTTGCCGGAGGTTGAGCGAAGTTATTACTAGATAGCGCTGTAATTGCTCGCGCATATTGTGGATCGTTTGGAGTGCCAACTAAATCTGGATTAGACGCTAGTTGACGCTCTTGTGCTTCTGTTAAGTCTAACTTGATATCTGGTGTGATGCCTTTGTGGTTAATATCCGTTCCCTGGGGAGTGTAATAGTGGGCAATGGTGACTGCCAAGCCCGAACCATCAGCGAGTTGATGAACTGACTGTACTAACGCTTTTCCAAAGGTTTGACTGCCAACAACTACTGCTCGCTTATTATCTTTGAGTGCCCCTGTGAGAATTTCGCTAGCACTAGCTGAATTACCATCCACCAGTACTGCTAAGGGAAGCTGAGTCAGGGCAGTGCGATTAGCTTTAGTATCTTCCGCTCCTCCTAACCGATCTACTGTACGGACAATTCCGCCATTATCCAGCCACATCCGCGCAATTTCAATGCTCGACTGCAACAAACCACCAGGATTGCCTCGCAAATCCAATACATAAGCATTTACTTGCTTACCGTTTAAATCGCGGATGGCTCGTCGCATTTGTTCTGCTGCATGAGAACTAAATTCTCGCAACCGGATATAGCCAACACGCCGATTACCTTCTTGCTTGAGGGTATAACGTACAGTTGGTACTTCAATAGTTGCCCTGGTTAGCTTCAAATCAAAAGCATTCTTCCCTGACCGCCCCAGGCGCAATGTCAGAGGAGTACCAGCTTTACCACGAATTAGCTTGGAGGCATCATCCACTTTCATCTGCTGAGTGGGTTTGCCATTAATTGCTAAAATTTCATCGCCTGCTTTAATACCAGCTTTCAGCGCTGGGGAATTTTCTATAGCTTCTACAACAGTGAGCCGCTTGGTTTTATCATTTAATTCCATGCGAATGCCAATCCCAGAGACTTCCCCTGATGTTTGGCTGGTCAGCGCCTCATACTGTTTGGGGTCCATAAACCGAGTGTAAGGATCTCCCAACTGTTGTAAAGCTTCACGAATGGCAACGTAAGCTTCTTCATGAGTTGTATAGTTTTTACTTAACAAACTTTGTCTAGTTGCTTGCCAATCTTGTTGATTAAATTTGCCATCAACATATTCACGATTCACCAGTTGCCAGACTTCGTCAACTACTGCTTTGGGGCTATCTTGTAGGGCAGCCCGAACGCAGCGAGTCCAAGCCGGGCCAAATAAAGATACAGTGGCGCTCGTGGCGATCGCTCCACCAATCAAGGCTACTTGGAGCGGCGAGTAACGTTTCGCAGATTGGTTCATGTATATCAGCTGGAATAATTGTGTTGTTGACAGTTTAGCAATCAGATTTTCCAAAAAATTTTAAGTTTTATACTTAAGTTTAGCTATACTTCCTTCATCATTTCTTATTGAAATGAAGCTAAAAATATTGCTTTACTTTATGACAATCATTTCTCTGTTTGCTAGCTTTCTCCGGACAATCATCTAGAGTATGTGACAGTTTTATATGTGTCAACTATATACTCTCGATTATTTTTATAAGATAGCACTTTGCTTATTGACTTGCAGATACTTAAGATATCGACAAACTATGCTTTTCTTACTTATGTCATGAAACGTAAAGGTTACTTGAAAACAACAGTTTCAGTTAAGAGAAAAGCTGGGTAACTGTGGCGATTGATACAAAAAATAGCTTGTGGTTTGTGCGTTATCTTTGGCGTTTGGCTAATCTGTACCACTATAACCTTAGTTTATGCATCTTCCTAAGCAGTAAATGCCTTTTTGCGTTAAGCTGACTCATCCACGAGTCTTTAATACTGATTAATGAGTTTTTTAGCTCCGTTAATGAGGCTTTGATGCTCGTTCACCAGTTTTTTAGACTCGTACCTTGGTGATCGTAGCTTGCATCTGCCACAATTCAGCCAGAAGCGCATTCTAAACCAAAGAATCTGGATCTACGCCAAGCGATCTGAGACGTTCTGCCAGCATTTGAGCGCGTTGTTCTGCTTGTTTAACTCGTTCTTCTGGTGTTAATAAACGCTGACCTTGCTCAGTATACCAGTAAAGCCACTCGCGTGTAATGCCTTGATATGTTCCCTGTTCACAGCCAATCCCTAACCCAATTTCCGGTAGCCAAACGGGATTTACTCGCTGCAATTGATACTTCCCATTTACCAGGCGATACACTTCTAAAGTCTGTTTTCTTCGCCGTTGGGGATTATAAACGACATAATATAAAACTTCTAACTGGGCATAAAACTCTTTCTTGGTGCTGTATTCCCCACGCCGTGTTTGAGAAACCACTTCTAGCACCATAGTTGGTACGCGTTGTTCTTCCCAAAGTAGGTAACTTAAACGCAGATTCTCATCAAAAATACGTTCAACTCCCAGACTCAAAAACCCATCTGGTACGATCGCTGACTGATCGGGATCGTAATAAATCCCCATATCAACACCAAAGAACCAGTCCATACGGTCTGACCATGCCATAGCTAGTATGGCTTCCAGTAAACCAGGAATTAAATGTTGCAGCTGATTATCCACAGGGGTATCGTCAGAGTCCGGCAAATCCTCGGCGGAGGGTAAGCAGTCTAGCGGATCGTACTGTAGCATGATCTGATTAGCGTTTATCTCGTACTTTGATCATAAGTGGTTACGCAAAATCATTTATGTCATTGCGAGCGAAATGAAATGTAGCGTAGACGCAATGACAAATGTATATTTAATTTTGCACTACTACTTAGTGCTGCTTACTGAAGTCCGGGCGAATGGAATTTGCTCTTCTAACTCCAGAGAAATAGTTTGATAGAGATGATCGAGCATCGCCCGCACAGATGGAGGAAGGGATGTAAAGCGGATGTAGAAGCTGCCTTCTAGTGTAGGTTTTTCCAAGACTTTGGCATAAAAATCTTCACCGACTTCTTGGGGCAGATTTTTATTCAGCAGGATGAGTTTTAAATTCGTTAGGGGAAGTGGCAATTCTTCTTCAAGGTTTTTGTGCTGAATCAGGGCTTCCTGGCGGGAGAGCTTGATAATCTCTGCTTGATACCAGCGATCGCCTACGTGTTTGCTTTCCAAGGTAACGTACTGGAGCGAAATAGCTTCTGGCAAATCTAGGAATTGTTCTTCCGACTTAGAGAGAAACAGGTTATGCTCTCCACCAATGCCGCTGATTTCATAAAGGTTAATGGGGTCTTTTACTCCTTTCATCTGCACCTTTTGGTGTGTATCCACCTGCACAATGTCTCGCACCTCAGACAACACATCTTCGGAGATGATAATTTGTCCACCCACACTGCACGCTTCAATGCGGTAGGCAAGGTTAATGTGGCTACCGACGACACCATACTTTGTACGTTTTTCTGACCCGATGTTGCCGACTACAACCTCACCTGTATGAATGCCAATGCCCATTTCCAGGAGCGGAAAGCCCCATTCTTGCATCTGCTGGTTGACGGGAATCATTGCTTGTTGCATAGCGATCGCACACGCAACTGCCCGTTCTGTGTCGTTTGCTCTCACGGTAGGCGCACCAAATAATGTCAGAATGCCATCTCCCATGAACTCATCGATTGTACCTTCGTAGCGGGTAATCACATCCGCCATATATTCCAGGTAAAAGTTGAGGATGGTGATCACTTGCTCTGGTGACAGCCGTTCGGCTGTAGCTGTGAAGCCGCGCAGATCCGAGATTAAGATGGTGATTTTACGTCGCGTCCCGCCTAACTCTAGCCCAAGGGGATTTTCTAGCAGATTGCTGACAATCTCATCACTAAGGTAACGCCCAAAGATTTGCCGAATCAGCGCATTTTTATTTTTCAGTTCCCCGTTAATTTTGGCAAGTGCCTGAGTGCGATCGCGCACCTTTTCTTCTAGAGTTTCAAACAATTCCTTTAACTGTTTTGCCATGCAGGTGAAAGACTCAGCCAGTTCCCCAATCTCATCAGACCGTTCAATTGGCAGTTCTTGCTCCCAGCTTCCATCTGCCAGATCCTTGGCGGCGGTATTCAAACGCTGAATCGGCTTGACAATCCAGAGGGATGTTTGCAGTCCCACCACCATTGCAATAATCAGCGACAGCAGGCACAGCAGCGTCGTGATCCGGGTATTTGCCTGGATGCGTTCCATGAAATCCGCTTCCGGCATAACAACCACAATTAACCAATCCAACCCCCTACCATCCTGTAACGGCGTAACTTGAAGAAATTGCCGATTTCCTTGGATATCAAAGTCTAGTAGTTGGCTATTTTGAATTTGTGTAAAATTGCCAAACTTTTGTTGTAAATGTTTAGCACTCTGCTGGATTAGATAATTTTTACTCTCAAAAGCTTTAATCCGTTGCGGCTGGTTACTGGTAATTTGGTAGGTTGCATCGGGCGTAGATGTGGCAACCAGCATACCAGAACGTTCCATAATGAACGTCTGACCAGAGGTGCCAATCTTTAAGCTTTGCAGAAATGCATTCACCTGGGAAAAAATAAAATCGCTACCAAGGACACCCTTGAGTTTTCCTTGCTTGTCATACACAGGTTGGGCTGCTGTAATTGCTAGTCCCCCTGTACTGAAGTCCCGATAGATTTGGCTCCATGTAGGTTGACCTGCCTGAACTGCCTGCTTGTACCAGGGACGTTGGCGTGCATCGAAATCCGGCAAAGCTTCGATTAGACGTGCGCGATCGCCCTGTGCATTGGTCGCAAAGTACTGGTTGTATCCTGTAGACTGATTGCGTTGAATTACCTGCAAATCACCATTCGGTAAGCGTCTTGCTCCTAAATATTCTCCTGTAACGCTACCGTAAAAGTTGTAGGTGATCACTGGAAAGGTACGGATCTGCTGCCAGAAATACTTCTGTTTATACTGGGTATTTTGAGTATCTAACTGTCCTAACTCAATCGAATTTGCATTCAGCCGATTGATCAGATGGGGTGTTTCCACATAAAGCAGTAGCCTCTCGTTGACCCGTGCGGTTACCTCATCCCGGAGTTGGGTGGCGACCTCGTTCACTGCACGTTGCCCATTGCGGAAGGAAAAATATCCGGTCAGCCCTACAGCCGTAATTACCTGGAGTAGTGTAGATACAATAAAAATGACTCGTAGCGGCATTTTTCTATACATAATTTTGATAGCTAAATGCGTGGTCTCGCACCAGCCGGTATCCTCCAGGTAAATTCTCCTTTCTTCCAGGATTCCCAGATAACGAGGATGATTTAACCAAAATTATGGTTGATTAAATAGGAAGTTATTATTAAATCCGATCGCCCGCTCACGTACATCAAACAGACTACTGAGTATTAACCATCGCCACAATAGTAGATAGAGGTACTTCTGCAAAATACTCCCGCTGAAATTGTTCTTCGCGCACAGCAGCTAAAAATTTAGTAGCAGCCGCATCAGCTTGAGTTTCCGAGGCATTTTTAGATTCTTGACTAATTCTCAAATAATTGTCTTGGCGTTGAAGTGTGAATCCTAAATATTTTAAAGCTCTGATTCCTAAAAGTAAGGTTTGGTCGCCGATGCCCAGTTTCTCTAACAGTTGGACGCGAGTAACTAGTTGATTGGTGCGGCTGAGGTATTTGGCAATTCCGACAAGGGTAAGCCAAATTTGGGCGGGTGGTTGATGATTGGGTTTAGACCAGGCGATCACAAGTTTTTGGTTATTGTAAACTGAGCGTTTCCACCAAGCACGTAAATCATCCCAACTAGTTGGGCATTCTTCGAGGATCAGTGCGGAGTTGTGAGTTGTGATTTCTGAGTGTTCTTGATTGCGCCAGTCTAAGATGAGTGCTGAGTTTTGAGTGCTGAGTACTGAGTTAGCGCTGGGACGGACGGCAATTAATCTGATTTCATAGCGTTTTTTAAAGGTGTTATAGTCCAGTTCGGCTATGCAATCACATCTACCTATGGGTAATTCATCTTTGTAGTGTCCCCACCAAATACCCGGAAAAGCATTTCTGCTGGAATCATCCCGGATATCAAACTCGGTTTTGATGTACTGTACTTTTTTCCCTTGGGAATCTTGTTGATTGCGATGCCAAGCATTTTCAAACCAGCAGTTTTGAATCAACAGTTTTGGAACAGGATTACCCATTCCACAAGGTTCTAATACTTTTAGTTCTAAAAATAATTCTTTCCCTAAATCACCTACTGTGACCGCTATGTCTGCTTGCACTGTAGGCGTTAGATTTTTACCACCTAAAGATTGCCGTAACCTTTGATTAATTGCTTCTGTAAATAAGGGAATATTTTCCACCGCCAGACTCAAACCCGCCGCAAAGGGATGTCCCCCAAAGCGATGCAATAGATGTGCTTGGTCTTTAACTAATTGATATAAATCGACCGAATTCACCGAACGGGCAGAACCACGGGCTAATGAGAGTGCTGAGTTCTGAGTGCTGAGTGCTGAGTGTTGAGTGTTGAGTGTTGAGTCCTGAGTAATAATTTCTCCCCCTGCTCCCCTGCTCCCCTGCTCCCCTGCTACTTCTGTACTCAATAAAATCGTGGGGCGGCCTGTTTCTTGTGCTACTTGTCCGGCGACTAAGCCTAAAACGCCTACGGGCCATTGGGAATCTTCCAGAACGATCGCACTGGTGGTAGATAAATCTAATTGGGTAAGTTTTTGTGCAACTTGAGTTTGTACATCTTTCTGCAAAGACTTACGGCGGGCGTTAGCTAGTTCTGTATCTTCTGCGAGTTCATTACAACGTTTCACATCCCGGCTGGTGAGTAGTTCTACACAAAAGCTAGCATCACCTTGAATGCGGCTAACTGCATTGATGCGCGGCCCCAAACCAAAGGAAATATCTGTGGGGCGATCGCCACTTTTTTGGCACAATTCTAATAATCTCCCCACCCCCGGACGTCGCCTAGCTGTTGGTGGTTGTTTAAAATCTTCCTGTAGTCTTTGAATTCCCAATTGCGCCAAATATCGGCAATCTCCACTTAGCTCTACCAAGTCGGCAATTAAACCTACTGCTACTAAATCCAACAAATCTGCCAATGGATTTTGAGGCACATCAGGCAAGGTTAAATACAAGGCTTCTACCAACTTGTAAGCTACCGCCACCCCAGACAAATTAAACAGCGGATGTTCATTGGGCAAATTACGGGGGTTGATAATCGCTGTTACTGGTGGACGTTCTGCGGGTAATGTGTGATGGTCTGTAACTATGACATCAATACCTAACTGTTTGGCATAAATAATTTCATCTATATTTGTGCTGCCAGTGTCGCAAGTGACAATTAATGTACAACCTTGTTTTTTTAAGTTATCAATTCCTGAAAGATTGAGTCCGTGAGATTCCGTGAGACGATTAGGAATGTAGTAAATTAACTGAGCATTTTGCACAAAAAATTGCCCCAAACCATCCCATAGCACAGATGTAGAGGTTATACCGTCAGCGTCAAAGTCTCCCCAAATGGCAATTTTCTCACCAGCATTGCGTGCTTGTTGCAATCGTTCCACTGCTAGATGCATTTCTTGACCAAACTCAAAGGGGCTGGCTGGTTGATAAGCTTTATAGTTGACGAATGCTTCTAATTGTGAGCTATCTTGTATTCCCCGTTGCCACAATAATTGCGCTGCAAAAACTCCACCTGATGCAGGTGTATACTTTTTCACACTTTGAATAAACCACTCTGGTGCTTGTTCAGTTGCCGCTAGAATCCACTGCATTTGAAAATTTAAAATTAAAAATTCCAAAAATTTCTAAATCTAAAATAGAACCTTATAGGCAAGAGCCTACAACGAGAGCATAAAAATCTTTCTCCCCAGTCCCCAATGCCCAATACCCAGTCCCAATTAAATCGGTGCTTGGTCTTCTGTTGTAATTTCATTAACTAAAGGATTGAGTACTGCATCGCTAGCAAATCCATCAGTCTTACGGGCACGAATAGCTGGGCGGGTTCGTGGTACGCGTTGCGGAGCAGCTCGCCGATAACCTGCTCTTTCAGCTTTTTGATGTTCATAATCAATCAGTCTGCCGTAGTGTTCATGCTTGCTTAAATTCATCGACAGAAAAATATGCTGACGGATATTTCCAAAACCTTTGCGGTTGAAAAACTTCACTGCGGGAACGTTGGTAGGATCGGTGTCTACCAGCATGAACCGCGCCCCATCTTCGATCATCCGGGCGACAATTTTATCAACTAATTTATCTGCTACTCCCCGACGCTGAAACATAGGATTCACTCCCAGCCAGAGAATATATCCATAAGTCCAAGATGCTTTGGTGATGATGGTTCCTAAAATGAATCCTGCTAGTTCCTCATCTATTTCAGCTACTAAGCAATATTCTGGATCTGTATTGTAAAGTCCTATTACTTCCCATTCATCCCAAGTTCTATATAAATAAGGATATAAATCACTCGTAAATAGTCCTTCTCCCAAGTGGTAGACGGGGGCTATGTCGTCAATTCCTAATTCACGGACATAAACTGTCCCCATGTCATCAACGTTTGTCATACTGCTTAAAATTGTGATTACTTAAATATAGATATTTTTTAAAGTTTAGTGATATCCATTTTGCCAGGAATGGAGAACGTAGGGTAAGCATTGTCTACCAAAACCCGGAAATAGTGCTTAATGTCTACCCTACAATTATTAAAGTGAAACTTCTTGAATATTGTTGATATTTGGCAGTGTATTGCTAGCTATTGCTTCCGCATCATTTTGTGTACGTTGGCAGCGAGTGGCAAATTGACAAAAATTGCAGGCTTTATTTCCTACTGGTAATTGGGGAAATTGCTCTTGTTTTTGGTAACGTTCCAGCCAATAAGTTAAATCGCTTAACAAATCATTAAGTTCTTTTGCTGTTTTCTGATGCTGGGCATTACTGTAACTAAATTTAATGTTCTGCGGTTTGCCTTCAGACTGAACAAACCAATAAGTCATAGAAATATTTTCTGGCAAATAATCGCTAGTTTCTGCCAAAACATACATATAAAGACGTGTTTGCCAGTTCCGTTCTAATTTGCGTTTGTCTGGTGGTTTAGGATAAGTTTTCCAGTCTAGAATTTGTGCTTTTTGATTATCTGCAATTAATAAATCATAAATAACAGTGAGTAAATAATCTTGAACTTGTAGGGTGCGGTAGTGTTCGCTTTCCCGGAAAGTTTGGCTATTGGCAGCAGGTGTTAAAATTTCTGGTGCAGCATTGGCAAAAGCTGTCATCCAGCTTTGTAGTTGGGTATCCGCTTGCAAAAAGCTATGAATTGGTAAACCCATTTCGCGCTGTTGCATCAGCAAGTGAAAGCGACTACCTAAAGTTTGTCGTTCTTCCTGTTCTGGATCTGCGGGAGAATTGAGGCTTTCTAAGTAAGTATGTTGAAACTGACGAGGACAACGTTCTAATAAGTTAAGTTGTCCTTGGGAAATTCGTAATAGTTGATTTGAAGTTGTCAGCATTCTTATATTTTAGAAGCGATCGCAGTGTTAACGGAGTTCAAAGCCTCGTTCACGGAGTTCAAAGCCTCGTTCACGGAGTTCAAAGCCTCATTCACGAGTATCAAAGACTCGTTAACGGAGTTCAAAGACTCATTCACGAGTATCAAAGACTCGTTAACGGAGTTCAAAGACTCATTCACGAGTATCAAAGCCTCGTTAACGGAGTTCAAAGACTCATTCACGAGTATCAAAGACTCATTAACGGAGTTCAAAGACTCATTAACGGAGTTCAAAGCCTCGTTAACGGAGTTCAAAGACTCATTCACGAGTATCAAAGCCTCGTTAACGAAAGCCTGTAGTCTATTACATATACAGGTGAGTTCTTAAAAGCACTGCGATTGCCTACACCTGATGAAGCGAAGAACATTACTGAGGCGACAGGGCTAACAGCAGCGCAAGTATTGATACCAAAAGCTTTAGGGGATGTAAAAGATAAAAAATAAAAGGTAAAAGGATGAATTAACTTTGTTTTTCCATCCCCTTACCTTTTTATGTACCTGATGCTTATTTAATGTTAGCCCTTGCGTCCCTAACTGCGGCAACAAAAAATAATCCTGTGAGTGGAATGCTCAATGCTAGGATAATCGCAGTCATTTGCACGCCTAAATCTGGTTGTCCAGAACTGAGTTCAAAAATTGAACCGACAGCCGCGATCGCTGTTACACAAGAACCGCCTAAAAATAAACCGCTTTTTGGAGTTAAATACACTACTAGACCACCCTACGCTACTGGTTTCACAGCTTGATACGAGAAGCCATTTTTAGATAGCTCCTGGGCCAAAGTCAAGGAATTATCCACGCGGTCTACAAATACGACACCGTTGAGGTGATCCATTTCGTGCTGAATGCAGCGTCCGAGTAAGTCATTAGCTTTTAAAGTCTTTGGACGGCCATATTCATCTTTATAAGCAATCTCTACCACTTCAGGGCGCTTTACGTCCAAGTAGACGCCCGGAATACTCAAACAGCCTTCTTGAGCAACGCAGATGTCGCGGCTCACTTGTTTAATCGTGGGGTTAATCAATACCAGTGGTGGGTTAGCTGCGTTATCTGGTTCGCAGTCAATCACAATTAATTGTTTATTTATTGCTACTTGTGGTGCAGCCAAACCAATGCCATCTTTGCTGTACATAGTTTGCAGCATTTCGCGTACCAGTTGGCGCAGTTCATCATCTATTTTCGCAATGCGCTTTGCCGGTTGACGGAGAACGCGATCGCCTAAATAGTGAAGTTCCAAAGGAGGATTTTTTAACTTTTTTTTCTCGACAGCAATTTCGGAGGGCATGATTCTCTATGGCTAGTTTTTGAACATTCCTGATACTTCAATTCTATCAATCTCCACTCGTTACCCAGGTGTGATCCCAAAATCTCCTTTTGGTTAAATTTCTAACGCAATTATTTCTGTTGCTTACGCAGTGTCGAGTATAAAGGGTGATGTACTCTCGCATAAAGCCTAGAAAATTACCTGCGAGACTAACTACGAAATTTAGATATTGGGGTAATGTATGTTGAAATTTCTGACGAAACTTGATTACTTACTCAAAGAAACTTTCCTCGGTTTGCTGCGTGGAGGTTGGATGAATTGGGCAGCTGTCAGTACTGTAACGGTATTGCTATTTTTATTTGGTATGAGTCTGCAAACTTCTTGGCAATTAGAAAAGCTACTCAACCAATTCGGTAGCCAAATGGAAGTAGCAGTTTATCTCGATTCGGGTACACCAGCCGCAAGTATTGAACCACTAGTAGCAAAAATGCCAGAAGTGGTAGCAATGCAAATAATTACCAAAGAGCAAGCTTGGACTAAGTTAGTTAAAGAATTAGGAATTTCTGATATTGAAGGTGCAAATCAACAGTTAGGGGAGAATCCGCTAGTTGATGAGTTGCAGATCAAAGCACGTAACTCTGAGGTTGTACCTACTTTAGCGACGCAATTAGCTAAGTTGCCAGGAGTTGATCTAGTGCAGTATGTAGATGAAGCAGTCAAACGCATCGCCCAGTTGCACAAAGGACTGAACTGGATTACTTTGACAATTACTATTATTCTGACCTTAACTGCGATCGCCGTTACTAGCATTACTATTCGGCTGATTGTGATGGCACGTCGTCAGGAAATTGAAATTATGCAACTAGTCGGTGCAACTGCTGCTTGGATATACTTACCGTTTATTTTGCAAGGTATAAGTTTTGGCTTACTTGGTGGTGCGATCGCTTGGAGTTTTATTTCACTAATTCAACAGTTTTTAGGAAAATTGCTAGTCAATCAACCTGAGTTGATTCAATTTATTACAAAAGGTGTGCAACTCACTCCAGCACAAATATTATTATTACCTTTGATTCTCTTGAGCTTTGGTGCAGCTGTAGGATTAATGGGTAGTTTATTCGCTGTACGGCGTTTCGCTAAAAGTTAGCAAGCTTTTTGGAGTATATCTTAATTACGAATTACGAATTACGAATTACGAATTAATATGACATCTCAATGGGAACGTTTGCTGCTAAACCTTGGTGAATGGCAAGGTTCATTCACCCGGTTCTCGCCCCAAGGTGAACTAAAAGAAGATATTAAAAGTGTTGTTTCCTTTGAAGGATTGAACAACAATCAGACAATGCGCCAAATTGTCCGCCGTCAGGGGCAAAAAGATTTGGTTCTAGAATACAGTTCTCTGGGAAAGAATACTCTGTTGTTTGAAAATGGGGCATTTTCTCAAGGTTCTATTCAACTTGCACCATTTACCGAATTTGGTGCAGAACTAGGTTTGATTCATGAAAACCGCCGTTTGCGTTTGGTGCAACTGTTTGATAAAAACGGTCAGCTAGACAAACTTACCTTAATTCGAGAACATTTAGCTGGTACTGAAGCACGAGAAAGTCCTGCTGTGCAAATAGATGACTTGTTAGGAGAATGGCAAGGTGAAGCAATAACAATATACACAGATTTGCGTTCTCCTAATACTGTCTCGACAACCCTGAAATTACAAATTGATGAAGCTGGGCGCTTTTTTCAAAGTCTTTCTTTTGGCGAACATACAATTACTTCTACCGCTACCATTAAAGGGTCTATCATCCATTTCGATCAAGATCCACAAAAGCAGATGCAAGTATTGCTGCTCCCTGGTGGCGCTTCTGCTACTTCTCCACTTAAGGTAAATTTACGCCAAAGTTTTATCTTAGAGGTGGGTTGGTTAATTCAGCCAAATCTGCGCCAAAGAATGATTCGCAGCTACGATGATAAAGGCGAATGGGTGAGCCTCACCTTAGTTACAGAAGAAAGAATTTAGGAGTGTAACAGTTTCACTTTAACGAGTGTTAAACTGCTTCTTCGCTGCTATCCAGTTTTCTCTTAAGTATCTGTGCCATTTCCTTCAAATCCTCGTCAGTTTGAGGAAATCGGTACTTCGGACTGTTAGGATTACCACGTTTGATTAGTGCTTCAATTGCCTCATCATCCTCTCTATGTGCTAAAACGTAAGCTCTCAGTTCTTGGCGGGTCATTCGGCTAAAGTCAGGCTTCGTCATCATTGAACCTCCATTGACCATCGGCAAAAATCAAAATCTCCAGGCTCTCAGTCACACCAGCAAGAATAAATACTGTCTTGGTATTTTGGTTATACCGAAATACATGGATAGGCTGATACCCATTTGATAGCATTTGGCATACTTTGACACAGGCTAGAGCCTGTTCTGCGGTAGGCATACACTTTTATGTATATGATAGCGAGTACCACCTTACCGTAAAAGTCGTACCGTATTGGCTTGAAGGGATCTAAACAAATAACTAAAAGACAAAAACTATTTTAAAAGCTTAGTCATCCTTTATACAAATGTACAAGGGCTATGCAATGCTTTGTTGAGTAAAGCTTGATATTCTGCATCAGTAACGCGATAAGCACCAAATCTTTCCAGGTGGGGATTCATCATTTGAGCGTCAAATAGCACAAATTGCCTCTGACGCAACCTTTCTACCAACTTTACCATTGCTACTTTTGAGCCTTCGCTAATGCGGTAAAACATTGATTCTCCAATGAAAGCACCGCCAATCACAATTCCTAAAATTCCTCCAGCGAGTTCGTCACCGTCCCAAGTTTCAAAGCTATAAGCATAACCCGTCTGGTAAAGAAGCCAATAAATTCTTTGTAGTTCTGGCGAAATCCAAGTTGTTTCGCGGTTAGCACACCCAGCTACCACAGCTTTAAAATCACGATTAATTGCGATCGCAAACCGTTCTTGATTTAGGATGCGCCGCAAGGATGTAGGATAGCGAAATCTTTCATCTAAAGGAATTAACGTGCGATCGCGACTACCATACCAAGCCAAGCCTTCAGTGTCGTCGGCCATGAGAAAATAGCCTTGAGCATAGCCTTGAATAATAGCGGCGATATCATATTGCATAGTTAAGCAAATAATCAAAAAAGCCTGACTGAGAATGCAACTTGATGCTAACAGTCATCTTCTGCATTCCTCTTAGTTCCTCTGCGTTGAAGGTAAATCAAGATGACAGAACCAATTCCACCGATCACCCTACCCCCGGCTGAAAATCCCCAGCTTGAAGGTGAATGGTTACAACAACGCCTGCTGCGGTGGCTGGATGCAGAATTTCTGCCGGAAATAGTCAATCAAAAAATTGCCCAACGCGCCGCCCAGATTTTTATGCGACAACGTATGGAAGGAGAAAACGACCTTGGTTCTCTGGTAATTGCCATTGTTACAGAGATGCAGGCGTTTGATTTTTCCAAAAGTTTTTATGGAGAGTTTGCGATCGCTAACGCTGTCAGCGATCTACTCTTAGAAAGTCTGGGGATTGATCGGTGTTGCGGTCAATGATCTTTGTCATTTGTCATTTGTCCTTAGTAAATAACCAATGACTAATGACTAATGACTAATGACTAATGACCAATGATTACCAACTAGACTTAACTACTCCGGGCAATAGACCTTCGTGTGCCCATTCTCGCAAAACGTTCCGAGATAGCCCAAAGTCACGATAAACACCTCTAGGACGCCCTGTTACCCAGCAACGGTTGCGGCGGCGGGTTGGTGCGCTATTACGGGGTAGTTGTTGAAGTTTTCGGTGAATTTCTAGCTTATCAAGGGGAGATTCGGCGCTTTCAAACTCTATTTGTAACGCTTCCCGCTTTTCAGCATACTTTTCTACCAACTTGGCGCGTTTTTTCTCGCGCTCAATCATGCTCTTTTTGGCCATACATTCTCTAACTTAATTTAAAGACAGCATTTTCCATTCTACAGTTATGATAGGCTTTTAGCCTCTTTTGCCCTCAACAGATATCAGCTTTATTGTACTTCGGGTTTCTTCCCACCTCAAAGTATAGTGCTAGCTTTCTCTTAGTGTTAACTGTTCACTAATTTTTGTTAGCAGCTGGGCAGAGATCCGCCAAATCACAAGCAAGGCAAACAGGGGAACGAGCTTTACAGATAGCACGTCCGTGATAAATCAGCCGAATTGACCAATTTTCCCAATCTGATTGTGGCAATAACTTCATTAAATCTTGCTCAATATGAACAGGGTCTGTGTGTTTTGTTAAACCCAAGTGATTGCTGAGGCGCTTGACATGAGTATCGACCGTCACCCCAGCATTAATACCATAAGCATGAGCAAGAACTACATTAGCCGTCTTTCGCGCCACACCTGGAAGCTTTAACAACTCTTCCATTTGGTTGGGAACCACAGAATCAAATTCGGTGACAATCATTCGACACGCGGCTTGAATATTCTTCGCTTTATTGCGATAAAACCCGGTCGAACGCACCAACTCTTCTAACTCTGTCAAATCAGCATTTGCTAAACTCGCAGCATCAGGAAATCGACTAAATAAAGCTGGTGTCACTTTATTTACTCGCTCATCTGTACACTGTGCAGAGAGAATTGTTGCCACTAAAAGCTGCACTGGTGTTGAGTAGTTTAAAGAGCAAGTTGCATTCGGATAAAGACGCTTTAAGCGAGTCAGAATTTCTAGCGTCCGTTGCTTCTTAGATGGCGGTTTGTGAGTAATGGTCACTGGAACAATTTTTGTACCCACTCCAACTGGGTTGTTAATTGGGTAGTTTCTTTGACAATCAGAAAAATTCCTAGTCCTAACAGTAGCACCAAACCAGTTTGCATAACACCTTCTTGAATGCGGTTGGGTAGGGGCTTACCGCGCAGACCTTCAATCAATAGAAAAGCGAGTTGTCCCCCATCTAAAGCTGGTAGAGGCAAAATGTTAATAACTGCTAGGTTAATGCTGATCAGTGCTGCAAAGAAGAACAAACTGCCTGTATCATTTTGGGCAATATTCGCACCAATTTCGACAATTTTAATTGGGCCAGCTACTTGGTTAGCAGTTTCGCCAAAGTTAGTGATCAGTTGCCCAAAACCTTTAAATGTCAAAAGCACAATCCGCTGAAATTCTGTAGCACCAAACTTCAAAGCTTCTATTGGATTGACAATACGACGACGCTCAACTTTACCGTTGGGAGAAAGGCCAATACCAATAGTACCGCCATTGGATTTCGCCTCCGGAACCACGTTTACAGATAACCTTTCGTCGCCACGGGCAATTTCGAGTTGAATTGAGTTACCTGCATTAGTTTTAATTAAGTCTCTAAAAGCGTCTATCTCTTGCAAAGAAGTGCCAAATTCTCTTTGATTAGCCGCTAAGATGACATCTCCTGGCTTAATTCCAGCGTTAGCTGCTACAGAACTTACTTCTGGTGCTAGCTGTTGGATTAAGACTCCAGGTTGGCTGGCTTGTCCTACCCCGACAAAACTCACCTGTCCTACTAATAGGAGATAGGCAAATATTAAATTTGCAATCACGCCCGCGCTAATCACGATCGCTCGATCTAATATCGGACGATTACGCAGCAGATTCGGGTCATTAGGGGGAACATCGCTATCTGGATCATCATCAGGAAAGCCCACAAAGCCACCTAAAGGAAAAGCACGGATAGCATATTCAGTTTGCGGCCCTTGGTATTTCCATAAAATTGGCCCAAAACCCAAAGAAAAACGGTTAACATGAATGCCCTGAGAACGTGCTGCAATGAAATGTCCTAGTTCGTGTACCAAGATCAAAACAGCTAAGACTGCGATCGCTGCTAAAACTGACATAGATCAAATTAGTGAAGATATTAAGCTATATAACTATCTTCATTCTAAAATGTGTAACTGGCTTGAACTTGGATTTACTTGTCTGTATGGAATATTTTCGCGGTAGATATCGGTCATGAGCATACAGACTGATGGCTGATGGCTAATTGCTGATTACAATATTTCACGTCCTAAGTAAGGTTGCAGAGCTTCTGGTATCTTTACCGTCCCATCCGGTTGTTGATAATTCTCCAAAATTGCTGCCATTGTACGTCCCACAGCTAACCCAGAACCGTTGAGGGTATGTACAAACTGAGTACCCTTCTTCCCTGCTTCTTTGAAGCGAATGTCAGCCCGTCGTGCCTGGAAGTCTATAAAATTGGAACAGCTAGAAATCTCGCGGTATTTGCCAGACGAGGGCAACCAAACCTCTAAATCATAAGTTTTGGTTGATGAGAATCCTAAATCCCCAGTGCATAAAGTTATGACTCGATAAGGTAACTGTAAAGCTTGTAAAATCGCCTCTGCATTTCCCACCAATTTTTCTAGTTCATCAAAAGAATGGCTCGGATGGACAAACTTGACCAGTTCGACTTTATTGAATTGATGTAGGCGAATTAATCCCCGCATATCTCGCCCATAACTTCCAGCTTCACGGCGAAAACAAGGCGTATAAGCACAGTGATAAATAGGTAAGTCTTCAGCAGCGAGAATTTCCCCCCGGTAGAGGTTAGTAACCGGAACTTCCGCCGTTGGAATTAGCCACAAGTCATCGTCAGCGCATTTAAAGCTTTCTTCAGCAAACTTGGGTAGCTGACCAGTGGCTGTCAAAGACTCGGTATTCACTAAAACTGGCGGGCTGACTTCTATATAACCAGCTTCAGTCTGGAGAGCCAGCATAAATTGAATTAATGCCCTCTCTAAGGCCGCACCAGCACCTATTAGAGCCACAAAGCGACTTTGGGCAACTTTTACAGCTCGTGCAACATTGAGAATACCCAGCTTTTCCCCAATTTCCCAATGCGGGAGAATATTCTTGTTCTGAGGAATGTACTCATCACCCCAACGGCGAACTTCTACGTTCTCTTCCTCACTTTTACCGATGGGTGTAGATTCACTGGGTAAATTGGGGATTGCCAACAACAATTGCTCAATTTCAGCTTTGAGTTCTCTTTCTTGCGGTTCCAGTTCGCTTAATTGAGTTTTAATGGAGTTACCCTCATCTCGCAAAGATTGAATTTCTGGAGATTGAGGATTGGTTCCAGATTTAATCTTTTGTCCGACGATTTTACCAATTTCATTACTCCGGGCTTGGAGCTGACTGCGTGCCGCCTCTAGTTCCCGTTGTTGCTGATCTAGCTGTAATATCGGTTGAATGTCATATTTACCACTACGAGTATTCAACCGCTCTTGAATCAATTGGGGATTTTCCCGTATTTGCTTAATATCCAGCACAGATTTTTCTTTTGTCTTTCGCCTAGTATCTTCCTGCCAAAACATCAGCATATACTGATTTTGGCTTGCCATGACAGGAATTGCAAATACAAAAATTTTGCTCTGCCAATCTTGCCAATGATTAAATATCCCTTCTAAGGCCGAGTAATCCGATTGAGGAGCCACAGCGAGGCAATCAGTCCTGCAAAGTGAGCCATGACTGTGTTTGTGTTTGCCTGCACTACAAACATATCCAAACCACTGATGAATGGTTGGTTACCTTGAGGAGCAAAGAAAATTTGAGTTTGAGTAATGGCTCTGGCTGCTAGAGTTCCTACAATCGCCTGTGCCCCTAACAAAGTCAATAGTATTCCTAGCAAATTTACCATTATACCTAAGCGTAATACTTGTACAGTCTCGCTTTTACGCGGACGGTTGTTGGGATTAGCAGATAGCAATTGATTACCTAATCTCGTATAACGGTAAGCCAAATAAATACCTACACCCAAGGCAACCAGCCCACAAATTGCCAGAAAGATACCAAATCCCGCTCCTGCATTATTACCTGTACTACCAGGTCTTTGACTAGAGATAGCAAACAGCAGCAGAATTACACCAGAAACCACGCCTAGTACTAGCTGGAACCAAAAACTAATCCAACCTGTAAGACGGAACTTTTGGCCAATTGCCCGAAGATTAGAGGAAGACGCTGTAGCGTCAGAGTTTTGTGACATATTGGTAACCAATGTGCTAGGCGCTTCTACAGGGGCTGGGTATTAGGTATTAGATATTAGGTATCAGATATTAAGAAAACTCTTCTCTATTCCCCAGTATCCAGCCCCTAGTCACCATATTTTAAGGTCTGCACTGGCATAATTACTGTAAAAAAAGTGTTTATTAAGTTTTACAGACAAAATTGCATTTTACCTGTAAAATTTCTTCGATAGCAGCTTATGCTTAAGCAGTTCTAACCAGCTCGGCATCACTTGACACTAAGACGGCAGCAAAGCCAAGGTCTTAATCGCTCCTCACCACACCGTCTTGAGCTTGGGTAGGAACGCAGTATTTTGCGTTCCTTAAACTCACACACTCGTCCCACAACTTTAATCAGCGTGGGTCATCGTTTGATGTCTACCCTTTAGAAATTCTGCCTAAGTAGCGTTATATACTTAGCCTACTTCGGTAGCGCTGTATACTAACTACAAGCATTGTATATACCACCCTAAGACATTTTTTTAGCCATTCACTAACCATGAAACTTGAGGATATATATCAATTCTTTGAGAATCCTCCGCCAACTTACCTCTGTCAGGAACTAGCAGTTTGTTACATTCTGTATGTTTTACTACAAGGTGAATCCTACGGAACCGAGTTGATCCAGCGATTGGAGACTGAAAACCCAACCTATAGGCTTTCGGATACCGTGCTTTACAGTGCGATCAAATTTCTCGAAGACCAAAGAGCAATCACTGGGTATTGGAAAAAACTCGAAGGGCGGGGACGCCCTAGACGAATGTACCAAGTTTCTCCAGAATGGCAAGTTCAATCACAGGATTTAGCTCAACTTTGGTTAGACTACATCAATCAAAGGACAAATTAACGAATAATTGATAATGAATAAGTCTCCTCCAGTCAAACAGTAAGTACTTTTTTATGGATACTGCTATTCTGCCATCCACATTGCTGCTAACCTTTTTGTTATCGGTTGGGCTGTTTTTCTTTATTCGTGCCTCAACTAAAGACCGCACCCAAACAGCACAACTGATATCTGAGCAAGACGAAGCTACTTTAATGCCTCAATTACAAGAGTATTTTCGCTCCCGGTCTTATCGAGTGGCAGCGATAGACCGAGAAAAAAACCAAGTGACTTTTGAAGGGTTTGTTAAACCAAGCTGGTTTTTGGCAGTGTTTTTGACACTGTTGGCATCGATTGGTCTTGTTTGTCTATCATTGGTTTTATCACTGCTGTTTCCTAGCTTTAGTGCCTTGTTTGTAGGCATACTATTGCTGTCGCCTTTGAGTGGCCTTTTTTATTGGAAAAAAGCTGGAAGACTTGAGAAAGTATCGCTCAAATTGGAAGCCAGACCAAATGAGCAATACTCCTCAAGTAAAATGACTGTAATTGCCCATCGGGACGAACTCATTGAGTTACAGAGGGCGCTACAGTTAAAACTTATTGAATAACTATTGATGTTATCAATCATCCATTAGTATGAGATGCAGGCTTCTGACAAAATTTTCCGGAGACAGGCATTAGGGAGCTGAAAAGACAAGTAATAATATGTCAATTACCCTACGATATTATATCGTAGGGAAAAACTATATCTTTTGATAGAGCGTTCTGAGCAATCCACTAATTGAGCGTGCAACTTCGCTCTTGCTTATAGACACGTTTCGCTCTATTCTGACTCCCTTCTGCATGATCAGACTATAAATCAACCCGTGCAAACAAGCATGGTTTGAGATGAGTTGATTGTCCGATTACCTGGACTAGCTCTACTGGCAAATCAACTACAAACTAAAAAAATGAAAATTTGGCATAACATGAGCAATTTTGCCAGTTAAATGATTGTCAGAAGCCGTATGCAATACGTAAATTAAGCATTCGTGCGTCAGCGACTAGCCAAAGCTAATGTTTCCTGACCAGCAGGAGCTTCTAAGATCCTCAAGCTGGGAAACAAGAAATGATTTTCTTCTACGTATTGAGCACCAAATAGTCCTTTTTCTGCCCAAAAATAACGGTCTGTGGTGTGTTCGTTCCGCTTTACCAGTAGCAATGCAGGTGGGGCAATTCCTTCAGCTAGAATAAATTTTCTAGCTGCTGTAACTGGTTTTTCTTCGCCACTTTCGATGCTATATTGAGGCACGTGCTCTAGAATTCGCCGCCCTTCTTGGCGACGACGACTTTTGCGCTTCCGTCTCCTGGCCAACCTATTTTCCTCCTCTTTCAAGCTATAAATTGTAGTGTTAGCTACAAAATACGTCGTAATTATATAGGTTCTAGTTCAAAAAATCAACCGTTTTTCACCTTTTGATACAGCAAAAATAATATCTTTAATTTAAGGGCAGATAAATCAAAATTAGGAAATATATAATTTCCTGGCGCAAACCATTACTAAAAAGATTTAGTTAAGCTTTATTAAATGATCTGTGAAAAATTAAGCCTCTTCTTTAATGTACCCTCAAAGTCTGTAATTCTGAGCAATATTCTAAAAAATGTTAATGTCTGCCAGTTCTGATTTTGTTGCTCTGTGCCGAGAGCAAATAGCACTACTAACCCAAGGGCTTGGAGCATCGTTAAGTGTTGTCTATCTAACACAAGAATTGGTAGAAGCTCCTACAGATCAGGCGAAATTAATTCCTGTGGTGATTTATCCAGAGACGGCAATATTACCTCCAGGGGAGGATGCTACTGAGGCGACAGGATGTAGGCAACTTCAAGTAGGAAATATTTTGGCATTACCCCAGTATCCCAGAAAATTATTGGCACCAGGGTCGGAATCTTCTAGCTCATCACAGGAATCTGGGATGCCAGAGGAATATATGCTCAGTAGCAACCAAATGGTTTTGCCTCTAATCCATGAGGGTGTGATGATGGGGTTACTGGTGACAGGTAGGGAAGACAGGGCATGGAGTGAGCAAGAGCAAAATGAAATTCAAAGGATAGCCCAAACGCTGGCGATCGCCTGTATTTTGGATCAGCGTCGAGCATGGTTACAGCATGAGCTACATCAACAACAAATCCTGCAAGAACAGCAGCGCGATTTGTTAGATAATTTATTGCACCAGTTTCGCAATCCCTTAACAGCATTAAGAACCTTTGGTAAACTACTGATCAAGCGATTGCGGCCAGGAGATCCTAACCGAGATGTCGCAACCAATATAGTCCGAGAAAGCGATCGCCTCCAAGAATTATTGCAACAGTTTGATCAAGCTATTGACTTGACACAGGCAGATTTAGCTCCACTCTCGCTGCCAGAAAACCGAGAATTCGTAGAAGCGACTATTCAAAAAGAATCTAAACCAGCCCTTTTATTGCCAGGAACAGGAGATAAAGTAGCTGACTGCTCTTTAGCAGATTTGTTAACACCATTGTTAATCTCAGCTAAAGCTATTGCACAGGAACGAAATCTACAACTGATAACTAAAATTCCTCGAAATTTACCTTTAGTACGCGCTAATATCAAAGCATTACAAGAGGTAATAAGTAATATAATTGATAATGCCTTGAAATATACTCCTGCTGGTGGTAAGATTCTAGTTCAGCTAGGACAAAAAAAAGATAATTTTCAAGGAATTTCTATCAGTGACACAGGTCCTGGGATTCCTCCGCAAGATTTAGAACATCTTGGAGAGCGTCATTACCGTGGTGTACAAGCAAAAACAGAAATACCTGGCACAGGTTTGGGGCTAGCGATTGCCAAACAATTAATAGAACAAATGCAGGGCAAGATTGAAGTTTTTAGCCCTGCAATTAATTCGCTGATTACATCACCTAAGACACCGGGAACTACGTTTATTATTTGGTTACCTGAAGTTCACCGAAACAGTGCTGATTCCTGAGTAACAAGTGCTGATTAAAAAACTAAAATGAATTGCACGAGCGCACAAACAGCCTCAGTACTCAGCACTACTGAAAATTAATCACTTGTAAATAAGCAATAGCTAATAACTGAAGCCTATCTGAGTGATACCAGCAAATTTTGATTGATTGTCATTTGGAGGTCGGTGTCTGGGTCAATTGCAATTAAATCAACGCTGCTTTTACCAAAGAACAACCCAATCAACGCACCGATACCAGCCCCACCCAGAACTTCTTCTGTAGCGATCGCGCGATCGCCCGTGACTGCTGATACCGCAGCCGCTGCTCCTGCGCCCAAGACGGTATTCTGAATGATAGTGCCAGTACTTGTACCTTTGTTGACTGTTTGTGTTTTGGTAATCACTTCAGAAGTGGCATTAAGCTGATACTCTTGCCCTGTGGTTAAAACCAGTCTCTGGGCAACGAATTGAGAACCACCTTGAGCGGGTTTAAGTTGTCCAATCACCTGACTACCAGCAGGAATTACTACTGCTCCCTCCTGTGTAACCACGTTTTGCGCCACCGTCAGTGTCAAAGGTGCAGTTTCATCCTTAGTGACGAGGATTTTTTCAGCCTTGTCATACTTGACAGGAATAGCAGTTCCTTGAGGAATTGTGACGGCGACAGGCGTTGTGGGTGTGGTTGGTTGAACAGCCACAATATACGGAGAGTTAATTGCTGAGGCTTGATTAGCACTAACTAATGCCTGGTAGATAAAAGCTGCTACCTGTGCCCGCGTAGCGGTTGTAGTCGGATTCAAGAAATTAACATTAGGATAGTTGACTACAATTTGTTTCTCAGTCGCCGCCGCGATGGGACTACGGGCATAGCTAGCGATGTTAGCAGCATCATTAAAGTATTGCAGAGTGCTTTCAACATTTCTGTTGGGAGTGTATTCCAAACCGTTGGCAAGGGAAACCAAAACCTGCTGGCGAGGAATAGCTTGGTTAGGCTCGAAGCGATTTCCAGGATATCCTGACAAGAAACCGATGGTATAGGCTTGCTGAATGGCACTGGATGCCCAATAATTGCTTGGCACATCAATAAAATTGATGGCTTGCCGTTGTGGTGCTTTTTGGAAAGCTTTGTTGACCATAGCGGCAAATTGAGCGCGTGTCACCGGTTCTTCTGGACGAAAACTGCCATCAGGAAATCCAGCAATTACACCTCGCTGTGATAACTGTTGAATAAATTGTGCTGCCCAGTAGTTAGATGAAACATCAGAAAAAGTAGTTTGAGCTAAAGATGGAGTAACTGCAATAAAGGGTGCTACAGCTCCTGCTGTAATACTTAAAGCCATGAGTGCGGCTGTGCCAGATTGCCAATGATTTAAAGCAAACATTTATTTTTTCGTCCTAAAGTTTTTTTATTTTCTGTTAATTAATTAGACACTTTATCAAGTAAAATGTTCCTAAAATATTCAAGTTTCACATAAAGCATTATTTTAGTAACAAATCCATAAAAAATATCAATTTACAATTATCTAAAAAATAGATAATCATGGTATTAGCTAATTATCTATTCTCTACGCTAAAAGCGGTATACTAACAATCATAGATATTGAACAAGACGATATATTGCTAGAATAGTTGCTGAACAATAAGATTTTTTGACTGTAAAAAATTAAACGATCGCACACAATAGTTAAAGTGGCGATCGCAGATTGGGGATGATTAAAGTCACGACTTAAATTGAGTTAAGCCTAGTAGCGGGATAGTACCAAACTAGAGGTCAAAGTGACATCTAAATCCTGTTCAGGCCGCAAGACGAAAACATCAGCTTGTTTTTTCCGTAACAGTATACTTGCTCCAGCACCAGCCGCCGCACCAATAATAGGTTCTAAAACTTCAATTTTGCGGTTACCTGTAATTAAAGAGATTACACTAGCAGCACCTGCACCAATCGCTGCATCTGTTAAGATACTTCCAGTATCTGAACCCTGCGAGATTCTTTCAGTTTGGGTAACTGTTCGAGAAGTTGCATTAATTTGCTGACGCCGGCCAGAAGCAAATACTAATTCTTGCGCTACAAACCTCACACCTTTATTCTGGTTATTATTTCTATCACTGGAATAACGTCCATCCAGATTTACAGGTTCTAGTCTGCCAACAACTTCAGTTCCACGAGGAATCAATACCTGTCTGTTTCTATCGATAATATCGCTTTCTATTTTCAGAGTTAGAGGTAAAGTCTCCCCTGGATTCACAATTACTTTTTCTTTCTCGTAGGTAACAGGCAATGTTACATTATTAGGAATAGTAATTGTTCTAGATTGACCAATATTGTATTGAGCATTAGCAGGGGTAGAGGTAAATAGAGGAGTAATTGCACCTGTGGTAATTGCCATTGCCATCAGTGCAGCGGTTCCAGATTTCCAACGATAAAAAAGTGTCATAGTAGAGTTTCCGTTTATATCTGTGAGATATTTATTGACGCAGATTTACTGAGATTGTTTCTGAATATTTTTAAACCTATCTACAGGGGTATTCTCAAGGTAAGGGTGCTTTTTCAGCGAGGAGTATTTGCGATTGTTCCTCAACATTTCTATTGCTAACGCACGTCCATTACTCAGTTCACAACGCTCACACATATAGCATATGACGAAAACTTTGGTGAGATTGTTCCTAAACAGTTTACCTCTGCCTAATACTATATATACTGCTGAAATACAAGCGAATAGGCTGAGTGTGAACTCTCACTTACATTGTAGATTTATTTTTGAGTATTAAAAATTAAGAATTAGCGTATCAAGAAATACCTAGCAATTAGAAATGACGCGCCAGTGCTACAACGGGGAACCACCAAGGGCGCGCTGGCTTGGCTATACAAACGAAACTCACCTACGCGGGTTTGCTTTTTCAAATTATCCACAGTGATATCGTCTCTGGACTTACGACTTCCTATCTAAGCTTACTTTCGTTAGATAACTTAGGTGCTGAAAATTCCTCGACTATTCCTTCTTGAATCGAGTGAGCAATGTGGTAAAACTGGGGGTTAATCTGAAGAAATATTTAGTTTTTTCGTATTGAAGGCAAAATTGTTCAGTTAACTCTCATCAATCAGCTAAGGTGAAACCAATTTGCCTTTACTCTTCCTCTCCTACCCATGTATACACGGCTTAACCAGAGGATTATTTGATTTTTGTGGTGCATGTAAAAAGCTTTAGCTAGTTTACACTAGACAGCCTCAGCGAATAGAATTCCTAGTTATTTGCCTGCTTCTTTTACAAATAAACAAGTAAACAATCAAAAATTTTCCCTTTCTTCGTTAGTCGCTGTTCTGCTTAAGCTTTTTTCTTAGTTAGCAAGGATAAATATCGGTCAATCTCCAAAGGAGGTTTATTTTTTCTTTGAACTTGACAAAAATCCTTCAGGCAACAAGAAAAAACCGTTGATTACATTGTTAAATTTTGTAAAATAGAAGTCTTACAGGCTAGAATCCTGATATTTAGATAGTTAGACTAACAAGAAGTGCATCTGTACTGTTAATTATTAAAAGTATATGTGGCCTTATAGCCTCAATGATCCCAGTACAACTAATCCTTAAAAATTTTCTCAGTTATCGTGATGCAACTTTAGATTTTCGCGGTTTGCATACAGCTTGTATTTGCGGTTCCAATGGTGCGGGTAAGTCATCGCTTCTAGAAGCTATTACTTGGGCAATTTGGGGCGAAAGCCGCGCCACATCTGAAGACGATGTTATCCATTCGGGAGCTAAAGAAGTTCGGGTTGATTTCACATTCCAAAGTAATCAGCAAAAATACCGGGTGATTCGCACCCGTGTGCGGAGTGGGGCTAGCGTCCTAGAATTTCAAATTGAAACACCCTCTGGTTTTCGGCCGTTGACAGGTAAAGGAGTCAGGGCAACACAGGATTTGATTTTAGAACATATCAAGCTCGATTACGATACTTTTATTAATTCTGCCTACCTGCGTCAAGGTCGTGCAGATGAATTCATGCTCAAGCGTCCCACTGAACGCAAAGAAATTTTAGCAGAGTTATTGAAGCTTAATCAGTACGATGATTTGGAAGAACGGGCAAAAGAGTCCTCCCGTCAGTTTAAAGCACGGGGGGAGGAGTTAGAGCGTTCTTTAGAGTCGATGAAAACTCAACTGCAACAACGTGAGGTAACTCAGACGCAAAGAGCCGAGTTAGAAGCAGAACTTAACCAACTGCAACAAGTGCAAGCTTTTGAGAATATTCAATTACAAAGTTTGCAAGTTGTGCAGCACCAGCGCCAAACAAAAGTAGAACAACTCAGTTTTGTGAGGCAGCAATACCAAAATCTTACCCAAGACTGCGATCGCCTGCAACAAGAGCAGTTAGCAATTAAAAGTCAGTTATCAGATTTAGAAGGCATACTAAATCAAGCAGATGAGATCAAAGCTGGATACGTTGAATATCAAAGTCTGCAATCTCAAGAAGAAGCTTTTGCTAGCAAATTTGAACACTACACTCGCGCTCAACAAAATCGCCAACAAAAGCAACAGCAGCTTACTAAACAAATTAATGAAATTGAACGGCAGCTGCAACAAGCCCAAGCTCAATTAGAAGCGTTACAGCAACAAGAGCGAGAAATTCAGCAAACTCTTACCAAGTCAGCTGAGGTAGAAGCTGGTTTGGCACAATTAGCCGCAGCGCGTCAACGTGTTGCTCATCTCGATCAATTGCAAATGCAAGTGTCTCCCTTGCTGCAACAAAGGGCAACTTTACAAAGCCAACTCGATCGGTTACAAGCTGGTTTGGTAGCACGAATCGAACAGCTAGAATCTACAGAAAACCAATTGCAACGCCAGCATCGTCGCCAACCACAACTGCAACAAGCAGTGATGGATGTGGCCATCCAAATTGAAGAATTGGAAAAAAAGCGGGTTTATCTGCAACGAGTGCAAGAAAAAGGACAGGAGAGACGTCACTTTATTGAACGGTTGCAAGCTCACCAACGGGACTATGAAAAACTGTTAGGAGAACTAGAGCAAAAACTGCAAATGCTCCAAAACCCTAACGCTCTTTGTCCATTGTGTGAGCGTCCTCTAGATGAACATCACTGGAATCGGGTAGTCCAAAAAACTGAAGAAGAGTTGAAGGATACCCAAGGACAATTTTGGGTAGTCCGAGAACAGATGGCTGTCTCAGATAGAGAAATTCAGGTGCTTAGGCAAGAATACCGAGAAATATCCCAACAGTTGGCAACTTACGATACCTTGCGCGAACAAAGAGGACAGTTGGCAGCACAGTTAGAGGCTAACAGCGATGTTCAACAACAGCTACAACAAATTGCTATTGAGAAACAACATCTAGAGCGATCGCTACAAGTAGGTGATTACGCCCCAGATAAACAGTCGGAACTGCACCAGCTAGACCAATATCTGCAACAATTAAATTACAATGAACAAAATCACGCCCTGGCTCGTAGCGAAGTTGAACGCTGGCGGTGGGCAGAGATTAAACAAGGGCAGATTAAAGATGCTAGCAAGCGGCAAGCGCAACTAACAGCACGCAAGCCGGAATTACAAGCTAATATTGCTCAATTACAAGCTCGAATCCAGCAAGAGCAAACTGATTCTGAGTGTGCCAAACAAATAGCTGCCCTTGATCGTTACATTGTCGAGATTGGCTACAGTTCAGAGCAACACAATCATCTCCGTATGGCTGTACGCCAAGCTCAATCTTGGCAGTTACGCTATCAACAAATGTTGTCCGCACAGCAGCAGTATCCTCAACTCCAAGCCAGATTGCAAGAGTTAGAGGCTGCCAAAAACGCTAGATTAGCTGAACGGCAAACACTTGGTAGCCAAATCGAAAGCATGAAACAGCAGTTAGAAGAAACTGCCAACCCAACTGCTCAAATTCAAGCTTTAGAGCAACAACTTCAGACACGCAGACGGCAACTTGATGAACAAATAGCGAAGTTGGGGCGTTTAGAACAGTTGGCTATGCATCTAGAAACACTGCAAACTCAGTACGAGCAACAGCAACAGCAGTTGTTATCTTGCAAGCAGCAACATCGCGTTTATCAGGAATTAGCGCAGGCATTTGGTAAAAATGGTATCCAAGCATTAATGATTGAGAATGTCTTGCCACAGCTAGAAGCCGAAACAAATCAACTGCTCTCACGACTTAGTGCCAATCAGCTGCATGTACAATTTATTACTCAAAAAGCTGGGCGGAGTGGCAAGTCAACGAAGAAAAATGTCAAGCTGATAGACACCTTAGATATTTTAATTGCCGATGCTAGAGGAACGCGAGCTTATGAAACTTACTCTGGTGGGGAAGCCTTTAGAATTAACTTTGCCATTCGTTTAGCCTTGGCGAAGTTATTGGCGCAACGGGCGGGAGCGGCGTTGCAGTTATTGATTATTGATGAAGGTTTTGGCACACAGGATGCAGAAGGATGCGATCGCTTGATTGCAGCGATTAATGCGATCGCATCTGATTTTGCTTGCATTCTCACCGTTACCCATATGCCCCACCTCAAAGAAGCCTTCCAAGCCCGTATCGAAGTTAGTAAAAACCAGCAAGGTTCTCAGCTGCATTTGTTAACTTAAAAATTACAGTAGTTAGTAACAAAAAGCGCGACTAACTACTGTCCACTATTCACTGACTTAGCAGCAATTAAAAGTATTCTACCCGTGCGTCTAAACCATAAGAGCGTAACATTTTAGAGACTTTTTCTGCCTCTGCGCGATCGCCGAATCTGCCAGCATTTACATAATCTCCTAAACTGGATGTCTCCACAACCGGATTAGGTATATACTGACGTACTTTATTTAAAGTCTCAGCATTGTGAATAGGCACTACTACTACATAGCGATTGTTGTTATTAATAGCAGAATTATCCACCGCAGAGCTATTTAACCCTAATGCTTGCCAAGTTTGTGCATCTACAACCCCAGTCGGATTGAGCCGAGAATATTGCTGGAATGCATAGACATACGCTCTAGTGTTTTCACCAAAATAGCCATCAGGATTGGCGTTAAAGAAGCCTAATTGCAACAAACGCTCTTGAATTGCTTTAACATTTTCACCGCGATCGCCTATAGTCAGATAGTTTCTAGGCGATTGAGCTACTTGAATTGTAGGTGATTGAGCTACTTGAACTTGCGGATTATTAGCATATCTATTTTGCCAAACGCTTCGTACTGCCTGCAAAGCTTGTGCATCAGCTACCCCATCAACAGCTAGCTGGTAATCTCGCTGGAACCGGATGAGAGCATCTCTAGTCATAGGGCCAAAGTTGCCAGTGGGATTAGTTTTCAAGTACCCCAGATCCGCTAAATACTCTTGTAGTTCTCTTACTTGTTGAGTAGGAATACTGCTTGTAGCTGGAATTTTAGTCTGAGAATAACCCAGTAGTCTATTCCAAGTTTGTCGATTCACAATTCCATTTGCAGGTATGCCAGAATTTCGCTGAAATGCAATCACAGCATCACTGGTAATTCGTCCAAAATTACCAGTGGCAGTAGTATTAAAATAACCTAGCTGCTGCAAGCGCTGTTGCAACCTAGTCACTGCTGCGCCCTTGCTACCTTCAGAGAGAGTAGGATATTCACCACCTTGGTTTGCGTTCAGTGTTGCTTGTCTAGTTCTGGCCGGAACAACAGTATTAGTACGACTTCTAGAAGATTGCTGGGATCTAATCAATGCCTGCTGCGTCTGTGGCCCAAAATAGCCCGTAATTGGGCCATTAAAATAGCCTAACTGTTGCAAACGCTGTTGTAGCCTGATGACTTCTGGGCCTCTGCTACCCAATTGCAGATGACTGCGTACATTAGTAGAGGTTCTAGTCTGGCACGCTTGTTGCAGTGCGCTTTGAGTGCTGTTTCCGACAACCCCATCAGCAGGTAATCTTTTAGCTTGCTGGAAAGCGGTAACAGCCTGCTGGGTTAAGGGGCCAAATTGACCGTTTACTGGGCCACGAAAGTAGCCTATTTTTTTTAAACACCTTTGGATGTTTGCTACTTCAGTTCCATTACTTCCTACTTTCTCAAGTGCTAAAGTTTGCCCAGCTACACTCAGAAGTGTCATGGTCAACGCTACAGATAAAAAACGCATCCCAAACGCGCTAGACAGCTTTATCCAATTCAAGAATCTAAAATTAACTTGGACAGGAACAACCTCAAGGCTTTCAGTTGGTTTATAGGCTAAGGTGAGATGCAGATAACCAATAGTTCCCATAGATTTACTATTTTATCGAGTAATAAAAGTTACTTAATACAGAGTTTTCCGATATTATTTTAAGTATGTTTTTAAATAAAAGTAAATAATTTTACATTAGTTATAGAGATTTGTCTGTTATTTAAGGTAAAGGCTAGGTAATATTTTGTTAATCGTCAAAAACTAATGTGAGCAGTAGATATTTAGATGAGAGGGCAAATTATTGCTGTTTTTGGTAAATTACTTGAAATATTGCAATTTATTTAAAAAAAGGCTGCGATTTAATCGCAGCCTTTTTACGTAACTATTGTTATTGTTGTGCTTCCTCAGTATTCTCAATTTTTTTAGTATTACCTATTTTTACCCAACCTTCTTGCTCACCATTTTCTAGGCGAATCTTTTGCCAAGCTTTATCTTGACTTTCTTCCAAAATGACAACTTTTTGATTAAAAGCCGCTCCACCAACACGTTGAGCGTCTTGTTTTGGTTCTGCACGCAAACTTAAACCTTGAGACCAAGTAACTGTTCCTAGATAAGCTCCTGGCGGTAATGGTTTTGGCGATTCCTGAGCTTTGGGGGATTCAGTAGGATTGGCAGAGGGTGTTGGGCTAGAAGATGGTTCAGGCTGAGAAGTATTTGTAGCTTCTACTACGGTTGCTTTTGGAGATTGAGTTCTAAGCGCGGGATGATCATTCGCAAAAATCGGTTTGGTAGGGGGTATGGCAGTTCGATTCATAAAATAAAGTGCAGCTGCAACACCACTACCTATTAAGATGGCGATCGCCAAGAAAAACCCAAGTATAAATTTTAGTAGGCCAGAAAGCATAATTTATAACCTCATTTCTAATAGTGAATAGTCCATAGTAATTCATGATTAAAAATCCACTATTGACTTTGGAATTTAGACTAACTCATTCGGGACTTACGCACAAAGGTTGTCTGTTGAGATTGAGTGTAAGGGTGTAGGGATTTTAAATATTTACACCCCTATACCCCTAAACCCCTTATCCAAACCCTTGATGAGTACTGATCACTGTGTAAGTTTTATCATTAGCGTAGCTTGCCAAAGGTTTCGCTCAAAGGGCTGTGTTTCGATGCTAAACGCGCTCTCCCAGCAGCAGCCCATTCTTGTAATTGCTGAATTTGCTCCACAGCAGTCCGCGCCAGAGGAATAATCTGACTGGCCGCTTCTAAAATGTCATCATTACTAAAGTCTCGATTTTGGCTAAATCCTATATGCATCGCTTCAATCAAAGTTTGTTCAATCTCGGCTCCAGAAAAATCAGGTGTTTCATATGCTAGCCTATCGATGTCATAACTTTTTAAGTTATGCGGGCGCAGTCGAGATAAATGAACGTTAAAAATTGCTTTTCTTTCTTCTTGGGTGGGTAAACCGACAAAGAATATTTCATCAAATCGCCCTTTACGCAGCATTTCTGGTGGTAGGGCTTGGATATCGTTAGCGGTAGCAACGACAAATACAGGTGAGGTTTTTTCGGCTAACCAATTAATAAAAGTGCCAAATACGCGGCTAGTAGTTCCCGCATCACCTTTACTACCAAGTCCGGAAAAGGCTTTATCTATTTCATCAATCCACAAAACACAGGGAGCTAAAGCTTCAGCTACTTGAATCATTTGGCGAGTGCGGGATTCCGATTCCCCTACTAAACCACCAAATAACCGCCCTACATCTAGGCGCAGTAAAGGTAAATGCCAATGATGGGCGATCGCTTTTGCTGTTAAAGATTTTCCAGTTCCCTGAATACCCACCAACATTAAGCCACGGGGGTGCGGTAATCCGTATTGTCGCGCGCGTTCAGTAAATGAGCCTCCCCGACGCAGTAACCAATCTTTGAGGTTATCGAGTCCGCCAATATCAGAAATTTGCTCGGTGGCGGGGTAAAAGTCTAAAATTTGCGTTTGGCGAATAGTTTGGCGTTTTTCTTCTAAAACTAGATCCACATCTTCGGGTTGCAGTTCGCCATGAGTAGCGATCGCCCTGGCTAAAACTCGGCGAATTCTTTCCATTGAAAGCCCTTGACAAGAGCGCACCAAGTCATCCAAAACTTTGCCACCAAGGGAATTACCAGTAACTTGTAATAAACGTTCCACTTCCGTTTTAATTTCGGCGGCGGCGGGTAAGGGGAATTCCACAACTGTCAGCACTTCGGTTAAATCGTCAGGAATAGCAATACGCGGCGACAGCAAGACAATATTTTTCGGTTGCGACTTGAGAAGTCGAGCTAAATTGCGGAGTTTACGGGCGATCGCCACATCTTCTAAAAACCGATGATAGTCTCGTAGAATCAACACTGCTGGCGCAGAGGCTGGTAATTTCTCCACAAATTCTAAAGCTTGCAGGGGGTTACGTCTCCCAAACCCAGCATCATTAGGATTACCCTGGTAGCCATCGACAAAATCCCAGGTGTACACTGGGCGATTGCCTTGATTTGCTGCTTCTTCCCGGATCGCTGCTTCTACCCTTTCTTCCTCAAAGGTGGGAATATAAATCAAAGGGTAGCGGGCACGTAGCAGCAGTTTAAACTCTTCGCGGAAGTTCATAAAGTAGCTGTTAGTGGTTAGTTGCTATTGAACGCAATGTACAACTTTCTTTAAACAAAATCCCACTTCCTGTGATGTTATCGCTTCATCTCAAAATCAAAAAGTAGAGTGTGCTCAAGCGATCGCACCATCTAGCCAGCAGTGTATAGATCAATTTCAACACAGATGGTGATTGTGAAAGAAGGATCTCAAGCAAAGCGATCGCATCTATATTTGCTCTGTCCAAAGTTTTTTCTAATAGTTTAGATATAACTTATATTTTTTTCTTAATAATCTGACTTTACATGAAAAAAATTTGGGATTCGCTTTAAAATTTATTGTGCCGACACATTAAAATCAAGAGCCTGAGCTTGTATGGGAATGCTCACCTTGGAAATATGTATTCCATGTAAACAAAATGGACATCATATTACCATCTAGCCTATCCTTGTTTGCAAATCCCCTACATATTGAAAATCCACTCCTAGTTGATGGCAATTTGGACAGGCTAATGTTGAAATATTGGGCAAGTAATTATTAATTTTAGTAACTATAGATATCCATCCAAGAAAAATACTATAGCAGTCCTAAATGATACGTGAGAATGAATAAAGCCTCTAAAGCTTGTTAAATAAAGATTTTTATCTCAGCATTTTCTCACGAGTGATTCTGGATTGCTATATTTCTATCCTTTCTTCTCGGACTCATTTTGGCATTACCAATTTAATATCAGTAAATATTTCCAAACTTAGTTTAGAAATATTTATAGGGTACGTTAGGCGCTCTCTTGTAGTCTTATTAGAACTAAATAATTAATTGCGCCATAACGTACCAAATGGCATATTGACAAAGTTTACTATCCCGGAAGTTGCTTTTTCAGCGCTTCCAGCGAAGCCCAGCGATTATCAATCGACTCTTCCGAACTCCTAGCATCGCTACTAAGAATACCTGGGCAATTGAGGTTACAAAGTTGACGCTGGGGGATTGCTAGGCACATTTGCTCGTACAGCCATTCACTGGGATAAAAATAACCATCAGGTGGTAGGGTTTCTACCAAATCTTCCACAGCTACTTCCCTTTCTAAAGGCAAGTCTTGTGCTTGATTAGCTGTTTCATCTAACCAGATGACTTCCGTGGTATCGACTACCAAACGCTGATTGTATTGCTGTAAGCAGCGGTTACAAGTACAAGTAATAATTGCTTCTGCCTGCCCCGAAACTTCTAAGTAATTACCTTGATGCTGTACACGGATGAGACCACGAACAGGCGTTAACGTTTCCAGGCCAGGCAGAAAATCCTTAACTTGAATTTCCTCTGTCCGCTCCGGGGCTTTAGTTAGCTGCGGAATAAAAATTGCGTCCATAGGATTTGTGAGATATCCTCACGAAACGAAAATTATGCTATTTACCAGCAATTTTGCTGATGTTACAACTTTATTTTAGCTTTTAACAACAGAAGAGATTTGCACTCAAGTAGGCTTTACGGTGCGATCGCTGGACGAACCACAAGATGACGATGTGGTTCTTTACCGCGACTGAAGGTTTCCAAATCGCCAAACTCCTTCAAAAAAGTGTGAATTTGACGGCGTTCCGCAGAACTGAGCGATTTGATTTCTACTTCTTTACCTGTAGCTCTTACTTCTTGGGATGCAGCTTCTGCTAATGCCCGAATTTCCGCTTCTCTTTTGACGCGGTAGCCATTCAATTCAATAGTATAAGAGGCTTGCTCTTCCTGGGGTTGGTTTAAGTTGAGGACTGAATTAGCTAGATACTGAATTGCATCTAGCACCGAACCATCAGCACCAATCAAAATTCCGATTTGTTCTGGGTTGAGGTTCGTTTCATTAATAGTCAACCAATAATTATCCGGTTCTTCGGAGTCGCCGCCCTGAGGTTGGGCAGGTTCTAAATTACCCTCAACCTCAGCAGATACCCCAGTAAGTAACAGCAGTGTTTTTAACCACTGCTGCCCTCGCTGCATGGGACTGTTGCTCATGATCAATTTGTAGCCTTTTTCTTAGAACTTTTTGGCTCGAAGGGCAATGCCTTCTGCTCTGCCGTTGCTGCTTCTTTTTCCTGGGTTGCTACAATTTTTTGCAGTTCTTCCGGTAAGGGTTCGCGCGAGAGAATGAAAGTTTGCAGAGTTTGGAAGATATTTCCAATTACCATATACATCAAAACCCCAGCTGGCAGGGGGAAGAACAAAAACATCCCAGAAAAGATGACTGGGGTAATTTTGTTGACTGTCTCCTGCTGTGGATTGCCACCGCTAGAATTTTGCCCAGAGAGAATTTGGCTCACATAAAGACTGATACCGAAGAAGATAACCATAGCGACAATATCCCAGTGGATTGTGCCGTCGGGATCAGTTGCGCCTACCCTACCTAAGGCATCGATAAACAAAAATCCTTTATCTGCTGCTAGCCCCGGAATAGTGCCTTGAATGGTCACATCTCCGGGCTGTAAGGCTTCTATATTACCGTCAGCATCAATTTTGATTCTGTCTTCCCCTTTAGTAACTTTCCATTCGGGAAACAGCTTATTTTCTGGATGCTCCGCCAAGAGTACCTGAAATGGTTTGCCTTCCAGGGTTTGATATTGTATCTTGGTCTTTTCTCCTACTGCTAATTTGTTACCGCTAGGGAGGATAGCAGTAATGCGGGTATGTTCCCCATCAGCAATATAAATATTTTGGGGAGGAGTAGCAAAAGCTTGGGGTTGAATTCGTTCGATTTGTTCGGCGGGAAAGATTTGCAGGTTGACGTTGTAGTTAACTCCAGCAAATGGCGAACCCCGCAAAGTGGCAAACAGCGCTAGCAAAACTGGCATCTGCAACAGCAGTGGCAAACAGCCAGCAAGTGGATTGCCAAATTCTTTTTGGACATTGACCATTTCCTCTTGCTGCTTTTGCGGATCGTCTTTATAACGCTCTTTAACTTCTGCCATCCGCTTTTGCATCAGAGGCTGCACAATCCGCATCCGCCGCATACTCCGAATCGAACCAGCACTCAGGGGATAGAGCGCAAAGCGGACTATCAATGTTAAGGCAACGATCGCCAATCCATAGCTAGGCACTATGCCATAGAAAAAGTCTATGATTGGCAGCATCACGTTGTTCGAGAGAAACCCGATACCAAAATCCATTATTCTGAATTCAACCTGAGGTACTGTAAACTGAACTGAATCTAATTTATCTAAATCATGATTTATCCGCGACTATCATTTACTACGGATAGCCGCACATTCAAATTGCTGAGTCCTGAGTTTTGAGTAATGAGTGAGTAGGTAGTCAGGGATGATGAAAACTCAATTTACTTGGCCGAGTTATCTTATCTTAATGATTATTAACTGTTTGCGCCTGTATGGAGCATTACTCAGGACTCAAAACTCAGCACTGTCTAACTACTTAGCAGCAGTGGTGTATTGAGGATTTTTTGCAGCAACTCTTTCATTAATGTAGTCATAGACGGCCCGAAAATTGGGAACAGCTCGCATTTCCAAACGACTACCATTTCTCAGGGTTAGCACCATATCTCCCCAAATACCCAGACCACGAGGAACTTTGACGATTTTGACAATTTCTGAGTAAATTACGTCAGTGCGATCGCGTCCCATCCAACCTCCCATCACAGAAATCCGACGATCTGTAATGCGGTAGCGTAGCCACAATGCCCTGACAATTGCCCCAACTGACAACGGTATCCCCACGACGGTCAGCCCAATCAGCAGGTTGAGAATTAAATCTCCAACATGGGGGCCACCCTCATAATAAATATCTTCACGAATACCCATTGAGTACCTCAGCTTGTGCTAACAACTGCTCTAATTCTTGCAGAAATTCTTGGCTTACGCACTCTCGTTCTGCTGCTGTTGGTTTCACAATTACCACTAACCGCCATCCTGGTGACAATCTAGGTAATAACTGATACAAAGCTACTGCTATTTGCCGTTTTATTCGGTTGCGAACTACTGCACGCTTGCTAACTTTTGTGCTAATCGAAATGCCAATGCGTGTGCTGGCAAGATATGCTGCATCAGTTAGCTCTATATTCTTGGGGGCAGCATCCAAAGAAGGGTTGCCGGAAAATGACGGACGTAAGGCCCTCAATGTCAAATAAGAGCCATGACGCCGAATTCCTTCCCGGAAAACTGCCTGGAAATCTTGTCGGGATTTTAGCCGATTCGCCTTGGGCAAAGCCACATTTGCTCTTTTAGCCTAATAAACCCCTAAACACTGAGACGATACCGTCCTTTCTTTCTCCTGGCGCTGATGACGTTTCTTCCATCTGGTGTCCGCATCCTGGCACGAAAACCAGAGGTTCTTTTTCTCTTACGGCAAGTGCCGCCTAGCGTTCTCTGCATACTTTTCTCCTCTTAGGTGATATTTATAAAAAGTCACAATCTCTTATTATATCATTATTACAGCCAAACAATGATATTCCGGCAGATTCAGTGGTTAGTTAACAGACCGACAGCCAACAACTAACCACTGATAACAGTTTAATTAACGCTTAAAACCCATGTTCCCATGTAACGCAATAGTGGCACTTCACCAGGGGAAAGAACTTGGCAGTTGAAATAGTAAACTCCACCGAATGCAGGGTTTTTCACGTTAGATAACACCAACTCTACCCTACTACCTGCTGGTACTGGCTCTTCGGGAAAAATTTCAATCAACCCAGCTTCTTTATTCCACTTCACTTCCGAAAGAGGCACTTTTTTGTCTTTGACTCTGACCTCAATTCCTTTGGGGTCAAAACTTCCTTTGTAATAATCAGGGTACGTAATAGCAAATTGAGCAACGGCTAACTTCATTTTATTGGCTGGGATCCTTAGTAGATACCTATCCCAGTTATTAGCCTGTCCGCCAAAATCTAAGCGGTATGGCAGCTGATTTTCGCTTTTGACCCCGCTAAAAAGTGTTAATCCTGGTAAACCTTGCGCCCAGGTTATTGCTTGGAATCCTGTTAGCAGACAGCTAGTTACAGCTAAAGTTGAAAGTAAACGTCGCATAATTAGGCTCCTCCACCAGATAGGATGTTGGTTATTTAAATAACTAAAAGTTTAGCCTTCGTAAATAAACTTTACTACTGACTTTCTCAGAATGGACGTTAAATAGAAATAAAAAGTGCCATGCGCTCTAGAGATTGGATGTATAATACTTAGTAAATTTAGCAACTAACTTTATAAAAAACTCCCTAGCTTTACGGCCTAACTATTTTGTCAATGCCTAAGTCAATTTTCAACAAAATGGAAACACTAGGGAAATTTGATTGTGTTTCTGAATATGTATAAGTGTATCTAAATTGTAAGGTTTTTGTTATAAAAATTGAACCATATAACCAGCGATCGCCAGTTATCTTGGGCTAGATTAATTAAAACCAGCTTGGATAAAAATAGTAATCATTAAAAATCAATTGAAAATTTATCAAGCTTTTGTAATTAGATGCATATTGCAGTATGTAAGAAAGGAATACAAAATTTTTCAATCCCTAAAAGAAGCTGAAGACAAAGACGCAACATTTGGGAATCAACATAGGATGTGCAGTAGTATGTAAGCCTATTTGCAATTATCTGGGATTGTGACATCTGCAAGCGGCAAAGTGAGGCTTTGCCTGGGAAATAGAGAGTGAAAGAGGAAACTTCAAGGTTCAATCTACTAGAAAAAGCAATGGCTGCTAGTCCCCGCCTATGCACTATAAGTGTGGGGAATGGCTGATCAATAAAATTGCATAGTTGGCAGAGATTAGGTATTTATCTCCAGGAGATTTCATGAGAATAGCAGTTGCCAAAGAAATCGAAGTTGGTGAACGTCGTGTAGCATTAATTCCTGACACAGTTGCCCGATTAGTAAAACAAGGTTTAGAAGTTTGGGTAGAAACAGGTGTAGGAGAGCGAGCATTTTTTAGCGATTCTGCTTATGAGGCAGCAGGAGCCAAAATTATTGCCGATACTGTGACATTATGGGGTGAAGCAGATATTCTTTTGAAAGTCAGTCCGCCACAAGAACGGGAAGATGGACGTTCCGAAATTGACTTACTAAAGCAAGGAGCTGTATTAATTAGCTTTTTGAATCCATTAGGAAATCCTTTGGTGGTGCAGCAACTGGCAAATCGCCAAGTGACAGCCTTAAGTATGGAAATGATTCCCCGCACCACCAGGGCACAAAGCATGGATGCATTGTCCTCGCAAGCGTCCCTAGCAGGTTATAAATCCGTATTAATTGCCGCAGCAGCATTGCCGAAATATTTCCCGATGCTGACTACAGCCGCAGGTACAATCGCCCCAGCCAAAATATTTATCATGGGTGCTGGTGTAGCAGGATTGCAAGCGATCGCCACCGCTAGGCGCTTAGGAGCAGTAGTAGAAGCCTTTGATATCCGTCCTGCCGTCAAAGAAGAAGTCCAAAGCTTAGGGGCAAAATTCGTCGAAGTTAAACTCGAAGAAGAAACCGTCGCGGCTGGTGGCTACGCCAAAGAGATTTCTGAGGCTAGCAAACAGCGCACCCAGGAAATTGTTGCCGAACACGTCAAGAACGCCGATGTGGTGATTACTACCGCCCAAGTTCCTGGAAGAAAAGCGCCTTTGCTTGTCACTGAAGAAATGGTGGCTCAGATGAAGCCAGGTTCAGTAATTGTAGATTTAGCTGCCGAACAGGGCGGTAACTGCGCCTGCACCGATCCCGGCAAAGATATTGTTTGGAATGGTGTAACGATTATCGGGCCAATTAATCTCCCCTCATCAATGCCAGTTCACGCCAGCCAACTGTATGCTAAAAACGTGACATCGTTGATGCAATTGTTAATTAAAGATAAAGCTTTACAGGTTAACTTTGTCGACGACATCGTTGATGCGGCTTGCGTTACCCACGCAGGTGAAATTCGCTCTCAACGAGTACGCGATGCGCTACAAGCTATTAGCGGCGTAAAGACAACTTAATTTAGCAAAAGTAATAAGCAATGGGTAATGGGTAATTGCAAAAAAAACTGTTACTAATTACCAATTAGCAATTATCAAAAGGAGTTTTTATTTCATGACAGATGCATTGCTTGCTGCTTTATTTGTATTTGTCTTGGCATCGTTTATCGGCTTTGAAGTCATCAACAAAGTACCACCGACTTTACACACGCCTTTGATGTCAGGCTCAAATGCAATTTCCGGTATTGCTGTATTGGGAGCAATAGTAGCTTCCGGTGCTAGAGAGACAAATGTTTCGGTGATTCTTGGTTTGATTGCTGTCGTATTGGCAACAGTCAACGTTGTCGGTGGTTTCTTAGTCACAGATCGGATGTTGCAAATGTTTAAGAAAAAGGAGATTAAGGCGTGAGCGACTTTATACCAACTGGGATTCAACTGACGTACTTAGTCGCTGCATCCTTATTCATTCTGGGATTGAAAAAGCTGGGTTCACCCGCCACAGCACGAAATGGCAATATCATAGCAGCTGTGGGAATGCTGCTGGCGATCGTGGCGACAATGCTAGATCAGCATGTGTTGAATTACGAAATGATTTTGTTGGGCTTGGCGATTGGATCGGGAATTGGTGCGATCGCCGCTTACAAAGTTCAAATGACAGAAATGCCCCAAATGGTGGGTTTACTTAACGGTTTGGGTGGCGCTGCTTCCGCACTTGTCGCCGTTGCCGAATTCTGGCGATTATTGGATAGTTCGCAACCGATTCCCCTAGATGTCAACATTTCCATGCTGCTGGATGTGTTAATCGGTGGTGTTACCTTCACAGGCAGCTTTTTAGCCTTTGCAAAATTGCAAGGTTTAATCAGCGGTTCCCCGATTACATTTCCTTTCCAGCAACCATTTAACCTTCTGCTTCTGGGTGCTTATATAGCAGGTAGTGCTTACTTAATCATCACACCGGATAGCTTACCCATATTCTTAGGAGTCGTTGCGGTTTCCTTAGTGTTGGGTGTAATGTTCGTCATCCCCATTGGTGGTGGCGATATGCCTGTAGTCATTTCGCTGTTGAACTCCTTGTCAGGTGTAGCAGCATCAGCCGCCGGATTCGTGGTGATGAACAATATGTTGATCATCGCTGGGGCATTAGTGGGGGCCTCTGGCTTAATTCTCACCGAAATTATGTGTAAGGCGATGAACCGTTCTCTGTTCAGCGTGCTGTTCAGTGCTTTTGGCACAGGGAGTGCTGCTGGTGGTGGTGCTGCTGGTGGCGGTGCAACCGATCAAACCGTCCGCAGCATCGATCCCGAAGAAGGGGCAATGATGTTAGGTTATGCCCGTTCTGTGGTGATTGTGCCTGGTTATGGTATGGCAGTTGCCCAAGCGCAGCATAGCGTCCGGGAATTGTCAGATCAACTAGAACGGATGGGTGTTGATGTCAAGTACGCTATTCACCCCGTCGCTGGAAGAATGCCAGGACACATGAACGTGTTACTGGCTGAGGCAAATGTGCCTTATACCCAGTTGTATGACATGGAAGATATTAATCCCCAGTTTGATCAAGCGGATGTGGCTTTAGTAATTGGGGCAAATGATGTAGTAAATCCAGCAGCGCGGAGTGATGCTAATAGCCCAATTTATGGGATGCCAATTCTAGAAGTGGATAAGGCAAAGCAGACAATTGTGATTAAGCGCGGGATGAGTACAGGTTTTGCCGGTGTAGATAATGAGTTGTTCTACAAAGAGAAAACTACAATGCTTTTTGGTAGTGCTAAAGATATGGTGGCGAAGTTGGTTTCTGAAGTGAAGCAACTGTAAGAGAAACGAACCGCAGAGGCGCAAAGGGCGCGAAGTAAAGAAAGAATTAGAGAGTTGGTTTGCCTTGGAGGTGTGATGCTTCTGGGGCAAGTTTTTTATTTAGAGAATTGGCTCACGCCAAGGCGCAAAGATGCAAAGGAAAGAAAGAATTAAGAGATTCGACTTGTTTTGAAATTTAAAAATTTTTAAGCTAAGATTTTTAATTAAACTTTCAATTTTAATAATCTTGGTTAATACGGTTTAGAAATTCCTTCCATCTAGATACAAGTGCTGACTGACTTGGTTGATATTGAGAGCATATAAGTTTTCTACCATCCAATTTTTGATAATGAGTTTGTAAAACTTTTGGATGAAACTTCACTTCTAGAGATTCTGGGTTAATACCCAATAAATTTAGATCAAATAAAGTATGTAAGTCTGCACGTAACAAAAGCCCATTATCTGGATGATTATCATCAGTACCACGATAGGGTGAGATATGGGCAGCTTCTAAAACATCAAGTAGCTTTAACCCAGTAATCATACATTAATCGCCATAGCGTTGACGCAACAAGTCTCTAAATTTGGACTGTCCACGACGTTCTTTAATTTGACGAAATACAGTTTCACGTCTATCTTCCGTTACAGGAACATATTCAGAAGCTTCATCACTTTGAAGATATTTATAATCACTGTTTTCATTAATTAATTTAGCATCTCTTTCCTCTGCGTCTCTGCGTGAGATAAAAAAAGCGATCGCCTTTTACGACGCGCCAATATGCAATCGCTAATTTGTTGGTTGAGAAAGATTTAAAACCACAGCTAATGCTTGAGAAACAAGTTGCATTTCTGAATCAGATAGTTGACCAAGTTTTCTCACTAATCTGGTTTCTGAAACTGAGCGGATTTGAAAAGTATCCACACCAGAAACTTTAGCTAAACCATTATCTGCACTTGCTTCCAGTCGCACCATCCAAGGTCTGACTGCATATCTTTCTTTCCAATCTGTAACTGGAACAATGACTTTCAAAGGCAAAATCCCAATAGCATCATCATTGACTATGATACAAGGACGCTTCTTGCTAATTTCCGTCCCTACAGTTGGATCTAAATTCACTAACCAGACTTGACCTCTATACATAAGAGGCTGAGTTGTGGAGGTCTTCATCTGGATATTCGTAAAAATCTTCCCCTTCCAAATCAGAGAAGACATTTAATTCACTATCAGATGCGTAGTCTGCAACAGCTGTGATTGCGGCTAGTATTAATTGGCGTTTTTGCTCATCTTTGGTAAGTGAATTTTGCTCTCTAAGTACCAGTTTCAAAGCTGCTTCAGCTATTGTTAAACGATCGCTTACACTTAAATTTACAAGTGCTTGGAGAATTTCCTGAGTTCCCATGCTAATTCATAGAGCCACTTATATTACTCATAGTAATGAATTTATCTTATTCTTCGCTATCTTGATACAAATCCTGCAAGGCTTGCAGTTGAGTTTTACGAGCAACACGACGATATTTTTTACTTTCTAATTTTGGCTCGTATTGGCTCTGACCTTTGCCTTTGGTTTTTAACTTCAAGGTAGATTCAGGATCAGCTTGTTGGTTTAGGTGAGTTTGATACGCGATCGCATCTGCTAAAAATTCCACATAATGTTCATATCGCTCCCAGTCTCCCCGCACAGCACAATCTGGTTCATCTCGATGCAGGCAATCGCTAAACCGACAGCTACCAACAGCTAAACGCTCTCTGGCTTCGGGAAAATAATATATTAATTCTTCGGGAGTACAATAGAGGTCAGGCTGATTAAAACCTGGAGTATCTGCCAATAAGCCCCCATTAGGTAATTCAAATAACTCTACGTGGCGGGTAGTATGGCGACCACGAGCCAACTTGCCAGAAACTTCACCTACTCGCAAATTGGCATTGGGAATTAGTGTATTAATTAAACTTGATTTACCAACGCCAGAAGGCCCAGCAACTACAGTAATTTTATCTTGAAGATGGCTGGTTAATTGGTCAATATTTATACTATTTATGACGCTAATAAATAACGGCTGATAACCCCAACCAACAAGGCGATCGCTAATTTTTTGTTGCACCTGGGGTGAAACTAAATCACTTTTATTCAGGCATAAAACTACATCTAAACCTGTTGATTCAGCCTTAACTAAAAAGCGACTTAACTGGTAAGGTTCCAGAGGTGGATCTGCAACAGCGAATACCAGCATGATTTTGTCAACATTGGCGATGGGCGGACGATCTAATTGAGTTTGACGGGGTAAAACATCAGCGATCGCTCCTCGTCCTCCAGCCCAATCTGGTTCTTCAATGACCACGCGATCGCCCACCATCACTTGTTGCCCAATTTTTTTCAAGCGTGATCTGCGGGTGCAGAGGAGGAGTGAGGGAGGGGGAGAATGAGAGACAAGGGGAGTATTTATGTCCTTGTCTCCTACATCCAGCTGGACTTGGTAAAAATTTGCTTGTACAGCTAACACAGTACCTATTAACTGTCCAGTGGCGAAATCAGATTTTCCTGTCATTGGGCAATCACAGGACGGCGTACTAACAACGAAAAATAACCAGAGCAATCTGCAATTTGTTCTACTTGATAGCCTGCCATTGCTAGGCTATCAGGAACCTGCTCAATTGGCTCTCCAGGGTCAAGCCAAACTTCGAGCAATCCTCCCGGTGACATTTTCTCTAGACGTAGTTTTGTCCGAACAAAATTAATCGGGCAAGGAGTGCCGCGCAAGTCAAGTTGAGCATCAGGAGATGATAGAGAAGAGGGCTTCATTACTTAAACAGATTTCCTAAAAATCCTTCTAGACCGCCTTTACCAGTACGCTCTCCCTTAATTTTAGCCAGCTTCTCTAACAATTCTCGCTCCTCCGGAGTCACCTTGTTAGGAATATCGATTAGCACTGTCAGCATATGGTCTCCCCGACTGACAGGATTACCTAAGCGAGGTACACCACGATTTTCTAACTTCATCACCGTATTTGGTTGAGTTCCGGCGGGAATTATAAGTTCTACAGGCCCATCGACCGTATCTACTTCTAAACGGCAACCTAAAATTGCTTGCAGGTAGCTAATTTTAATTTCTGAGAGAATATTAATACCATCTCGGTGGAATTCCTCATCCTCATTCACGAATAAGTACACGTACAAATCTCCAGGCGGGCCACCACGCTGCCCCGCATCTCCTTCTTGAGAAATCCGCAAGCGTGTGCCATTATCTACACCCGCAGGAATAGTAATTTTGAGTTTTTTAGTGATTTGATTTGTGCCTTTACCGTCGCAAGCATCACATTTGTCTTCAATCACCATCCCCGTACCATTACACGTAGGACAAGTTGAAACTTGAGTGAAACTGCCAAAAGGCGTTCTAGTAACACGGCGTACTTGACCCGAGCCGCTGCAAGTCGAACAAGTCCGAGGACGAGTTCCTGGCTTTGCGCCTGAACCGGTACAGACATCGCAAGTTTCTAGATGAGAAATGCGAATTTCTTTTTCACCACCAAATACCGCTTCCCGAAAATCTAACTTCAGGTCTAATCGCAGGTCATCACCCCGCGCCGGCCCACTGCGTCGTCTTTGCGTTGTTGGGCCACCCATTCCACCAGCAAAACCACTGAAAATGCTTTCAAAGATATCGGCAAAGCCGCCCATGTCGCCCATATCTTGGAAGCCTACACCAGCGCCTGAAACACCCTCAGGCCCAAAGCGGTCATAACGAGCGCGGGTTTCCGGCTCGGAAAGCACTTCATAAGCGCGGTTAATCTCCTTAAAGCGATCCTCCGCTCCCGGTTCTTTGTTCACATCTGGGTGATACTTCCGGGCTAAACGGCGGTAGGCTTGTTTGATATCTTCTTTGTCGGCGTCACGGGAGACACCCAAAATTTCATAATAGTCGCGGGCCATATAGCAAAGGTAAAAGTTAGAAGTAAGAAAGCAGAAGAGCCACTGTATTGGAGAGCCAGTACGTTAAACGAGTTCCCCTATAAAGTATGTGGCGTGGCAGAAGGAAGAGGGCAAAAAGGCGAAAGGTAAAAGTTAATTTTTATTAATAATTGATTTTACCCTTTCCCTTTTAGAAAAATCACCAGCCAGTATTGAGCAACAGGTGCTTTCCTCGTAGAAGACGACAAAAGCTACAGAAATCACGAGCAAAGCAAACCTCTACTCTGACTTCTCTCTGCCTGAGGCTATCTCTTTTACAATTGTGCTACGTAGGTGGGGCAAACCCCGCCCATCCACCAGAGGAGCTAGCCGCACCATTAGGTGTGGAAAACCCCCCAATGCGTTTTGGCATCTGTGCTGGTACACCCTCTAGCCCACGGCAATTCGCTTCTACAATCTAGCAAACTTGGGGACTGGGGACTAGGGACTGGGAAAAGCAACTTGTGCAGGGAGCAGGGAGCAGGAAAGACAAAGGGACAAGGGGACAAGGGGAAAGAACCATGATTAACTCTTGCTCCTTGTCCTCTTCATCCAATGCCCAATACCCAATCCCTAATCTATCGCCTCGTAATCAGCCTGTGCGGTGTTTTCGTCATCAAAATCAAAGTTAAATTGCGGTATTAGCGTTCCACCCATTGGTTGCTCCTGTTCTGAAGTAAACAGAATTTCTGAAACCTCAGCTAACTCATCATTTTGGTTATTAGCCCGGTTATACACGTTAGCACCAATGGCAAATAGCGCTTTTTGGAAATCTTCCAAGCGCTGCTGAAATTCTTGTGGAGAAATACTGGAGTTAGCTATTGCTGCTTGGAGTTGTTGGACTTTTTCATGTGCCAAAGCTTTCATCTCCTCACCAATGAAGCCGCTATTCTCCTTTAAAGTTGTTTCATAACTTAAAAATAGATTCTCTGCCTGGTTTTTAAGTTCAACCAGTTCTTTACGTCTTTTATCTTCCTCAGCAAACACTTCGGCTGCTTGCCGCATTCGTTCTACTTCTTGGGTACTCAAGCCGCCTGTATTCGTAATCCGAATACTATGCTCCCTGCCAGTACCTTTGTCTTGAGCGCTAACCTTGAGGATGCCATTGACATCGATTTCAAAAGATACTTCTATTTGCGGGACGCCACGAGGTGCTGGAGGAATTCCTGCTAAAAGGAACTTACCAAGACTTTTATTATCCCGTGCCATTGCTCGTTCACCTTGGAGAACGTGTATTTCTACCGAGGTTTGCCCATCAACTGCTGTAGAAAAAATTTGGGATCTGCTGGTAGGAATTGTGGTGTTACGTTCGATGATTTTGGTAAATACTTCTCCTAAGGTTTCAATTCCCAAAGACAGGGGTGTGACATCCAATAAAAGGAGATTATCAACTTCTCCACCTAGTACCCCGGCTTGGATAGCAGCTCCTAGTGCGACTGCTTCATCGGGGTTAACAGAGCGATCGGGAGCTTTGCCGTTGAAAAACTTGCTCAAGGCGTTTTGGACGGCAGGGATGCGGGTAGAACCACCTACTAAAATAATCCGATCTATATCTTGTGGTTTGCGATCTGCGTCTTTCAACGCTTGGATCATCGGATCAATCGTAGCTTGAATTAAATGATTTGTTAGTTCTTCAAATTTGGAGCGGCTGAGTTCCAATTCTAGATGCTTGGGGCCTGTCTCATCAGCAGTGATAAAAGGCAAATTGATAGATGTATTCAGCATACTAGAAAGTTCAATTTTTGCCTTTTCTGCTGCTTCCCGTAGGCGTTGCAGTGCCATTTTGTCTAGAGACAGGTCAATTTTCTCTTGTTGCTGGAAGCCTTCAATTATCCAGCGCACAATACAATCATCAAAGTCGTCACCACCGAGTTGATTATTACCATTAGTGGATTTAACTTCAAAAACACCATCTCCAAGTTGCAGGATGGATACGTCAAAAGTACCGCCTCCCAGATCAAAGACTAAAATTAGCTGCTCTTGGTTTTGCTTATCTAAACCAAAGGCTAAAGCAGCCGCAGTTGGTTCGTTGATGATCCGTAGGACTTCAAGTCCAGCAATAGTTCCCGCGTCTTTAGTTGCTTGTCTTTGAGCGTCTGTGAAATATGCTGGTACGGTAATCACTGCCTGAGTAACAGTTTCACCCAAAAAATTTTCTGCGTCCTGTTTGAGCTTTTGCAAGATCATGGCAGAAATTTCTTGTGGTGTATAGTTACGTCCGCGAATTTGCACATCAACGGTATCGTCTCGACCTTTGACACAGTTGTAAGGTACGCGATCGCGTTGTGTATCCGTGTCTTCCCAACGAAGACCGATGAATCGCTTGATACTGAAGACTGTGTTTTCGGCATTGGTTACGGCTTGGCGCTTTGCCAACTGACCGACTAAGCGATCGCCTCCTTTTCCAAATCCCACAATACTAGGAGTAGTTCGTCCACCTTCGGAATTAGCGATCACAAGTGTTTGACCACCTTCCATAACTGCGACGCAACTGTTAGTAGTGCCTAAGTCGATTCCAATAACTTTTCCCATACTGCTCAGTATTTTTACGGATTTCTTTTGACTTGATGCTTCGCGGACGTTCTTATTTTTGTGTTGTGCTACAGACCAACGCTCACGGAAAAGTCTGTGGAAATCCTGTTACTAACGGTAAGCAAGAAGTTGAAAAACACAGATGTGTTTCAAGGTGAGTGCTTAAAGTTACCTTTGGAGGGTTACTAACACTTGAACGTTGGTTTCTTTTCAGACAACCATGCCTCTTTATGAAAGCTAGCACCAAAGGACAAGCCGTCAAACTTCGGCTTACCGTCAACAGCCATTCCTGGATTAAATATGGGATGCTCGCCTTTGCTAGAACCAAGGCACTTTTGGTCAGTGAGGCGAGCAAATACAGCTTAACTGTTGGCTGGACTCGACTGATTTTCTTGTGCAGGTAGTGTGTCTTCCTTTGGAGCAGCCACTTTCACCATTGCATGGCGCAGCACGCGTTCACCCAAGTAATATCCGCGTACTAACTCTTCTAACACTGTTCCTTCAGGATGTTCATCCGTAGGTTCGCGCATTACAGCTTCATGCAGGTTGGGATCGAATTCTTGACCTTCAGGACGCATTGGCGATACACCAAGGCGTTTGAGGCAATCTACTAATTGTTTGTAGACACCTTGGTAACTTTTATGAATTGTCATTTCGCCGTCGGTTTGTGGTTTGAGGTGCGATCGCGCCCGCTCAAAATTATCAACTACTGGCAATAATTCTGTAATTGTGTTGCGCTTCACCTGCGCCTCTAAGTCTTCTTTTTCTTTTTGGTTGCGTTTGCGGTAATTCTCAAAATCTGCGGCAATTCGTAGATATTGAGTGTTACGCTCTTCAACTTGCGCTTTGAGAGACTCGATTTGTTGAGCCAATTCTGTCAAAGCTGCCGTTTGTGCGCCCTGATTTTCACTAGCAGCGACGCCATTCTCTTGATTGAGCGTAGCTGTACCTACTGGTGCATTAGTTTGATCTGCCACTTGCTCAGTAACCTCGCTGCCAGATTCGTTGGAGTTGATTTGGGTTGGGGAGTCGCTATTCATTGCTTGCTTTACCTCTATTGGTTCACCCAATTGCTGGCTTGTATTGTTTACCTGTTTATTTTCGTCTATCATTGTCCACTCATCCCAGATACTATTTACGGCATTATGTCACTACAGGTTGCGTTGCTATTGACAGCTAGCAACTGCGGCTTGTCATGTTGCCGAAATTTTCCTGGAACTGATGTCACGTCTTCTTATTGTGACAAATGGTGAACGCGTTAGCGTATAAGCTCCCAGGACGGTAATCCGAACGGGTAGGGTAGTTGGAAAAGCACGTCTTTCGGACGAGAGGCGGTCAAGATATTTCGCCCCTCATCATTAGTTATAAGTCATTCTTTTTACTTAAATTTACGTAAGATTCAACGTTTACTCTTACCAAGAACGCCTCAAACATCGACTTCATAACTTGCTTGACACCAAAGTTGCTTGAGTAGCAAAAATTTTTGGCTCGAATTTACTCAACGTAAATGAGAATTCTATGCCACAGCCTGGGAATACTTTACTCAGAGGTTTTCCCTACCAATTGCTCATATATGACTTACTCGTCACCACAACGGCGCAGTACCGCTCTAACTACAAAAACAGAGTTTTCGCCCTTCGGCAACAAGCTAGTGCAGGCTGGTTATGTCAATAGCGAACAGATGAGGCAGGCGCTGATTGAAAGCCGCAAGTCTGGCATCCCGCTAACAGAGATGCTGGAGTCAATCACTGGGCGACAACTATCACCTGAGTTACTCAGACAGTACAAGAAACAGCAGTTATTTGAACTTAAAATACTATACGGTGTTGAATTCCTCGATCCGGAAGTCAACCAGCTTGGCAATACGATGGTGGGAAAACTGATTGAAACCTTAATCCCGGTGGATATCTGTCGCCGCCATCGCTTGATACCACTATCAAAAAACGAAGACCAAACCCCCCCCTGCGTTTTAGTGGCGATGGTCGATCCGGATAATTTAGAGGCTTCGGATGACCTCAACCGCATCTTGCGCCCACAAGGTTTAGCATTGCAGCGCATGGTGATCACCCAAGAGGATTACCAACAGATTATCAATCAATACTTGGATGAACTGGCTGTACGACAAAAACATTTAGAACAAGAAAAATTTACAGACATCAATCAAGATTTAGAAAATCTTGGTAATCTCGATGCAGATGATACCCCTGATGACATGGAGGCTGACTTAGGGGCGGCGATGAAGGGTGCGGAAGATGCACCAGTCATTAATCTAGTCAATAGAATTCTTGCCAAAGCCTTGCATGAGAAGGTATCTGATATCCACATCGAACCGCAAGAAGAAAACCTCCGCATTCGCTTTCGTAAAGATGGCGTACTGCGTCAAGCTTTCGACCCCTTGCCCAAAAAAATCATTGCGGCAGTGACAGCCCGGTTTAAAATCATCTCCAACCTAGACATTGCTGAGAGACGTTTACCCCAAGACGGACGCATTCGGCGGATGTTTGAGGGACGTAAGGTGGATTTTCGTGTAAATACCTTACCCAGTCGCTACGGCGAGAAAGTTTGTCTACGGATTTTAGATAACTCCTCCACTCAACTCGGATTGAATAAGCTGATTACCGATCAGGAAACCTTAGATATTGTTAAGGACATGGTGAGTCGTCCCTTCGGTCTGATCTTGGTCACTGGGCCAACTGGTTCTGGTAAAACCACCTCGCTTTATTCAGCACTGGCAGAAAAGAACGATCCGGGAATTAATATCAGTACGGTAGAAGATCCAATTGAGTACAGTTTGCCAGGAATTACTCAAGTACAGGTGATTCGGGAGAAAGGGCTGGATTTTGCTACTGCTTTGCGGGCTTTCTTACGGCAAGACCCAGATGTGTTACTCGTGGGTGAAACACGAGACAAGGAAACTGCAAAAACCGCGATTGAAGCAGCCCTGACAGGTCACTTGGTATTAACTACCTTACACACAAATGATGCTCCAGGAGCGATCGCCCGTTTGGGAGAAATGGGCATTGAACCTTTCATGGTTTCTAGTTCCCTGATTGGCGTCTTGGCACAACGCTTGGTACGACGTGTATGTCCTGATTGTCGTATTCCCTATACTCCCACTACCGAAGAACTTGCTCGCTATGGTCTATCAGCTTCTCAAGAGGTGAGTGTCACTTTCTACAAAGCTAATACCTTGCCAGCCGAATCCCAGGCAGAAGCTAAAGCCAAAGGTCAAGGTTGTTCAACCTGTAATGGTGTCGGTTACAAGGGACGTTGTGGTGTTTACGAGGTCATGCGAGTCACCGAGAACTTGCAAACCTTAATCAACGAAGAAGCACCAACGGAACGCATTAAAGAAGTAGCAGTAGAAGAAGGCATGAAAACCTTGCTGGCTTACAGCTTGGATTTAGTGCGTCAAGGTTCCACGACCTTAGAAGAAGTTGAGCGGGTAACTTTTACTGATACCGGTTTGGAAGCCGAATTAAAAGCTAAACGTAAGAGTGGTCTAACATGCCGCACTTGTGATGCCACATTACAACCAGAATGGCTAGATTGCCCTTACTGTATGACACCTCGCTTTAGTGATTAGTCAACCCCTACGGGAAATTCGCTCATTAAAAACTCAAACAGGTCTTTGATTTTAAATTGGAGTGCAGCGACGGTCAAGGCTCAATAATCACAGGCAAACAAAAAACCACTAACAACTGACAAAGGAAGCAAAACTATGGAAATGATGATTGAAGACTTGATGGAGCAGATGATTGAAATGGGCGGTTCGGATCTGCATTTATCCGCAGGTTTACCTCCCTATTTCCGTATCAGTGGCAAACTCACTCCCATCGGTGAGCATATATTAACTGCTGATCAGTGTCAGAGACTGATTTTTAGTATGCTCAACAATACCCAGCGTAAAACTTTAGAGCAGACCTGGGAACTAGATTGTTCTTACGGCGTTAAAGGCTTGGCTCGCTTCCGCGTCAATGTTTATAAGGATCGGGGAGCATACGCTGCTTGCTTGCGTGCTTTAAGTTCCAAAATTCCCAACTTTGATAAATTGGGTCTGCCAGATGTAGTGCGGGAAATGACAGAAAAGCCCAGAGGATTAATTCTGGTAACGGGGCCTACTGGTTCTGGTAAGACAACTACCCTAGCGGCAATGATTGACTTAATTAACCGCACTAGGGCAGAGCATATCTTAACAGTAGAAGACCCAATTGAATTTGTCTATGAACCAATTAAAAGCTTGGTTCACCAACGACAACTTGGGGAAGATACAAAGAGCTTTGCTAATGCTTTGAAAGCAGCTTTGCGGGAAGATCCAGATATTATTCTGGTAGGAGAAATGCGGGATTTGGAAACGATTTCTTTGGCTATTTCTGCCGCAGAAACAGGACATTTGGTATTTGGAACTTTGCACACTAGTTCTGCTGCACAGACCGTTGACCGGATCATCGACGTTTTCCCCCATGAAAGACAAACCCAGGTACGGGTGCAGTTATCTAACTCGTTGGTGGCAGTATTTAGCCAAACTTTAGTACCAAAGAAAAATCCCAAACCAGGTGAATATGGCCGGGTGATGGCTCAAGAAATCATGATTATTACTCCTGCTATTTCTAACTTAATTCGAGAAGGTAAAACATCTCAAATTTACTCAGCAATTCAGACTGGCGGTAAGTTGGGTATGCAAACTTTGGAGAAGGTTTTAGCAGATTTGTATAAAGCAGGAACTATCTCCTTTGAAGCAGCTATGTCTAAGACTTCCAAGCCTGATGAAATCCAACGTCTGATCGGTGGCGCTCCACCGCAAGCAGCAGGTGCAAAACCTGGTGCTAGTGGTGTTGCTAGAGCGCATTAAAGTTTGACTAAACACAGTACTGGTAATGGTTAATAGATAACAATCAAGGAGCTAAAATAATAATTATTGACTATCAACTATGGACTATTAACCAAAGTACTAATTACTTCATTTTGAATTTTTAATTTATTAATCTATGCCTACCTATGTTGCCCGCGTTCGGGACTCACAAGGAAGATCCAGAACTGAAAAATTTTCTGCTGAATCTTTAGCTCAAGCCCGTACTAATCTAAGAGATCAAGGGTTTGTTGTCCAAGAGTTAAAACAATCTCAAAGCTTCAGCTTTGATATGAAAAAATTTCAGACCTCAATGGTCAAAGTTTCCGTTAAGGATAAGGCGGTGTTCTCTCGTCAGTTTGCCGCTTTAACGAATGCGGGAGTAGCAATTGTTAGAAGTCTGGGCGTACTATCTGAGCAGTGTAGCAATCCTAAATTAAAAGCAGCTCTGATTGAGATTAGCGGTGATGTCCAAACCGGCACGAATCTTTCAGATGCAATGCGTAAGCATCCTCAATGCTTTGATAATTTGTATGTCAGTATGGTTCAAGCTGGCGAAATTGGTGGTGTTCTCGACGAAGTATTAAATCGCTTAGCTAAGTTGTTAGAGGATGTTGCTCGTTTACAAAACCAAATCAAAGCCGCATTGTCTTATCCCGTGGTTGTGGGTTTTTTAGCAACTGCGATCTTTGTAGGCATGACTGTTTTTCTAATTCCCATTTTTGCCAATATTTTTAAAGAAATAGGAGTAGAGTTACCTGCTTTAACACAATTCTTGATGACTTGCAGTGAAATATTACGCAGTTGGTGGTCTCTAGTGATTATTGCTGCAATTATGGCATTTATGTTTGCCTATAAGCAGTATTACAAAACTCGTGTTGGTAAAGAAACTATCGATCGCCTTTCTTTGAAGATGCCTTTGTTTGGTGACTTGATTCAAAAATCCGCAGTAGCCCGCTTTAGCCGTACTTTCGGGGCTTTAACTCGTTCTGGTGTACCCATTCTCACTTGTTTAGAAATTGTGCGGGATACATCAGGAAACCAAGTTGTTGCCAACGCCATAGATGCAGCACGTGCAGAAATTCAACAAGGAGGCATGATTAGTATTGCTTTGCAAAAAGAGGCTGTGTTTCCTGCTATGGCAATTCAGATGATGAGTATTGGCGAAGAGACTGGAGAATTAGATGCGATGTTGATGAAAGTTGCAGATTTTTATGAAGATGAAGTCGAGCAAGCAGTCAAAGCACTAACCAGTGTTTTAGAACCACTAATGATTGTAGTCTTGGGTGGGATGGTTGGTACGATTTTGTTGGCTATGTATCTGCCTATGTTTAAGGTATTTGAAAAGCTTGGCTAAACAAAGGCTGAAGTATAAATTATGTAAATCTTTATACTTCATACTTCACAATTCGTACTTCATCCTTGAAAGAAACATGCCTGTGCAAAAATCTGATTACGAAGCTAGTTTAGCGGAGTATAGCCATCATATAGCTGCGATCGCTTTGTTGAAGCAGTATCGACCTTACTTGGAGATGATTCCTAGTTTGCGGCGTCCAGATGAAAGTGTGATCACAATTCCTTTGCCAATTATCCGTCTCCGTAAAACAGAGACAACAGCTCCGCAGACTACTTGTTTACCCTGTGATCTGGCAATATTAATGTGCGATCCGGAGTGGAAAATCAAAACTGGAGCTGAGATTTTAGTTTTTATTCATCGTCCCCATGAAGACTTTTCTGACTTGTTGGGGCGCTGGCGACAAACCCAAGTTTTCCTAGACAAAGATTATGAGTGGCTAATGCCTTACCGCCACAAGCATGTTTTGAGTGAGGGAACTAATACTATATATCCTCTGTTTGTGGTTTTTAATGAAACTTCAGAACGCATTCAGCGGGGTCTTGTGGGTGCAGAACTTCCATTTGTGATTCAAGCACCTCCCTTGGTATTTGAAGATCATCCTATCGACTCTTTTTCTCCAGAAAGTCCAATAACTTAGATCAAACAAAATACAAAATTAAAAAAGGCAAAAGAAGGATTTTCTCTTTCTTTTGCCTTTTTATTTACGGATACTTTACCGTACAGATTTTGCTACATAGTCCGACTAATTAATTCATCGTACTGGTTCACTTTTTACTTTACAAAATGAGGCATAATTTCAGCGGCGGTAAATATTCCGTACATGCCGCGCTGGTACAATTGGTTACCAGCTTTGAGATAACCAAAAGCAGGGCCGCAGACATTGGCTGCCATGCTAGTTTCATCTCCAAGGGTAAAGGTGTGGGTGGAAATCTTACCTTCAAAGGTGCGCCCTGTTACCTTAACGTTGGTACTGAGGGGTTTTTTAGGATTGCGAGTGTCAACTACACCACCAACAGTAACGCGATCGCGATCGCAAATTCCCGCAAACTCTAGCATTACATCATCAGCGTGTTCCATACTTGTCAAGGTAAGCACGCCATTAGTTTTATCTAGTAGTGCTTCTACTTCTGCGTCAGTCATTGCCCTGGCAGTTTCCACTGTATAACCAGGCATATGGCCAATGTCTTCTCGAACTGTGGCGCGGTAAGCTTCCCAGTTGGCAATTCCCACCCCAAAGGTAATTTCAACTTTATGAATTTCGGCGTAGCTTTGGGCTGCTAAAGCGGCTGCTGCTGTTAAAAGTCCTGGTGTAGCACCACATCCTGTCATGTAGGTAATCCCAGCAGCTTGCAGTTCTGCTTTCATCGCCAGTAGTTGTTCTACAGCAGTGGTGCGTTTAATTGCATCTACTAGCACCCCACGCCAACCGGATTTAATAAACTCTTTGGCGACAGAAGGAATAAAGTCGTTGGGTAAGTTAGGCAAAGCCAAAAAATACCCATCCACAGGATGTGCGCTTTCGATTAAATCCTGGATACTATGATTTGTTAAATTACCAACTGGCTCTAAATAACCTACCGAACCTTGAGACTGGTAAGTTGCAATACATTCTTTAGTATTTAAACCATCAGCAGCGTAGGCATAGCCTTTTTGATCTGCCGCTGCAACTAAAATCATTTCCCGTTTGCCAGCAAGTACCTTGGCGGCTGCTTGTCCGAGTCCGCCGAAACCCAGTACTCCCACACGTATCGCTGGCGAAATATTTAGAGAACTTTTGACTTGTTCTAAATTCATAGTCAATTAGTTAAGTTGAAACAAAAGCCTTTAGCATTAAGCATCTCAGCGTCTGGCTTGTGGCTTGTGGCTGATGGCTAATAGCTAAAAGCTATAGAGGTTAATTATGATTCATTATCCTGGGTTCTTCTGCTCCCAGATCGCTTTTTTTGCCAGAAATTATTGCTGAGTTGCTGGGCGTGAGTGAATTCTTATCCAGCATCGCCTCAAAAATCCAGAGTACTAAGAACATTACGACTACCATACTTACTATTTTTTTACATTCTTGTGTCCTAATAACTCTTGTGTTTTTTAAATATCGTAACCATTCTGCACTAAGTGTGTAGCGAAACTGTAATGAAAAGGTGACAGCAAGCCGTTTTGCAAAAAATTGCTTATTTTTCCTATCTCTTCAAGGGCGAGATGAGTTTCATTGCTGCTTTGCAAATTGCTTTTTTAATATTTTTATATTTTGTATAAGAAATTACTTAAATATATTGATGTGTAAAAAACATTTGTATAAAATTTACATATTATTTTTTTATTTTAAAATGGCATCAAGTTCATCGTCTAGTAGAGATATCGGTTTAGATACTCTCAAAGCTTTCGGTATTATTTCAGTACTATTCTGGCATTTACAACCAATTCAAATTTATGGAGAGGATATATTGTCAATAATTATCAGAATGTTAGTTATTACTATAAACTATCAGTTATTTCTCGTAGCTGTTCCTATATTTTTTGTTGTCTCAATTTATCTTTTTTTAAAGAAGGCTAACTCAGATAATAGATATTCTTTCAAAAGATTATTGAATTTATTTAAATTATTTGCTTTTTGGACTGGATTCCATCTGATTTTCTATTTCATTACTCAAGTTGCGATTTTTAAAACTATTGAATTTGAAAACTTAATTTCATCTTTAGATATAACTAAAGTATTACTTGGGATTCAACCGAGCCTCCCTCTAGCGGGAGACTCGGTTTTCTATTTCTTATTTAACTTAATTTTTCTAACCGCTCTGGCTTTCATGTATAAGCAAGTGGCTCAGAGAAACAGACAGATTTTATCTATTGCAATTATTATTATATTTACGATTTACTTTGAATTTTTATCAATTATAGGTATTTATATTAATTACTATAGGCTTGATAATTTTATTGTTTATATTGCAATTGCAGATATCTTTGCTACTACTCCTAAATTACTTAGTAGGCTTAAATATTTATATCTTGCTATATATATATGCTTTTCGGTTCAAGATATTATTTTTAGAGAAATGGGCATGATTATGAGTATTTATGCTAGAGGATCTATTCTATATGCTAGTCTGGTCATTTTATCCTTCATTTATCCATTAAATGTTGGCGAAAATTTATTTATAAAGAAACTTGCCAAGTATTCTTTAGGAATCTATGCTTTTCATAAATATTGGCAGTATTTAATTATAATGTTCATCATTCAAATTCAAAGCCAAATAAGTTTTATTAGATACAACACATTTATACCTTTGCTCGTGACATTTCTAGTTATAATCACTACTGCTGCAACCATTTTTATACTTAATAAAACACCTTTAAAAGTCTTTATTTGTTGAAATTCCCAAGTGTCTTGAACATGGGCGCAGCTATTAGAACCCGAATTGTTAAAATCGACAATTTTCAAGGTGTTAGGTTCGCAAACTTCTGTTAGAGCAACGCGGTATTCATACAGAGGTTGAAATTGAGGTTAATGGCGATCGCCTAATTTTTCGCCCAACACAAAAATTACGGCTTGGGTGAGACGATGCTTTTGCAGCAATGGCTCAACAACAGGATAATATTCCCCTAAATGACGTTAATACAATAGGTTTAGATCAGTTGGAATGGAAGTGGTAGTCAAGTGTTAGGTAAAATCACATTATTTTAACTTATCCCAATTAAATTTTCTTTATAAATAACCCCTGAATTATCCCCTGTCCTCTGTTCCTTGCCCTTTATTACTATTTCGCCGGAAGGTTTTTTCTGTTAACGAAACACTGCCAATACCTTGGAGAATCCCACGACCAATTAAACCTAAACCGCGACCAATGACTTGAGTAAGAATAAACACAATCCCACTGCCAAAAACAGCTAATAGTGATTTGATCCGAGGTGCAATCGCATCTTGAAATTCTAAGAGCAGCGTCACCGCAAGAGGAACTCCAGATAATTTTGTTAGCTCTTGACCACGAGGAGCATAAACTGAAGTTTTAGCAATACCACGGGGCGCAAATACAAATAGCTCATAACGGCTTTCAAAAATAGCCGTCGGTTTATTTATATAATTATACAAGCGGTATTTCCAAGTTAAATTGTTCCTAAAGCGCTCAATTTCTCTTGTTGAAATTAATTTCCGATCATAAAAATTTTGCTTAATCACCTCTAAATCTGCCAAAGAATTAAGTAGCGGTTGCACCACACCATTCGCTACTTGAATCAACAAATTCTCTAAAATCATTAATGCTTGTGACTGCGCTTCAGTGCTACCTGCTGGGTAAGATGTGTTCTCTACTTGCAAATCCCTTTGAAATAGTAGATAAGAAAATAACTCCATTACTAAAGGAGTTTGATTAAGTATTCCTGCTTGTACTACCTGAGAATTTTGCAATAAAAAAGGAACAGTTTCTAAACTGCGATCGCCTACTTGTAACCGAGAAAATTTTCCAAAAAAATCTGTAACTGCTACTTGCCACAAATCATGTAATATAGTATTTTTAAACTCATATAATTGACTAGGTTGAATTCGGGAAGCCCGTAATTCATCTAACATTTGAGCTAGTTTTTGCAGAATCAGATAAAGTAATTCTCGTTTTTTATCTGGGCGTAAAATATCAATTTCTAAAGGTACATCTGTAACATTTTGTAAAGGAAATTGCAATTTAGTAATACAAGATGCAAATAAAGCAGATTGCAGCGCTCTCGGACTCAGTAAAGGCGATGACTTTTGCACCTGTTGTGAGTTTGATGTCCTAATGGCAATACTTGTAGAGGAAATTCCAGGCGATCGCCGAGTAGATATAGCGAATTGTCGCTGCTTTTCTTGTCGCCTTTCCTGTGATGAAGCCAATAACTTATTCAACAACCAACGAGCCGCCAGCAGTTCTCGTCGCTGTCCAGCCAAAACTGCCTGATCTATTAATGGCAGTCCAGGAACTTGCAGTTGTGCTGTTACTGACGCTAGGGTAGATTCAATATAAGCAATTCCTGACAAGCGCCAATTATTCCGCAATTTAGCAAAAGCAAGCTTTAAATCATAAGTATTGAGTCTCCTTTGCTCCCCTGCTTCCCTTGTTTCTATCTCTTCATTTTCCCTGCTTTGTTCAAACCACAGGGAACCGCCTTTTGCTACTTCGTCAATAGCAGCAACCAACTCGGAAACAGCAGTACCTTTAGGGCAGTAGCCATCTACACCCGCTGATCTTGCTGCCAAAAGTAGTCCTGGATTGGTAATAGAACTTAGAAGCAATATTGGCAGATGAGGGTACTGCGCTTTTAGTTGTCCACACAGTTGTAATCCTTGCTGCTGAAGGTCAGTGGAACGACTATTACCTAGTTCTAAAATTACTAAATCGACTTGGTTGGGGTCTTGTTTGGCAAGTTCTGCCAATACTTGCAAAGCCGCAGTATCTGTTTCTACATCTGATACTACTTGCAAATGAGGAAATTTTTCCAATGCTACCCGTAGTCCTAAACGGAAGATAGGGTCTTGGTCAATTAACAATAATTTTAAAGGGCGATCGCTCATAGTCTCCTCAAAAACAGAGGCACTGTTTTTTACCAGCTAAAAAAACAGCTCCGATACTTAGCTTAGTCCTCCTTATTGTTACTTGTTTATGCAATTTGAGAATATGATGCTGATGAGGTTGAGAAGACGTTTGGTTTTAAAATTAAATATAAATAATGATATTAATAGGATGACAGGTATAAATAATAGGTACTTGACAAATACCGGTGGTTAGCTACCTTTATTTACCAACCACCGATTACTGCCAAAGAACGCGATTAGCAATTAACGCTGTTCTCTCGTGAGTTGCGGTAGCCATAAAAATTAATACTGTAGTCAGTGATCCGTACTCCTGTTTGCTGTTCAACTTGGCGGATAAAATCTTCTGGTAGTTCTATATGAACGTCGAGAATCTGATTAGTATCAATACAGTTGACATGACTATGGGAATCACTGATGTTACCGTATAGACGCCCATCACAACGTTCAATACACTCAATGATACCTTGACTAGATAAAGCTTCTAAATTTTGATAGACAGAGGTATGACCGATCTCTTTGCCTTGCTGGTTCAAGCGATCGTAAATTTCTCTAGCAGAAAGATGTTCATTTGCTTGCCAAAGCAGTTCCAGAATAAAGCGGCGCTGACGGCTAACTCGCATACCTAGCACTTGACACTGTGCAAGAGCATCTTCTAGAGAACGAATTGGTTTTGTCGATATTGCTTGTTTTTGCATATTTAAGTTTGTTAACTGTTGGGTTAATTTTCCCATTTCAAGGTTAGATGGTTATTCTTATAAGCGAGGATATTACTACTACCTTTCGGTTCAACCTGTGTTATTTCTTTTGAACGCTGCGGAAATCACAGGTTGAGGCGAAAATTTTTGATTTGTTGGGAGTCGTCTTGTCACACCTTAATCTAAAACAAACTCATTACAACTTTAGCTTAAAATATATGGCAATGTCCACTTAAGCGCAGGCGTTCTCCTTGCTCCAGTAGGCTCATCCGCAGGAAATACCATACTCATGGTGTATTAAATTTACTTGAAAAGGAGAATAATTATAGACTTATAGAAGTCACGTCTAGCTTAAATAAAATACTGTATAGATAAGTAGTATATGTTGCAAGGCTTAGGCAAAGTTAAAGACCGATAAACTTGCTAGTTATACCTTGTGCATTTCATTTAGCGATCGCTGGTTCGTAAAAATTAAGTTCAAATTTTTTTAGATTTTAGCTATAAAAAATCGTCTGAAGAATCTGAGATTACGTTAATTACTTAAATTAAGGTTACAAATTATTTTTCTTTGTTACATCAAGCAGAGGCTTGTCTACTACGAATTTGTAGTAACCTGCAAGTGAAATGATATTATGCTGTCTTTAATGCAGATTAATTACTCTGTACAAAGTAATTAAGCAAGTTTTCGCCTAGCATTACAAAGCAAAAAAAGTAATGTTGCTATCACTGAAAGCATATCTAAAACGCCCTAAATTTTCAGCATATTCACGTATTAACATATTGTCCGCAAATTCACATAATGTCTAACAAGTAGATACGGAAGTAGAAAAACGAATTGATATTTATAACATCGAAGTTAGGTTGCTTCACTTTCAGTATTTGCTGTGTAATTTCTAAGGAGTAGGTAACTATAGCAAATAAAAATTACAAAGCGTAACAATATCCAAAGCACAGAGTTTATACCTCTTAGGTATAGACAATGAAAACGCCAAAGTTAATGGCATACCCTATGGGAAAACGCAAGCGAAGGTGGCAAGATGTCATCCTTAGACGTAGACCACCCTTCTTTTCAGCGGGTAGTCTAGCCGTGAAATCAATGCCAGTAACTTTTAGACAGATGATTTTCCTTTAATTTCGGCAAATAGACAAAGACGTTATGGGACGCGATACTTATCGCGTCTTTATTTTGTTAAAAACACGCCTAAAGCACTTAGAGCAGGGAGCAAAGTTAAAACAAATCTAGCATCCATCCCTGAAAGCTGCTACTGTAGATTCTCGATCCTACAGTTGAGCATAAAGAAAGTGGCCGCTGAGTCAATGACAATCACGATCGCAATCAATACTGACTCCATTAACAATCTGGATCTGTCACCCGCCTCAATGGTGATTGATAAACTATTACAAGAGGGGGCGATTTCGTCCCAAGAACAACTGCTACACTTTGATATCAAATATGACATGGAACCTGGCGATCCACGAGAGCTCTCAGAAATTCCTGAGGTGCGTCTGTGGTTTGTTCGCTTGGATGCCAAATATCCTTGGCTACCATTTTTACTAGATTGGAAAGCTGGGGAATTTGCCCGTTATACTGCCATGCTTGTACCACACCAGTTCACTGCTACAGAAGGTATTCAGTTCAATCCCGAAGCCTTAGAAATATTTTTGATGCACAAAATCTTTGTTTTAAGTGATTGGCTGAAGCAGCAGGGTATACCCAGTCAATCACGACTGAAATCTATGGCACAGCTGCTTGGTTATGACTTAGATGACGCTTTCTTCGAGATATTTTAAATTAGTTTACTTTGGTAATTAAATAAACTTAAATCCGCTGTTAAGCAGCGGATTTAATACCGCAACAATATTTAGGTTAGAAGCTGTTAGATTTTTACCTGGAGGGATGAAGTATTTTGGCTGATACTTTTCTGTATTTTGCTCTCAATATCTGGATTTGCAGCAAAATCCACTTAGGTTAAAAAATGATCGCTTACCCTAATTGTTACCAAAATTCTCCGATAAACAGCATTCTTACCATATTGATATCTAAATCTAATAAACGATCGCGGTTTGAGAAAACTACTGCTTTAGCCGCCCCAAATTTTCTCCAAAACTACTGTCGGTGAAATATCTGCCATTTTGCCTGTAGGAGATTTAATGGCAAGGAACTTATCGCTTTTTGGCAACAACTTGGCTGGATCGGTAGAACCAAATAGAGCAATGGTATAGGTTTGGACTGCTACACTCAGTTGCAAAGGCGCACTATCGGTAGACAACATCAAACTTGCTCCTCCAATAATCGCAGCCAACTTGCCGATATCATTTGGAGAAGTTACCTTGAGATTAGGAGCAGACTCCAAAAGTGCCCGTACAATTTGTTCATCCTCAGGCCCTTTAATGAGCACCACAGGCAGATCCGGTTGCTTGTGTTGAAAGTCCTGAATAATTTGCTGCCAGTTTTTCACAGGATAAATTTTATCCAATCCTTTAGCTTGGGATATTAGGCTAGAACCAGCATGAATCAAGATGTAACCTGTTTCATGCACTCCCAAGCGTTTTTGTTCCTTTTGTGCCCATTCAATATCTGATTTTGGCAAATTCACCGCTAATGGTGGGCAAGGAGACTTAATGCCTAATGGTTGCAGCAAGTCGTGGTAAACTGCCGCCGCATATTGTGATGGTTTGAATGGTACAGAGTTGGTGAGAAAAACTGCTCCTTTACCTTGGTAGCCAATGCGTGTGGGAATTCCCGCCAACCAAAGTAAAAGGCCTACCAACCAGCTTTGCCCTACAGTAATGGCGAGATCGTACTCGCGATCGCGAATCGCGCCCACCAGGTTACCCCAATCTGCTAGGCTGTTACGGTCTTTGTAATCAAATGTCAGTACCTCGTTAACTGACTTGCTTACCCGATAGGCAGCTTTTGAGCGAGGTTCCACTACTACATCTATCTGAGCATTGGGGTAATAGCGCTTCAGTTCATCTAGAGTCGGAAACAAGAGAATTTGGTCGCCAATTCCGCCAGGTACAAGGGCTACTACTCGCATAATATTTATTGACGCTTGACGCTTACTCGCTCCTTATTTTAGGGGAATATAGGTATTAGCGATTGGGTATTAGGGATTTGGTATTGGGTATTGGGCATTGGGCATTGGATAAAGAAGACAAGGAGCAAGAGTTAATCATGGTTCTTTCCCCTTGTCCCCTTGTCCCTTTGTCTCCCCTGCTTCCCCTGCTCCCTGCACAAGCTGCTTTTTCCTAGTCCCCAGTCCCCAGTCCCTAATTCAAAGATTGAGGAATTCTGTGTATTTACTAATTCCATCTGCCGGTATGGGTAGAAGAATGGGGAGCGATCGCAATAAACTCCTGCTGACAGTGCGATCGCAACCAATTATTGCTTGGACTCTCAAAGCCGCTGCTGCGGCAAATACAATCACTTGGATAGGAATTATTTCCCAACCCACTGACTGGGATGACTTCAAAGCAATTTTCGCTGATTTAAAGCTGACTAAACCAGTAGAATTAATTCGCGGAGGCTCTACCCGCCAAGAATCGGTTTACAATGGCTTGCAGGCGTTGCCAGCCCCAGCAGAACAAGTGTTAATTCATGATGGAGCTAGATGTCTAGTTACACCAGATTTACTCGACTCCTGCGCCCAAGCTATTCGCCACTGTTCTGGTTTGATTGCTGCTGTGCCTGTCAAAGACACTATCAAAGTTGTTGATGAAAATGGCATAATCCAAAGTACACCAGATCGACGGCAACTTTGGGCGGCGCAAACTCCTCAAGGATTTAATGTTGAGTTATTGAAGCAGTGCCATGGTGAAGGTATCCGTCAAGGCTGGGAAGTAACCGACGACGCTGCTTTGTTGGAAAAATGCGGTGTTGAAGTACAAATTGTCCCAGGAGAGGAGACAAATTTGAAAGTAACCACTCCCCAAGATTTGGCGATCGCAGAGTTTATCCTCAAAAGTAGATGCTTGTAATGGATAAACTGTGTTACTCAAAATTTTAATGCACCGCTAATGTAAATTTTTATGTGTCAAAATTTACATTGACGTATTTTAGTTTTTATGATATTATGCCACACACTTAGAAATCGTTCTTTGTCAAGTGTCAGTTGTCAATCGTGAATGACTAAATGGCTAACGACTAAATAACGACTAACGACTAACTACTAATGAATACAGCCACAGCGACGAAGATAGAAGCAATTCTCTATTTAAAGGGTAAGCCCTTGTCGCTCGGTGAAATCGCCGAGTATGCCGCGTGCGATCGCGCCACTGTTGAGGAAGGCATAATTGAACTAATTGACGACTATGCCCGCCGAGATAGCGCCCTAGAAGTCGTAGAAACGCCAAATGGTTACAGTTTACAACTGCGGCCTGACTTTCATGATTTAGTGCAAACACTAATTCCCGTAGAATTAGGTTTGGGTGCATTGCGAACCTTGGCAGCGATCGCCCTGAATAGTCCCATACTCCAAAGCGACTTAATTAACCTACGGGGTTCAGGAGTATATCAACATGTTCCAGAACTTGTGGAACTCGGTTTTGTCCGGAAACGCCGAGATAGTGATTCGCGTTCATACTCACTACAAATAACCCCGAAATTCCACCAGTATTTCCAAATCGAGCAACTTCCCCAAATATTATCCACAAGTCAGAAAGAACAACAACTAGAATTGGATTTAGAACTCAAAGAAAACGAAGCAGCAGAATAACTTGTGCTGTTTGACACTATATTTTTTACCAAAAAAGTAGTATTACCCTTGAGAACAACAAAAGTCTTTGAATCACGGTTAAGTCATGAGATAATCACACATTAAACAATTAAGCAAAGATCCTTCTGCGGTACTATTCGAGTATTTACAAAAGCCAAGCCTAAAACTAGCCAAGACGTTGAGCGTAAAACACTTGTAAACAGACATAGTTAGGATTTGCTCAGTTATAAATGTGGTAGTCGCCTTCCCCTGGGTAGAGCCAACGGCTTATACCAGTGGGGAATGCATTACTCTTGTACTATGGTTTAGAGTAGAATCAGCAACTAAGCTAAAAAAAACTGCCAATGGTGTTTGATCCCGACTTTTTAAATGACAACTCTGAGGAACACCCAAATCAGCTTCTGAACGAGCACTTTGAGCAAAATCCCAATCAGTTGCTCAAATATCTACAGCACCAGTCGCCTGAAGTTTTAGCCCGCGTCGCCCAGTCCGTCAGCCCCGAAATTAAACAAATCATTTCGCAAAACGTCCAAGGGCTGGTGGGAATGTTACCTGCAGAAAATTTCAACGTTCAAATTACTACAGATAGGGAAAATCTGGCGGGTCTTTTGGCGTCGGCTATGATGACGGGCTATTTCCTGCGCCAGATGGAACAGAGGATGCAATTAGAGCATTTATCTGGTCAATAGTTAATCAAGCAAAGTTTGGGGCTGTGGACTCATGACTGGCAAATATTGACTAGCTGAAAAAAGTGCTGAGTGCTGAGTTCTGAGTCTTGAGTAAAAATACTAGTCTCTAGTTTCTTTTTCATGCGTTGTTGGTGTACGCAGTTAATAAGGGCTAATTACACCAATTTGAAAAAAGAATGTAACAGATACAAGCCTAGAAACCCAGATCAAATCTGGCTTTCTTAACTTTGAATTGGTATTACTTCTTATGAGGATAAGCCCCTGACTGGACTTTGAAGGTTTGAGTTTTACCGTTGCGGTTGACTTCAATTTCGAGAATGTCTCCCACAGAACTAGACTCTACTAGCTTTTGAACTTGGGCTGCTGTTTTGACTGGTTTACGGTTAATTTTTTGAATCACGTCTCCCGGAAGTAGCCCACCCCGCTTTGCTGGCGAATTGTCCAAGATTCCTTTAATTACAATGCCAACGTCCTGCTGGATGTTGAGCTTATTTTCTTGATTAATTTGCTGCTTCTTGGCTGGAGTCAGGTCTGTCATCTCGATTCCTAAAAAAGGATGTTCTACACGCCCTTTGGTAAACAGTTCATTAGCAATACGGGCGGCGGTTTCAATTGGGATGGCAAAACCAAGACCTTGAGCATCGGCGCGGATAGCAGTGTTGACACCAATAACTTCGCCTTGAGCGTTTAATAAAGGCCCGCCTGAATTACCAGGGTTAATTGCAGCATCGGTTTGAATAAAGCTGACTCGCTTATCTGGCACACCAACTTGAGCGCTGGTGCGATCCGTAGCGCTGATAATACCAATGGTGACAGTATTATCTAAACCTAAAGGATTACCAATAGCGATCGCCCACTGTCCTGGAACTAAGTTTTGTGAGTTGCCTAACTTTACTGTGGGCAATTTATTTGCCTTAATTTTAACTACTGCCACATCTGTGACAGCATCAACGCCCTGCACCTTGCCTTCAAAAGTCCGACCATCCTTTAAAGTGACTTGGACAGTATCTGTATCTGCAACTACGTGAGCGTTAGTCAGTAATTCACCATTTTCACTCAAAATAAATCCAGAACCTGTACCGCGCTCAATTCGCTCTTCAGGCATGGGTTGCTCATCCTCGCCAAAGAATCGACGCAACAGAGGATTTTTCAAAGCGTCAGAAATAGGATTTGCTACTTTGCGGGTGGCATTAATCCGCACTACAGCTGGGCCAACTTTTTGCACGGCTGTGGCAATAAAATTTACGTTATCGCCTCCATTAGCACCAATCCGCCCATTCACAGCATTTGGAACTACTGATTCTGGAGGCAAAGCTGCTGTGACATTTTTTAATTGCTGAAAGGAATGTTGTTGTGGCAGAAGATAGCGACTACCTAACAAACCTGCACCGCCGCCAACTACCAATAACGACACATAAACGACCACTTTCTTCAAGGATAACTTCATAATATTTCTGTTTAAGGAAAGCAATGCAGTTGCTAATTTCTAAGTTTAGTCAAGCAGATAACAAGTGGACAGATAAATTTGACAGATAGTAACGAAAAAGTCTGAGTAATAGAATAATTCTTTTTCTCCCAAATAGCCCTTAACCTACTTTTTGGGAACCACTAGCTCCCCATCCTCTTCTAATACCCAATCTAAAATCTAAAATTAACGCTCTCGTTTATTGGTACACATGACTTGTTCATATCGTCTAGTGATTCTCTGTAGTTTAGTCAGCGCCTTGGGGCTAGGATATATATTTCCAAACTCGAAAAGTGCCAACGCTGCTGTAGGGAGTTGCCCAACTCCTGCTCTATCTCGTTTCCAGCGACATATCGTTGCTAAGGGTGAAACTGTAGAGAGTATAGCGCAGCTCTATAATCTCATTCCGGCAACTATTATCGACATGAATCCGGCGTTGAGGAATGGTTCTGTAACTGTCGGTAGCGAACTTCAAATTCCTCCCTACAACGGAATTGTAGTTGAAGTACCTCGTGGGCAAACGTGGCGAGAAGTAGCAGCAAAATATAAAGTTCGCGCCGATGCACTGTTTGAAGTAAATGGTTGTCAAAAAGATCCCAGAGTTGTCTTTGTCCCAGGGGGAAGTTGGTCGTCAAATCGCCCCTTAATTGCCTCTCCTACCTCGCCCCCTGCTCCTGGTAAGCTAGCTGGGTATCCCTTATCGGCAGTAGCAACAGTGGCGTTACCTTATGGCTGGCAAATTCATCCCACTACAGGTGATGTGTTCTTCCATAGCGGGGTAGATTTGTTAGCAGCTGTGGGAACTCCTGTCGAGGCGATCGCTCCGGGAACTGTGGCTTTTGCCAGCGAACAAGGTACTTATGGCAAGTTGGTAATTATTAACCACGCTGGTGGGCTTCAAAGCCGTTATGCCCATCTTGACAGTATCAAAGTTACTGCCGGTCAGCAAGTGAAAAAAGGAGAAGTGCTAGGCACTGTCGGCACAACCGGACAACCTGCTGCTAAACAACCACACCTCCATTTTGAAGTGCGTTCTAGTTCATCTCTAGGTTGGGCAGCACAAGATCCAAAGAGTTATCTTCAAAAATAAATACTAAATATCTGCCTTATACTAAATTCCCCAAGTCCAGAGATTCAGTAGATTTAATAATTCGCATTCCTGCATTTGCGAACCTGACAAATGCGGCATCTGCCTGTTCTGTGTAGTCAACTACACCAGGAACAACAACTGGAGAAGTACAATCTTCTAAAAGATAGATTTTACGGGCTAGGGTTGCATCTATCTGTTGAATTTCTGTTAATAAATCATCAATTGTCCAGGCGACACAGTGACTTTTAGCCTGACCGCCAATAATTACAGCATCAAATTCTAAAAGCTGGTGAATTAAACGTGTGTTTTTGTGAGCAAGAGGATTTTGATCAAAACTTACTAAAACCTCTGGACGTAAAACCGAATAATTTTCTGTTAAAGGATTATCACCTTTAATTTCAAATTGCGTTTGACTCTGACGAGCAATGCAGTGGAAAAATATTGCTTCTTCGACAGAAGAAACTAAAGCATGACCAATACCACCCAACATAGAATGATAAGGCCAAACTGTTAGAGGATATTTACCGTCTTGACTTAACTGTTTAACGTAATGATAAGCGTGTTTTTCTAATAATTCATAATTACTATTGGTAAGACTATTAGCAACTGCTGGGTTAACTTTCCAGATCCCTTGTTCGATATCTTGTGGAGTAATACTCGTAGCAGCAGGTACGGGATGTTCTCCAGTAGCGTTTACCCAGAAAATGGGATGGAAAATTTGCATTGCTGTGTGAGTATCCATCGTCGGTGCAATTGTTGTAATCACAGCCAAGTTACAATAAATAAATTCGCACAATCGCTGATTATCATTCACTGCTCCCGTGCCAGATTTCCCTCCTACAAATAATTCAAACTCAGGAATACAAAAAGTATTTTGGACATCAATTAAAAGTAAACAAATGCGAGCTTTATCCAAAGATGCAGGTTGGATGTTGTGTTGTTTTGCCCATGCTTCAGCTTGCGCTGCGCGTTCTTCATAAGGTACGCGCCAGACTTCGCCCACTTTATTAGGGTTAAAGTGCGGGGGAATAGAAAGTTTGCTGGTTTGGGTGTTCATAATTACAGCTTGTTATTTTGTAGTATTATTAATGGTTTTATCTATTTAGCTTGCAGCTACGGTTAGCTTAATCCTATACACCTGAATTAAGTAGCGATTAAATTTAGCTCAAAATTGGATTAATTATCAGGATGAAAAGTTACTTATAAAAACATAAGCCTTGCTGATAGTATTTATAACTCAGTGAGAAAGCGATCGCTACTCATTTGCCAAAGCTTGCAAACAGTCTATTTCTGCAACGAGAAAAATCGATAAATTTCTTTTACTTCTCCCCTATCTCACTTTTTTCTTTTTTTACTGCCGCATTGCCCAAAATCGCACCAACTGTGGCAATCTGAGAGACAGAGCATTTGAAATTTGATATTTTCGCTACAGCAAATTTACTTAATGAGGTTATGCAAACTCTGCCGACCGTTACAACTGCAAACACCACATCTAGTGAACTCACCTTTGATACAACAATTAAGCGGCGTAAGACTCGTCCCGTAAAGGTGGGAGATGTCACCATTGGGGGAGGCTACCCCGTGGTGGTGCAGTCGATGATTAACGAAGACACTCTCGATATCGATGGTTCCGTGGCAGCTATTCGTCGCCTACACGAGATTGGCTGTGAAATTGTCCGTGTCACAGTGCCAAGTATGGCTCATGCCAAAGCTTTGGCAGAAATTAAACAAAAACTTGTTAAAACGTACCGAGACGTTCCCATCGTTGCCGATGTGCATCATAATGGCTTAAAAATAGCCTTAGAAGTTGCCAAGCACATAGAAAAAGTACGGATTAATCCAGGGCTGTATGTATTTGAAAAACCAAACACCAATAGAGGCGAATACACCAAAGCAGAATTTGACGAAATTGGCGAAAAAATCCGCGAAACCTTAGAGCCTCTTGTGGTTTCGTTGCGGGATCAAGGTAAAGCAATGCGAATTGGCGTAAATCACGGCTCTCTTGCCGAAAGGATGTTATTTACCTACGGCGACACTCCAGAAGGAATGGTGGAATCTGCTTTAGAATTTATTCGCATTTGTGAATCTTTGAACTTCCATAATTTGGTAATTTCGATGAAAGCTTCACGGGTTCCGGTGATGGTAGCCGCCTATCGCCTGATTGCCAAGCGCATGGATGAGTTGGGTATGGATTACCCCCTACATTTAGGCGTTACAGAAGCTGGTGATGGTGAATACGGGCGAATCAAATCTACAGCTGGCATTGCTACATTACTAGCTGATGGCATTGGCGATACAATTCGAGTCTCGCTTACAGAACCACCAGAAAAAGAAATTCCCGTGTGCTATAGCATTCTGCAAGCTTTGGGATTGCGGAAAACAATGGTGGAATACGTCGCTTGTCCTTCCTGCGGACGTACTTTATTTAACTTAGAAGAAGTGCTGCACAAAGTCCGGGAAGCAACCAAACACCTAACAGGGCTAGACATAGCAGTTATGGGTTGTATTGTAAATGGCCCTGGTGAAATGGCGGATGCTGACTATGGTTATGTAGGCAAGACTCCTGGTTATATTTCTTTATATCGTGGTAGAGAAGAAATTAAAAAAGTCCCAGAAGACCAAGGTGTAGAGGAATTAATTAACCTCATTAAGGCAGATGGACGCTGGGTAGAACCTTGAAATTTGTAGCGGCGACCAATACAGGTCGCCGGATTGCCAACTATTTTGTTGAAATAAGAATACATGCTCGGTCGCTACAGCGATACGCTGTGTTAGATTGAGCATACTGACTATAAAAAATTTTCCTTCTGGCTCAGCTGTCATTATGGTAATTACAAAAAGTAGGCTGGTTTTGGGTGCTACGGCAGTGACGCTCTCAACAATTGCTGTTACTAGTCTTGGCATTCACTCACGGGGTCAGGCTTTATTTAAAGAAAGTCCTAAGGAATTAGTAGACGAAGTTTGGCAGATTGTTCAGCGACAATACGTAGATGGTACTTTTAATCAGGTAGATTGGCAGGCTGTACGGAAGGAATACTTAAGTAAGTCCTACAGTAGTCAGCAAGAAGCTTATAAATCCATCCGGGAGATGCTGAAAAGGCTAGATGACCCTTACACCCGGTTTATGGACCCAGAGGAATTTAAAAATATGCAAGTAGACACCTCTGGAGAACTAACAGGTATTGGGATCACTATCAGCCAGGATGAAAAAACTAAGAAACTAGTTGTGATTGCTCCAATTGAGGATACACCAGCATTCAAGGCGGGGATTCTTTCTAAGGATGTGATCCTTAAAATCGACAATAAAAGTACTGAGGGTATGGATACCAACCAAGCGGTATCTTTGATTAGAGGTGAAGCTGGAACAAAAGTAAACCTGACGATTCAGCGCAACGGTCAAACAAAACAATTTGAAATTAAACGAGCGCGGATTGAAATCCATCCGGTAAAATATTCCCAAAAACAAACTCCAGCGGGTAACTTAGGCTACATTCGCTTGAACCAGTTCAGTGCTAATGCTGGTAAGGAAATGCAAAGTGCAATCAAAGATTTAGAAACTAAAGGAGTTTCTGGGTATATTTTGGATCTGCGTGGCAATCCAGGTGGATTACTTTTCTCTAGTGTGGAAATTGCCCGAATGTGGCTGAATAAAGGTATAATTGTTTCCACCATTGACCGCCAAGGTGAGCAAGAGCGAGAAGTAGCCAGTGGACGTGCGCTGACAAATAAACCGTTGGTGGTTCTGGTAGATAAAGGTTCAGCCAGTGCTAGCGAAATTCTCTCCGGCGCATTGCAGGACAATAAACGTGCTACTTTGGTAGGCACTCAAACCTTTGGTAAGGGCTTGGTACAATCGGTTCGCCCTTTAGAAGATGGCTCAGGATTAGCGGTGACAATTGCTAAATACCATACCCCAAGTGGTAAGGATATTAATAAGCATGGAATTGATCCAGACGTGAAGGTAGATTTGACCGATGCCCAACGCCAGGATTTGTGGCTCCGCGAACGTGATAAACTTGCTACCTTACAAGACCCGCAATTTGCTAAGGCAGTAGAAGTTATAAGCAAACAAATAGCTACTAAACCTACTTCCACTGCCGATAAAAATTAAATATTTGGAATTTCGGCTTTTGATCGTAAATTCAAGAGTTTAAGACCCTAAATTCTGAATTTTGAATTGTTATTGGGGTTGGCACTTACCAGCCCGAATCAACCCGATACGACGGGCGATCGCTTCCCCCTGAGAAGTAAACGGCCCCCACTGTTCTATAATCTCCAAATTATCGTCCTCAGCAACTAAGTTGGGGACGATTTCGCAATGGCCAGCAGGACGCTTGACAATATACCAATTTTCTGTGATTTCAGTCATTGAGATAACAGTTAATTCAAGCGACAAACTATCTTTTATTCTCAGGCAGTGCTGATAGTAAGCATTAATTAACAGAGCTATTTAAAAGTAAAGAAATATTTAGTTAATTTTTATCAAGCTTCCTCATAAAGCTTGCCACTCTACACTTTTGCCAGCAACCCCTATCAGTTAAAGCTTGCACCTCAAAGCATGTTGTAAAATAGACATAGAAAGATTTGGGGGGCCATTTCACTGGTCATAAACGCCTATAGAGACTATCTACGGAAATCTTCAAGGTCTAAAGTCCAGCCAGCTGAAGCAACTACAGCGGCTGTATCACCAGCGTATACCGGGCGATTGCATTACTACATCCGAGTTTTCCCAACGTCTGGCAGCAATTAGCACAGAAATTAATCAGCCTGTGTGTGCCTACCTCAACCGTCGCGGACAAGTGATTCGTGTAGGGGTAGGCACACCGCGTCAAACGCAAATCCCACCGTTGGAATTGCCTCGTTATGGTGCAGAACGACTTAGCGGTATTCGTTGTATCGCCACTCATCTGAAGCCAGAACCGCCTAATGAAGCGGCGTTAACAGCTATGGCGCTGCAACGTTTAGATACCTTAGTTGTGTTAAATATTACCGGAACTGGATTTACACGGCGAGGCGGTGGCGCTACTGGGTACGTCAAAGAAGCTTATTTTGCTCATTTAAAACCTCAAGAATCTCGCGCTTTGCTCACCAGTGCTGCTTTGTCTAAGGTGGGAACGAGCAATATTCCATCGCCAAGCTGGAGTGTATCGCTGCCTCTTAGCTTAGATGAACTGGCACAGCAACATTTTCTAGATTTAGTAGAGAATCTAGAAGCGGAGTTTCAGCGAGAATTTATTGCCCAAGAAGTAGATGCAGACCACGATCGCGTGCTAATTGTGGGAGTAATGACCGATGAAATGACTCCCCAACGATTCCAGGACACCTTGGTAGAATTGGCGCGATTGGTGGATACAGCAGGGGGAGATGTATTGCAGACAGTACAACAAAAGCGATCGCGCATTCATCCCCAGACAGTAGTTGGTGAAGGCAAAGTTCAAGAAGTCGCCCTGACTGCTCAAACTTTAGGGGCAAGTCTTGTTGTCTTTGACCGTGACCTCTCACCTACCCAAGTTCGCAATTTAGAAGCACAAATTGGTCTCCGGGTGGTTGACCGCACCGAAGTAATTCTGGATATCTTTGCTCAACGCGCTCAGTCCCGTGCTGGTAAGTTACAAGTAGAACTAGCACAGCTAGAATATATGCTGCCCCGACTGGCTGGTAGAGGTCAAGCGATGTCCAGGTTGGGTGGTGGAATTGGGACTCGTGGCCCTGGTGAAACCAAGCTAGAAACTGAGCGCCGCGCCATTCAACGGCGCATTTCTCGCCTGCAACAAGAAGTAAATCAGTTGCAAGCACATCGTTCTCGCTTACGACAGCGCCGACAACATCGAGAAGTACCTTCTGTGGCTTTGGTTGGTTATACCAATGCTGGCAAGTCCACCTTGTTGAATGCCCTCACTAATGCTGAAGTTTACACAGCCGACCAGTTATTTGCTACTCTTGACCCCACCACACGTCGTTTGGTGATTTCTCACGCAGAGACTGGTGTTCCCCAAGAAATTCTACTTACAGATACAGTAGGGTTTATACACGAATTGCCTACTTCATTAATGGATGCTTTCCGCGCCACCTTAGAAGAAGTCACAGAAGCTGATGCTTTACTACATTTAGTAGATTTGTCGCATCCTGCTTGGTTGAGCCATATTCGCTCAGTTAGAGAAATCCTGGCACAAATGCCAGTAACCCCAGGGCCAGCCTTGGTTGCTTTTAACAAGATTGATCAAGTTGATAGCGAGACTCTAGCTCTAGCTAGGGAAGAATTCCCCCTAGCAGTGTTTATTTCTGCTAGCCAGCGCTTGGGATTAGAAACCCTACGCCATCGCCTAACCCAGCTGATTCAATATGCCGTTGACTCTCGGTAAATACTAGAACTTAATTGAATTTGCTAAGTAATAAAAAGCCCAGTACTAATACTGGGCTTTTTATTACTGTAAAGTCGAAAATAAAGTCTTTTGAAAGTAAACACTATACTATCGACAGTCCGTATTTGACTGTCTAAATTAGTATGAGGCATCTCTATTGAGTGCTTTTAATATCAGAGGGATAGTAGCAAATTTCTGTGTTTACCAGCTGAGTCTCACTATTGTGTTTTGTAAGCACTGTTTAACATGAAACATTTCTTTTTAACTTCAGCAGCATCCTCATTGTTGGCTGCTACTGCTGTTGTAATATCAACTTGTGCCTTTTCTCCTGCTAACGCAGCTTCTATGGATTTTACTATCAACGAATTCACAGGTGCTGATACTCAGGTGAAGTTTACCTTGGATGATAAAATCGCAGGCTCTGGCAAAATTCAGTTTAAAGTAGATTTTCTAGCAACTGGCAATAACAAAATTGCCGATATACGTGGTGTTTTCTTCAACATTTTTGATGACTCACTCCTCAGTGGTCTTCAAGTAATCGGTACAGATGTAACAGCCAGCAAATTTGGCCCTGCTGGAACAGTAAACTCTGTCGGTAGTAGTAATAACAATCTGAATGGTGGTGGTGGAAAGAATATTGTCTATAACAACTTTGATGCTGGGGTAGAAATTGGTCAGGAAGGTATAGGTAATGGAAAAGGCGACATTCAATCGACCACCTTTACCATATCCCACCTTTCCAAAGCCTTAACTTTAGACCAATTTTCTCAACAGAACTTTGGAGTACGGTTGATGAGTGTAGGGCCTTTAAATGATCGCGAATACAGTAGCAAACTCAAAGGTCAAGCTCCTTACTATACTCCACCACCACCTCCACCTCAAAAAGTACCTGAATCGAATACAACAGCTGCGCTTGGCTTATTAGCACTGATTGCTATGAAAGTACTGAAACAAAAACCTCTAGTTAAAGCTTAAATTCTATTCTCTTAGAGTTTGATGCAGTTAGTAACAGAATGCACTGGATTAGATTACAAGTGCATCCAGTGTATCTTTCTAAATTTTTGGAACATTAAGCAATTACGATGATAGTACTGGCCTGTTAAGCAATTAATATACGGATAACAATTTTTAGCTTTTATAGTAATTTGAAAATATCCTCAGCCATAAAATTTTACGAATAGCACGCTACAGGTTAGGTAGTGGTTAACACTTAACAGTTTTGAGGTAGCAAAAATAATCAAGTATAGTTGCTGAGGTTACTAGTATTTAAACTGGAATACTATCAGTTGTTTAAGGAACCTGGTGCAAACATAACATTAGTTAAGAGTCTATGGACTCTTGACTAACTTTTATTTATGCAGACTTACCTAGCTACTTTTAAGGTTGAGAGCAAAACTGGATAACGTTCTAAAATTAAGAATATTCAATCAAGTTGAGGACGTTATGGCTGCCAAAGTAGAAATTTACACTTGGAGGACTTGCCCTTTTTGCATCCGCGCCAAAAATTTGCTGAACAACAAGGGGGTGGAATTTATCGAATACAGCATAGATGGAGATGAAGCTGCACGAGCGCAAATGGCTCAAAGAGCAAATGGAAGACGCTCTTTACCACAAATTTTCATCAATGATAATCATGTTGGTGGTTGTGATGATATCCACGCTTTAGAAAGACAAGGCAAGCTGGATGAGCTACTAGCTTCTACCAATAATGTCTAAGTAGAGAAGAAATTAGAATTACGCTTTTTTGCAGCACAGCCAAGTAAATCGGCTTGACCATCAAGAGATAATCTAAGTTGAATAACTATTACATTTCCTGGTAGTTGAGGCAAAAAGCGTGAAACTAGCTTTTATTATTGATCCCATCCATCAGCTTGACCCATGCCATGATACAAGTGTTGCTCTGATGGAAGCAGCGCAAACTTTGGGGCACGAAGTCTGGGTAACACAGGCAAACCTGTTGAGTGTGGTAGAGGACAAAGCTTGGGCTGTTCTACAACGGGCAGAACTTATACCAGTGCAGTTGGTAGAGGGACGCTATTTTGCAGTAAATCCTTGGTACAAGTTGAGCGATCGCTCCTTTACATTCCTGGAAAACATGGATGTCGTATTCATGCGGACTGATCCCCCAGTCAACGATTCCTACCTCTATGCAACTTACATTCTGGATTACATCGACCAAAACAAGACCCTAGTAATTAACAGCCCAAATGGTATCCGAGGAGCAAACGAAAAAATGTATGCTCTTCAGTTTAGCAAAGTGATCCCAGAAACTATAGTTAGTGCTGATAAGCAGCTGATCCGGAAATTTGTGGAAGCAAAAGGAGCAACTGTTCTCAAACCACTAGGCAACAAAGCTGGGGAAGGGATTTTATTTTTACAATCAGGCGATCGCAACTTTAACTCCATTGTTGAACTCAGCACCTTCCAAGGTCGAGTGCCAGTTATGGTGCAAACCTATTTACCGGAGGCAAAAGAAGGAGACAAGCGAATTATCCTACTCAATGGGGAGCCGATTGGTGCTCTTAATCGCCTTTCTAGTGGAAGTGACTTTCGCAATAATATGGCTGCTGGGGGTACAGTTGCTCAAACCGAAATTACCCCAAGAGAGTATGAAATATGCACCCAAATAGCTCAAACCCTCCGGCAAGACGGTTTAATCTTTGTAGGTATTGATGTGATTGGTGGTTATCTTACCGAAGTCAACGTTACCAGTCCAACTGGAGTCCGTGAAATTGATAAATTAGATGGCACTAATCTCGGTCGTCATGTTATTCAATGGGTTGAGCAGACTCTACAAAGTAAAAAATAAAAATAATTTACCTTCTTTGGTTTTTGTGCATTCTACCTTACGGGAAGATACTGGCACGTCTACGCGACAAAAGCTGTTCGTAGTTAAAGGTTTAAGTACATTTGTAAATGTTACTGAGTACACAAATAGACCTAAACACGCAAGTACCCTGATGTGGGCTAGTCTTCCCGCTTTATTAAGACAGATGCTTATGGGAGCAAACTAAAGCAGAGACTTTAGTCAAAATTTTCATCATTTTCATCTCCCCTATTTTTTGCCAAACACACTAGGGGACATACGAGCCAGCGGACTCCTGCCCAAGTTCATTTGGTTTTTTGGTAGCGTTGCGGAGCTTTGTTAGCAATTGGCAATATCAACTATGGACACAGAATTGCTTACCTCTGCCCCTAATGAAACTCTATAACTAGCAGATTGTATATAGTGCTCAACCCGACCTAAGAATTCAAATTTAATTTTCAATCCAAAATTTTGGCTTAAATTAATTCTTTGGTGGGGTACGTCGCCGTTGAAGAAAATCAGGAATATCCAAAGCAGGTTTTTCTTTGGGTTCTACAGTTGGTGTGGGTGTAGGAGGACTAGCTGGTGGCTGTGAAATAGGCCGCCTTGGAGGAGGTGCTACCCGAACGTTAGTTGCATTTTGTTGTGGTGCTGCTTGTACTTCCCCTGTAAATCCAGTTGCAATTACAGTAATTCTTACCTCACCCTGGAGCCTGTCATCAATTACAGCCCCGAAAATAATATTGGCGTTGGGATCAACTACTTCATAGATTGTTTCTGCGGCAGCATTCACTTCATGTAAAGTGAGGTCGCTACCACCAGTAATGTTAAAAACAACTCCTCTAGCACCTTCAATGGAAGATTCTAGCAAAGGTGAGGAAATAGCAGCGATCGCTGCTTCTCTAGCTCTTGATTTTCCAGAGCTAACACCTATTCCCATTAATGCTGATCCGGCATCTGCCATCACAGCTCGAACATCGGCAAAGTCAACATTTACCAAGCCGGGGATCGTAATTATATCAGAAATGCCTTGCACCCCTTGACGCAGCACATCATCTGCATAGCGAAAAGCTTCTTGCACAGGTGTTTGCTCTGGGATCACTTCCAATAGCTTATTGTTGGGGATAATGATCAGCGTATCTACTCTGCTTTTTAGCCCTTCAATGCCTTGCTCTGCTTGACTAGTCCGGCGGCGTCCCTCAAAAACAAATGGACGTGTGACAACGCCGACAGTAAGAGCGCCCATTTCTTTTGCGACTTCTGCAACAATTGGAGCTGCTCCTGTTCCGGTACCGCCTCCCATGCCTGCGGTGATAAATACTAAGTCAGCACCTTCTAAAGCTGTGGCAATTTCGTCCCGTGATTCTTCAGCGGCCTTTTGACCGATGGCAGGATTACCACCTGCGCCTAAACCTCGTGTCAGTTTCTGTCCTATTTGCAATCGGCTAGGAGCGCCAGCTAAGGTAAGAGCTTGGGCATCAGTGTTAATTGACCAAAACTCTACTCCGCTAACGTCAGACTCGATCATGCGGTTAACGGCATTACCACCACCGCCACCTACACCAATCACTTTAATGTTGGCAACCCGACCCGGAACAATCTCGCCAATTCGGTGACTTTCAACAGTAATTTTCTTACCATCATGATTTTGCCCGAAGTTAAGCCCAGAGTGATTAAAAGGATTGGTCGAGTTAACAGCCAGTGAAAACCCTGGCTGTCCCACAGATTGGGAGTTTTTATAGGTAAGCCCTTGGTTATTATCAAGTGTCATTGGATTTGTGAAAGGTAGATAAACGACTTTTCCAGGTGATATTCACCTAAGAGTCAACTATAGTTTGACATTGCCATAGATGGTGACAGTGTTCCTTATTGTTCTCACTACTTTCAACCCTAACAGGATTGTCAGTGCGAAATTTTGTTATGAGATCAGTCGTTAACGCACCTGATCGCACAACCAATTCTAGAGAAGTATACCGATATTTATTGAAAAATGCTCTGTATAACTTCAGCCAGAGATTAAAATCTTCAGTGCTATATTGCCAATTAAGTATGTTATGCCGTGGGCATTTCCCATGCTTTTCCCTTGTTACTACTAATGATTTAGTTTGGTCGCTAATTTTACACATAACAGTATTGATTTTTATTTAACGCCACCATTAAATTGTTAATTTTGTATATTTTATAATCTTCTTCAAAAGAAAAATACTGAAGATAAAAATTATTGCTTTCGTTAAAGTTGGCTCTCCAGGTAATTTCTAAGTTATTAAATATACAGCATTTTTCAGTAAAGCCAACTTTGTGTCTGAAATTATGCTCAGATCGTACAACTTGTAAAGAAACGTCACGACGCTTCTTGTCTGCTGTCATAGTAAAGTTAATAGGTTTCACCATTACAGATGATTGCACTTTAAAACACAAAATTTGCCCTTTACTTACTTTATGCCTAAGTTTGGAATAAGGAAGAATTTGCTTGTCAATTTCTAAAATACCGAATTGATTGGCTATTTGACGTGCCTTAATAGATGCTTAGTTGGAGCAATATTCTACCCGATAAAAATCTTCACTGGAGCATCAATTAACAGGTATAGCAGAGATACTTTGTAACCCAACAAAGGTGGTGGCACGGTGAACTCTGTACGATTTTTCAGAAGCAACGCTTACGGAACTGAGGTAGATGTTTTCCTTTATGTAAATCAACTTCGGAAAAATCGTCATTGCAGCTACCATCGCGGCATGATTGATAGCAGTAAAAACTGTCTATTTTACTGAAAGCTGCCCTTTGAGCATCTACACCAATGTTCTTTCCTTATCAGTTAGATATTAATGAAAAACTTACGAACTTGTCTGTTTTACGCTTTGGTTCAGTTGAATATGAAATAGCTATAGCAATCCGATTTGATTTTTGAAATTACTTGCGTAGGGAGGGAACTCTTAAGAGTTGAGACCAGCCCCTGTGTTGGCGGTCTCCGTCAGAATGCGGGATTGGCATAAAGCCCTGCGGGCTTAGGAGATACCTGAAGGGAGACAGGAAAGAAAGTAGGTAGAAGTGTACCTAGCTTCGCAAAAATCAAATAGGAGTCCTATATAAAGCGTTTTCTATTACAGATGCCGCCATCATATTGTCTAATATGTCGCAGCCTATCAATAACTGCTAGGGCTACAATAGAAATTTTTTCTCCTCAATGAATGAGGTTATGTCATTGCCCCTCTCATTTTAATTAGAACCTAACACTGATTTTGCTATAGAGTAATCGAAAACTAAAAAAAATAATAGATATATTTATCCACATAAAGCTTCTTAAATTTACTAGGAGCATCGTATATATTGAATATTTCAGATGTTTTTAGGGAGCTTGGAAATTAACCTTCTGCTTTTTTTGGTTCAATTGTACTAATGGAATTTCGGGATTTTGTAGATCAATGTATTCTATTTGGCTCGAACTCAGCTTGGTTGGTAAATCGCGCATTTGGGCAAGTACCTGAATTTGTTCTGATAGATAAATGCTTGGAGGGCCAAGATGTACATTGCCTAGTTCTGTTTTCAAGATTAAATTCGTTGGATCTTGGCAATTAATTTCCATTACCTTTACAGAACTTTGGCTTACAGATAGATAAAGTTGAGTCCAGTAGGGGCGGTACTGTTCTGGCAACCCAATAACTTGAAGACTGGGCAATTTCACAGTGGGATTAAGCGACGTGTATTTTTCTAGGGGAATCCAAACCCCGCTTGCATCTAGTAAGCCTACGTTTACTTGTTTTTTGCTAGTATCGGTATTGCCTTCCTTACGCATTTGAGCGATCGCTACAGGTACTCTTTCCTTAATTTCGATGCTTAGTCCAGGAGGAAAGAGCCGACGGCTGACAATCGCTTGTGCAATAGTCGGCTGTTGCTTCAAAGAGTCGGCGATCGCAGACGGTTGAATCCGCCATAATGACTGGGGATAAGATAGCACCAACAATGACTTAATCGCCTCGTCCGAAAGGAATTTATTGCCTGATTTGATCACAATTTGTTTAGGAGCATTTAGTACCCACATTGGTTGGATTGCCACCCACAGCAAACTGCCTGCCAAACCGCTAATGGCAACGGTTCGCCAAATAGCCTGAATAAATTTCATTTGCTTTTGCCGTCTTAATTTCTTCCGCCGTTGGGTTAAACTTGTGCGGGAAACCGATACTATGCCAGCCATTCAAACCCCTTTGTGGTTTCAATTTAATTTGTTGGTAGGCTCAGCTCATCAATATAATTTCAGTAAACTCTGTCGGCATCTAATAATCGCTGTTCTCAATACTTTTTTCACTTTTTAGTAACACCTTACAGCAACCACACCTAGATTGTGGAGTGAATAACTCTTTATTAAAACTTTGCGTTGTCTATTCTAAACTGAATGTAGCCTTTTTCCTGTATGGTGGCAGCCATTATCCGCGAATAACGCTACATTATAAAAACTATACGTAAAAATTAGAGTATATATATTTTGCATATATTCAGCATTTATACGAGGCAGCTTTAAAATTTAGACATTTGCGAAATTTACTATAGCAAAGTTTGGTTGCCTAACAAAGATTAGACGGATTAGACGCCAAAATGTAGGCAGTTGTATAACACTAGTGCCATTTATAACGTATTGGCATTTGAGATTTTTTTGCATAAGATTACGAATAATTAAGCTAATTCAAAAAGCCTACCATATGATTGTTGACAAATACTAATTAAAATGCTAGTAAGAATTTTAAATTCTCAAGACATGAATAATAGTAACTTTTTTTTACATCGGACATAAGCCATAAGGTTTTTAGCTATATCAGGTAAATTCTATAGATTGTCAAAACCTGAACAACAGCAGTAAAAAGGACAAATACGTTTAACGTATAACGAACAACTACATCTCTATCATGTACTGACAGTTGCTTACAGCGATCCCGTGTCTACTGCTGCTCCCTGCATGGCACAAATTGTGAGTGAATTCTGCGCCTGTATATTTGGATAGAGATTTTATATATCAAAAGATACAAATACAACCGCATCTAAATCTACATCTGCCTCTACCATGAAAACAACACTGAATTTGTCACGTTTTTATAAAGCGTGTAACCCTAGCTACGCACTAAACATGAGTGAGGTACTAGATAGGCAGTACTACATAGATTTCGCTGATGTGCGTGGTTGCAAGATTGTTGAAGAATTGCAACGTACTATTAGCCGTATTTCTCCAGATGAGCCGACCTGCCAGTTATTTACGGGGCATATAGGTTGTGGTAAGTCTACAGAGTTGCAGCGTCTTAAGGCAGAACTGGAAGTGGCAGGATTTCATGTAGTTTACTTTGAATCCAGCCAAGATTTAGATATGGCGGATATCGACGTCAGCGATATTTTGCTAAGTGTTGCCCGTCAAGTCAGTGTAAGTTTGGAAGGGATAGGCATCAAACTGAAACCGGGTTACTTTATCAATCTGTTTAAAGAAATAGGGGATTTTTTGCAGACCCCTATAGAGATGTCAGGACAGGCGGAGTTATCTTTGGGCATTGCCAAAATTACCGCCAAAACAAAAGATAGTGCTCAGATGCGTAATCAATTGAGACAATATCTGGAGCCACGTACTAATAGTATTTTGCAAGCAATTAACGAGGAGATACTAGAAAAGGCTGTTCAACAACTAAAGCAGCGTGGTCAAAAAGGATTAGTAGTAATTGTAGATAACTTAGATCGGGTGGATATGAGACCCGTAGCATCTGGGCGCACGCAACCAGAGTATCTGTTTATTGACCGAGGCGAACAGTTACGTCGCCTAAAATGTCATTTAGTCTACACAATTCCTCTAGCTTTAATATTTTCCAATGAGTACGAGACACTTAAAAATCGCTTGGGGGGAGGAATTGCGCCCAAAGTATTGCCAATGGTATTAGTGCGGCAAAGAGATGGTAACGACTATGAGCCTGGGATGGCGCTATTACGCCAGTTAGTGCTAGCAAGAGCCTTTCCAGAAGTGCCCTGGAATGATAGACCGCTATTAATTGCAGAGTTATTTGATAATTCCGAAACTCTGGATCGTATATGTCGTGTCAGTGGAGGTCACATCCGTAATTTATTAGGTTTGCTTTATAGCTGCCTACAACGCCAAGATCCACCTTTTTCTAGGGATTGTTTAGAAGCCGTGATTAAGGATTATCGGGATGACTTGCTATTAGCGATTGATGAATTCCAATGGAAATTACTATTTGAAGTAGTGCAGCAACAAAGCGTTAAAGGCGAGTCTGACTACCAGAGTTTACTGCGAAGTATGTATCTTTTTGAGTACCGCGATCCTCAGGGGCGCTGGTTTGGCATTAGTCCGGCGTTGGCAGAAACAGAAAAAGTCATTATTTGGCAGCAAAATAAATAAGCTTGCTTGTATTGGCAAGTATCATAATCTGCTGACTGTAGGCAAATTAAATGTAGTACAGCCCGAATAAAGTAAAAAGCTAGAAATTCAAAATTGTAATTTAAAAATTAGTTTCTTGTAATTGCAATTTATGGAATATCAATTTTAGCTGTAACTTTGGAAATCAATAGTTAAGTTTTCTGTTTTATTCATAATATCTACGTTTTCGTAACGATGGAAATTTAATATTCAACAGGCTTACAGCACATTTTTCATTTTTGAAGTGTAAGTTTTTATTTTTTCCTAGCCCGGTTTTTTTATTTATGACAAAGTGGCAATTCACAGCAGCTATCGTCAATGACAATCAGCATGCTTTGCAAAGAATGATTCGCGCGATAAATGTCTCTAAAGGACAATTTGCTCTCATCTTAGTCCGGTGCAATTATGCGCAATTACGCGAGCAAATGTTGAATCATCTTCGCTTGCTTACCAAAGACATAAATATACGAGAAATATTTCTTCATCCATCAACTAATGCTTTACACACTCAAATAATCACAGAACTATTTTTAGATCATCCTGTAGTTGCTAAAGATACTTTACCATCAGCTGTAATGGTTTTCGGTCTAGAATCAGTTATTGCTCTTGACAATTTTCTTGCTGGTGTGAATCAGGCAAGAGATATATACGCAGCTACTTTTCCCTTTCCGCTGATATTTTGGCTACAAGATGAAGTAGCCTCAATGCTTTCCAGATTAGCCCCAGATTTTAAAAGTTGGGCTGCAACCACAATCAAATTTGAACTCGCAAAAGAATACTTAATTGCTTTAATACGGCAAGAAACAGACTCTCTATTTGCGAAAGTTTTAGAGGCGGGTGCTGACAGATTTTTATCTAATGATGCTCTTGATTTAGCTCCCAAGTCACAAAATCGTCGTGAAATTGAGTCAGCTCGTAATGACTTGCTACGGTTGTACGGTATCAAATTAGACCCAGAGTTAGAAGCAAGTTTAGAATTTGTATTGGGGCGTGATGAATACGCCAACGATCAAATTAACGATGCTTTAGCTCATTATCAGAGGAGCTTAACACTTTGGCAGCAGGTGGGATCAGCAGAGAGTGGATTTAGAGATTTAGGAGAAAATCTAGAAGTATATTCTCCCCATCCTCCGATGCTTCCATCCCCACCACTTCTTCGACAGGCAGTAGTGATATTTCACTTGGGGCTGTGTTATCGCCGGATGGCAGACTTATACCAAGGCTCTGACAGCAAGTACTGGCAAGATGCTCTTGTATGGTTTAAAAAATGCCTTGAGGTATTGGAGGACGCGCAAAGACAAGACTTAGTTGCCAAATTCATTTTACCTGTTTGTGAAATGCTGCAACGCTTAAAAGCTTGGGAAGAGTTAGAACAAGTAGCCAACAAGTCACTGCGGTTACATGAAACTTATGGTGTTCCAGCACAAGTTGCCCAAGATTATGGTTTTCTTGCAGATGTGGCCGCTTCTGAGTCGAATTGGTTACTAGCTCATGAATTAGTGAATAAGGCACTTTCGATTGCAGAACTAGCAACAGAAGTTACACGGCGGCAGGAAGCTTGGTATCTTTTATTGTTAGCGCGTACACAGCGGCATCTTAGTGAGTGGGAAGAAGCTATCAATAACTTAGAGTGGGCAAGGGTAGTTTGTGAGTTACAGTATGAACCATCGCTGTATTTAGAGATTTTAGAAGAGTTGCGATCGCTCTATTTTGTTGAGCGTCATGATTACACAGAAGCCTTTACTCTTAAGCAAGAAAAAATTCAAATAGAACATCAGTACGGCTTTCGAGCCTTCATTGGGGCAAGTCAATTGCAGCCGCAACGTTACAGAATTAACCCTGTCTTGGAGCCGCAAAAAATACCTTTTATTCCTGAGGAAGTAGCACGAGAAATAGCTGCTGCTGGACGGCAACATGATGTAAATCGATTGATTGAACGGATCACTCGTGCTGATTACAAACTCACAGTAATTCATGGGCCATCAGGTGTTGGCAAAAGTTCAATTCTCAAAGCTGGTTTAGTACCAGCCTTGAAAGGAAAAGTAATTGGTGAACGCATCCCTTTGCCTATTGTTTTATCTGTTTACACTGATTGGGTTACAGCCTTGGGGCGCAGTGTCAATCAAGTACTGGCACAGACGGAAATATCACTTGCTGTAGAAATTAATCCAACTATACTGATTGAAAAACTGCGGTTAGCTACTGAACGAAATCACACAATCATTCTGATTTTTGACCAGTTTGAAGAATTTTTCTTTGTTAGCCATTCCCCTGCTAAAAAAATTCAATTTTATAAGTTTTTTAGTGAATGTTTAAATATTCCCTATATCAAAATAGTTCTTGCATTACGTGAAGATTATTTACATTATTTATTAGAGTTTGAACGGTTAAGTAAAGAAAATATTGATAATTTATATGATTTAGGCATAATTAACAGAAACATTCTTGATAAAGATATACGTTATTATTTAGGAAAATTCAACCGAGATGATGCAATAAGCATTATTAAAAGCTTAACTCAACGTTCATATTATGAAATAACTGATGAATTAATTAACCAACTAGTAAATGATTTAGCAGGAGAATTTAACGAAGTCCATCCAATTGAATTACAAATAGTCGGTGCTCAACTGCAATCAGAAAATATTACTACACTCGCCCAATACAAGCTTTGCGGTGGGTCGGCAAAACTAGTGAAACGCTGGCTTGAGGAAGTTATCAAAGATTGTGGTCAAGAAAACGAAGAGCGTAGTTGGAAATTATTATTTGAATTAACTGATGAAAAAGGGACAAGACCGCTAAAAACAAAAGCTGATTTGACGGTTGCACTAGGGAAAAATTTGGGTGGAAGCTCAGATTTTGACTCGGCTTGGGAATTTATTTTAGAAATTTTAGTAGGTTCAGGATTGGTATTACGAGAGCCGGAAGAGTTAGGCGATCGCTACCAACTAGTCCACGATTATTTAGTAGAACCAATTCGCCAAAAGAACAACTATGGCATGGTTGCCGAATTAGAAAAAGTAAGATTTGAAAAAAATAGAGCTGAAGAGCAACAAAAGCTCTCTCAAGAGCAACTGAATTTAGTTTTGCAACGCCGATTGCGAGAAGCACGTATAGCAGGCGTAGCGCTGGCAGTCATGGTAGGAACAATAGCTGTATTATGGTGGCAAGCTGACTTACAGAAAAGAGCCGCGATTCGTCAAACGCTACGAGCAGAACGTAGCGAAACCAACTTTAAAATTAGTGCCATTACTGCTGCCAGTGAAGCTCTATTTGCCTCTAATAAAGAGTTTGATGCCTTATTAGAAAGTTTGCGAGCTTGGAAAAGACTCAAACAAGCAGATGGAGTCCAACCAGATACTAAGATGCGGGTAGTGACAGCCCTCCAACAAGCTGTTTATGGGGTTACAGAGATCAATCGCTTAGAAGGGCATTCTGATATTGTCTGGGGTGTAACTTTCAGTCCTGATGGCCAGATGCTGGCATCTGGCAGTACTGATCAGACAGTAAAAATATGGCATGTTGACGGCAGCATACTCCAAACTCTCAAGGGACATAGCGATGCTATAACCAGTGTGAGTTTTAGCCCAGATGGTCAAACAATAGCCTCTGCTAGCCTTGATAAAACTGTGCAAATCTGGCGGAAAAACCCATTTACAGGCGTATTTGACGCGCGTCCATATAAAACCTTGAAAGGGCATGGAGATTGGCTTTACAGCGTCAGTTTCAGTCTTGATGGAGAATTATTAGCTACTGGCAGTAAAGATGCAACCATCAAACTCTGGCGTAAAGACGGTAGTTTAGCCAAAATACTCAAGGGACATCAGGGGTGGGTAAATTGGGTAACCTTCAGCCCAGATGGAAAATTTATTGCCTCAGCCAGTGAAGACAAGACAGTAAAAATTTGGCGACGAGATGGTAGCTTAGTAACCACTTTGCAGGGGCATCGGCAAGCGATAACCACTGTAGCTTTCAGTACGAATGGACAATTACTAGCATCTGGAAGCCGAGATAAAACAGTAAAACTTTGGCGACAAGAGCGTAATAGTAGTAAAGACGGTTTTGAATTTCGTCCCAGCAAAACCTTACAGCAGCATAGTGGTACAATTTGGAGCCTGAACTTCAGTTCTGACGGTAAAAAGTTAGCTTCTGGAAGTGATGACAATACTATTAACCTTTGGAGTGTTACTGGCGCTTTACTCAAAACTTTCAAAGGACACAGCGATGCTGTTGCCGGTGTAGCTTTCAGCCCAGATAACAAACTGCTGGCATCGGCAAGTTATGACAAAACTGTAAAATTGTGGCGTCTGGATGCCCCAACAATACCCATCCTCCGAGGGCATAAAGAGCGAGTTTTGAGCGTTGCCTGGAGTCCTGATGGTCAGATGTTAGCTTCTGGCAGCCGCGATCGCACCATAAAACTTTGGCAACGAGATGCTAGTGGCGGTAAACTCGAAACTCGACTCTATAAGACTTTACTAGGGCATACAGACAAAGTTCCCAGTGTTAGTTTTGACCCCAACGGCGAAATACTTGCCTCAGCAAGTTATGACAAAACTGTAAAACTTTGGCGACGTGACGGTACTTTACTTAAAACCTTAGAAGGCCATAGCGATAGTGTAAATGCTGTAAATTTCAGCCCTGATGGTCAGTTATTGGCCTCAAGTAGTAAGGATAAGACCATCAAACTTTGGAAGCGTGATGGTCGCTTAATAAGAACCTTGGTTGGTCATAGCGGTTGGGTAAATAGCGTTAATTTCAGTCCCGATGGTCAGATTTTCGCTTCTGCTAGTGATGACCAAACAGTCAAGCTGTGGCGAAGGGATGGTACTTTACTCAAGACTTTCTCGCCCCATGAAAGCTGGGTGTTAGGTGTCAGCTTTAGCCCCACTGACCAGTTGCTGGCTTCTGCCAGTTGGGATAACACTGTAAAGCTGTGGCGGCGGGATGGAACCTTGTTAAAAACCTTATTAAAGGGGTATAGCGATAGCGTCAACGCCGTAAGTTTTAGCCCCAATGGTGAATTGTTGGCTGCCGCCAGTTGGGACCGCACAGTCAAACTCTGGAGCCGTGAGGGTAAGTTGATTAAAAGCCTCACAGGTCATCATGGTGCGGTATTAGGTATCAGCTTTAGCCCGAATGGTCAGACACTTGCTTCAGCCAGCGATGACAAGACAATCATTCTGTGGAATTTGGATCTTGACGACCTACTCCTTCGTGGTTGCAACTGGGTGGATGATTACCTCAAGCACAACCGCAATGTTGACCAGCGCGATCGCTTTCTTTGTGATGCTATCACCCGCAGGCACTAGCATCAGCAGTTATAAGTGTAAGACCCAAAGAGTTATTAATTTCAAACTCAATACTTGTTTCGAGCTTACCAGCCAAGTGAGCGATCGCTCTTGACTACACCATCACTGTTTTCTTCAGTGGCATCTTTTAGCAATTTGGCTAAAAAAGCTTGTAGCCTCATGCGCTCAATATAAGGCCAGCCACCCTCAGACTCAATATCTTTCAGTAGCGAGTAGAGGTGCTGACGGTTATCAGGCAAACTATCTTGAAAAGACCCATCCCGAATCTCGCGGTGTAACTGCTCCAACTGCCGCAGTAAAGTCAAAAGAGCTATAGAATCCCCTTGACAGCTCTCCGCCGCTTCATAAACCGTGCTTACAATCATTTGTAATTGAGAAGAAAACTTTTCTGAGTCAAAGCTTGTGTTGTTGCTCATGCCACCTTTTCCTTATAAATAAGATCTACTCAAAGTTACTGAAGATTTTTGACTTTCCTTGGCTAACACAGATTTTAGAATGCATAAGGGAAGAGCAGTTTCAGGTTCTAGGTGGTTCTGGAGGCTTTTGTCCTCTGCTCTTGACTTAATTGCTTCTGTTGGTTCTGCGTCATTGACTGCCCTAAGTAGGGCAGAGTATAAACTAACTTGTATCTTGATCCAAAACAATTGCGATCGCTTCTAAAACATAGCAGTAACGTTTCGCACAGCCTAAACGCGAGCTAGATGAAATCAGAATATTCTTGGTGAATATTACAGTGCTTTGATTTTGAGTTTCAAAAAATCGTATGATCTGGCTGATTTCCCTATCAAAACAATAAGCTGTATGTAGTGGCGACACATACATAATACAGAACGACTTAAGCGACACCGTTTTTGTCAAAGGCAAAAGAAAAGGGCGAAGGGAATCCTGCTCTTCGTATCCTTTCAGGTAAGCGCTGATGCCGCTCTGTTTCAGGGCGCACTCATCCATGCACCCAAACTCTAACAATTGCCGACAATAGTAAAACTGCTGGATTTTTCCCTTGCGACCCACATCCAAAATCAATGCGGTGTCTGGCTAGCCTGGGGTTTCAATCCCAGACTCAAAAAGCGACACGTTTAAATACGTTTAGCAAAGATCAGTTTGAGCCGTGGCTTCTCATCAGAGATCAACACTTCGGTGCAGTTTTACAACTTAGATATTTATTTTTGAAATTGAGGTTGACCATGAGGTATCGCGCTTTAATTGTTGCATTCTTGGCTTTGTGCCTGGGGTTAATAACTGCTTGTAGTGAAGGTCCATCTTCTAGCGGTAAGGATATACTCACCTACGAACAAATTCGCGGCACTGGCTTGGCTAACAAGTGCCCCCAATTAGCAGAAACAAGCCGTGGTTCGATTCCGATCAATTCTAGCCAGTCCTACGCCATCAAAGAACTTTGCTTAGAACCAACCAATTTCTTTGTGAAAGAAGAACCCGCTAATAAACGGCAAGAAGCAGAATTTGTTGCTGGCAAATTGTTGACCAGGTATACCTCCACCATTGACCAAGTGCAGGGCGACCTGAAAATTAACTCAGATGGCAGCCTGACATTTGTGGAAGAAGATGGTCTTGACTTCCAAGCCATCACTGTGCAACTCCCTGGCGGTGAGCGAGTACCTTTCCTCTTCACCATCAAAAATTTAGTTGCTCAAACACAACCTGGTTTAACCAGCCTTAATACCTCCACAGACTTTGAAGGCACATTCAAAGTGCCTTCCTATCGTGGTGCTGCCTTCCTAGATCCCAAAGCTCGCGGTGTCGTTACCGGCTATGATAACGCCGTCGCGCTCCCTGCCCAAGCGGATGATGAAGAACTCACCCGCACTAACGTCAAGCGTGCTGAAAATCTCAGCGGCAAGATTTCACTGCAAGTAGCTAAAGTAGATAATGCTACTGGTGAAATTGCAGGCACTTTCGAGAGTGAACAGCCATCTGATACCGATTTAGGTGCTGGCGAACCCAAGGAAGTCAAGATTCGTGGGTTATTCTACGCTCGGGTTGAACCGACTCGTGGCTAACTTCTCTTGAGTACCGTAACTTACTGGCACTCAGATCAGCACTACAATTCTGTATGCATCAGGCTTGAATGCAAAAGTTAACCCACATACCCCCTTATCTTTAGGGGTGTATGTGTTTTTTTATTGAAAAATACAACAAAGGGTATCTGGCCCTTTTTTTATTAGGATGCATGAATATTCAAAACAATTTTATTTCGTATTAAGAGAATACTTTTAAATTACCAAATTGTATCTATATCCCTCCTAGACCTGCTAAAAAATCGGTGAATAAACTTCTAAAAGTCTTCCTTTTTAAGGGAAAATTAGGAGGATAAAAAAGTATTTGATACATCAATAACAAGTTTTAAAATATCCTCTGAGTAACACTGTATAAATCAAAAAAATTATAAAGCTAATAGCTGGGTACTTAAGAGTTTTCCTCACCTCTGCTTCCGGCTACTGATATGATTTCATTTTATTTTTGCTCCAAATATACAGCAAAGGGTTAGAAAAGTAGCGAATAATAATTTCTAGCCGTGAAATAAAAAATTGCTATAACGGATATCTACGTATATTTATGCCAGCATATTTGCTAATTTTCAATATCGCATAAACTTCTTTAATTAATGCCGTAATTTTACTGAAATCGGAAAATTTTTGTAATTTAATCAAATTCTGGCATATAAAATTTTAAACCTCTAATAAAGCCTAATAATTAATAAATAAAATTAAGTACAATCGCGGTTTGTGATTTAGTAAATAATTTTATATTTTGTTTATATATAGTTTTTTGGCTTCAGGTAATACCAAAGCTAAATAACAAACAAAATAACGATTTTGCTTATTTTGACCTTGCTCGATTGTCAACCTACCTATGGTTTTTTTCAAAACAAAGTTGTTATTTACCACAGGGGTTACGGGGTGATTTAGCGTGATATGCAATCTGCTGTATCACCCAATCGCAGCTTGGTTTAAAAGCGATTACTTAATGCTTTATTTGCTCTGCTCAATAAATGCGGTGCCATGCCTACTACAGTCACCAACGAACTGAAGCATGAAATTTGGCAGTTGTTGCGAGAATATCAGCAATCGCGCTCAGAAACTATTCGCAATCAACTTGTTAAACTCAATTTTGGACTTGTGAGAAGAGAAGCTCACTACTGGGTAAATCAATGCCATGAAAACTACGAAGACTTGCTCCAAGTAGGCTGTTTGGGTCTAATTAGAGCTATTGAAAAATTTGAAATTTCTAAGGGACATGCTTTTAGTTCTTTTGCTGTTCCCTACATTCGCGGTGAAATTCAGCACTACCTCCGAGATAAAGGTGTCACCGTCCGCATTCCTCGACGCTACTTAGCATTGCAACAGCAAGCTATAGGAGTTTCGCGTTCTTTGCGCGCACAATATAACCGCCAACCTACTGACTCTGAATTAGCAGCAGCACTCGAAATTTCGCCTAACGAATGGCAAGAAATTAAATTGGCATGGATCAATCGTGCACCCTTGAGTCTGGATGTGCCAGTGCAAGATGGAGAAGAAGGCTCTGCGAGTCTCGGAGAATTAGTTCCAGATCCCCATTACCGTAGTTTTCAACTAGCGCAAGAAGATCAAATTCGCTTACAACAGGCATTAGTTCAGTTAGAACAACGCACTCGTGACGTTTTAGAATGTGTATTTTTGCATGATTTGACACAAAAACAAGTAGCAGAACACTTAGGAATTAGTGTAGTCACGGTTTCCCGGAGAGTCAAGAAAGGTCTGGACTTGTTGAAACATCTCATGGGTGTGGCAGATGATTAGCTGCATAAAATTTAGCTCCGCAGTTATGCTGGGCTGGTAGTGTTAAAAATAACCTTTGCAATCTAGAAAATTAGGTTATAAAGGGAACAGACTTAGCCTTAAATACGAATTTCAGGCATGTTGATTTCGACAAACAAATTTTCCTATGGCTTTTGAGAGCGGCTAATGGGTAGAAGAAATTCCACAATTGCAGGTGCAGCCATTTTTATATTGGCGATCGCTGGATGTACTTCAGAAAGTACAGAACAAGCTAGTAATCCTAGTCCAACTGCGGCTAATCTTAGCCCAACTGCAACACCAGCAGTAAAAACGCCACCTGCAACTCAATCTTTTAATAATCCTGTGATACCTGGCAAACAGGTATCAAAAGTTGCTTCTGTAACTTATAGTCCATCCTCTAATTTGATTCAACCGACTAATGCTAAAGAACGGGAAATCATGGTATTGAAAGGTCGGACTGACCCGTTTGCACAAATTTCTGGACAGATGGTTACCGAAATTGCTAATACTACTACGAAACCCGTTCCTGTGTTGCCTCCTTTGCCTACTGTCAAACCTTTGAGGAAAATAGCAGTAGTAGCGAAAGTACCACTACGCAGTGGAGTAAAAACAGCTAATTTAATCGCACAAAAAACTAACACAAATAAACAAGCAAGTGCTTCTCCTGGCTTGGCTCCAGTCTTGCCTAGAGTTTTGCCTCCAGTTGTCCCCAGCCCGAATTTAGTCTCTGTATTGCCAAAACCAGAACAGCCAGAGTTAGCAAAATCAGTGCTTGTGACGGGTGTAATTTTAGTGCGAAATCAACTCCAGGCAATTATCAAAGTACCGAATGAGCCGACGAGTCGCTATGTGCAAGCGGGACAGCGATTAGCAAATGGTCTGCTGATTAAACGTATTGAAATGAATGAAGGCTCCAATCCTATCGTAATTGTGGAACAATACGGTATTGAAGTTGCAAGAATGGTAGGGGATGCACCTGCCAATTCAGCACCATCAAATACCAATAATGGCGGAAATTCTATTTCTTGGACAACGCCACTCCCAAATATTGTTGCTGTCGGAGCTTCATAAGGATGGAGACTAAAGAAACAATTGAATTTGCTGGTTTGCCTCTAGCAGTCTATCGAGAGATAGCAGCTCATTTGTGCCAAGTTGAAGGGGTAGAGGTGGGTCTGATCCCTCAGTCATCTCAACAGTTTGATTATCATCAAAGTCAAATCAGTGGCTTGTCGATTGCGTGGGTATCAAACCCTGCTTTGGAAAATCGGCAACGCGTTCAGCAGATTTTGACTTACTATCAAAATCGCTATGGTATTTGACGACTTGAGTAAATATCAAGTTTCTTAACTATACCCATAGTTGAGATATTACGTTTTTCTGTTGTTATATCGAACTGAGGTTTAGTTCACCTTAAGAACCTTTGATACTATTTCACCCGATGTTTGCTATGTATCATACCCTCAGCAGCCACTATTGGAATGGGCAGTTGGGGGTATTTGATATGTTGATCATACTCAAAGAATGTAATGCGAGTTGAATTGGGTATCTATTCTCATTAATCTAAGTTGCTGAGAATAAAGTTTGATTACTTAATATCAATATCAAAACATCGTCTGAGGTTATGCAATTATAAATTGCTGAGGTAAACTTGCAAGCAAGTAATGCAAAATATTACTCAGCTGGTCTTCGGTCTGGGCATCACTCACAATGGAACACTGGCAATTTCTGATACAGAAGCAGGGCGATCGCGCTTGGCATGCCCTGGAATCGCCAAAGGGAGAAATTACGGAGGGTCGGTATAGAGTTTTGGCTCGTTCTAACCGGCCTAATATAGACGTGGAAGTGCGAGTAACGCACTCTTCGACGCAAGAAGTACCACCAAAGCGGCGAATTCAGAAGCGATCGCGTCGTACTAATTCAGAAGGCTTAATGGCGGTAATTCCTTTTACCTACTTCAAGCCTGGTATTTGGGAGTTGCAATGCTCCGGTGACTTGATGTCGGATATTCTCGGTAAATCCTGGCAATACAATGTCTCTCTACGAGTTTTGTCTGAACAAACAGATGAGAAGGTGGGAATCATAGAGGGCGAAACGAGTCTGGAATCAGATTTCTTTGATGACCCAGAAAGTATTGCTGATGACAATTTGGTATCTGCTACTTCGGCACAATCCCCTATTGCGATAGTAGACACTGTTACTGTTGCTGTTCCCACAGAACTAGCAATTGCAACACAAAACAGCCTTAGCGGAACTGATCTGTTAATTGATACTCAAGAAGATGCTGTTATCGATCAGCCTGTAAGTCCGGTTTGGTTCAAAGGTGAGACAGCAGAACAAATTTTACAAAACTTAATAGATTTAGCTTTACCTACATCTGACCCTTTGCTTGAGGATGAAACGGAGGATGATTCTTCGGATATAGCAATATCACCACCGTTATTACTGACCCTCGTTCAGGAAGCCTATGTTGCTCACTGGGGGCAAGCTCTCACCGTCAAGGGACGGGTGGAGCTAGATATGGAAGCTGAGATACCTTACCCAGAAAGTCTCTATGGGCTAGCAATAGAAATTGAGCTGCGCTCACCCTTAGAAGCGGAAATCTTGACCAAGGTAAGGCAACCTTTACTGAATCAGGTGTTGCCCTTTAATATCACATCGTCAATTGATATTCCTGCTGACTGTGAATCTAAATTAATCTTGGCGGATATTAGTGTGTATGGAGGACTAACTGACTTTGGTGAAGCGATACTGTTAGCTAGCCAGTCTTTCACAATTACAGCAGATGTCACTGAATTACTAGCAATTACAGCCGCAACAAAATCTAGTACGCCAGATATTTTGGATGACAAAAGCGCACCCCTGACCTCACCTACTGCTGCTAAAGAGCCAGAGCCATCATTTAGTATCGATTTGGCACTTTTCAATCTGGTTAAAACTGTCAAATCAGACCAATCTCTACCGCTCAATCCATCCCCGAATCAATCCCTACCACCACAAATTAGCCAGCAATCTTCACGAGAAGCGGCCCAAGGGCCGTCTACGGTTAAGAAATCAGCAGATTATCGTGCGCTTCAATTGCCGAATTTTCCCCCGCTTCCACCGCCTCCACCGCTGCCAATCGAGGCGATCGCAACGGCGGCGGTGGCAGAACCCCCAACAGCCGTAATTTCTTCCCCAGAAACTTCTACAGCAGAACCGCCAACAACCGAAGCAAGTTTAGAGAAGGTTGAAACTTTAGCCACAATCAATCTCGATCAGCTTGTCATTAAACATCGCAGAGTACCGGCTGGCAGTACATTTCCGTACTTGAAACGGTTAAAAGTCTTGCCAAATGATCGCCAAGAAATAAACAGTGGTGTATTAGATACATTGGATGTTCAGGTTTCTGAGAACTCAAAGGAGCCAGATGAAACTCTAACGGAGCATCAAAACACACCTGAAGCCAATGCATCAGAATTAGTAGCCAATGATCGACAATTGCAGGATGAGTCTGTTGTAGAAATAGCTACACCATCTGCTTCGGAGTTAATTGATGAGTCTGTTGCACAAACAGTTAACCCACCTCGTTCAGAGTTAATTATAGAAGGCAATCCCTACTCATCCCCTTTGATTACGAAATGGTTGCAGAGCCAAGGATTTTCTATACCCGAAATCATCCACGTGCCAGACCGAGATTATGATACTAATGTTCTAGCCGAGCAGACAATGCCTGATGAAAAGGCTTCCGTTTCTTCTAACCCTCAAATTTTAATGTCTGATATCGACTTGCCATTAAAGCTAAATGATGAAACGGGGGAATTAACAGATGAGGAGCCGATAAAACAAGAGGAGATAGAGATACCAACTGTTTTAGAAGCAGAAAATATAACAGAAGAAGCCTCCGCGCTAGTACGTCAAGACCCTCCATCATTGCCTCCTCCCCATACCAAGAGCATTCCGGCTTGGTTAGCGCAAGAAATTGTTGTAGATGATACATACAGTGAACCTGAAATAAATGCAGCAAAAAGTCATACCTCCCAAGCGGAGGAGCCAGCGCTATTAGATTCAACTTCGTTACCTATAACTGCGGCGATTACTGAGCCGTTACCAATTCCACAATTGTATGTGCCAGAAGGTGAACTGATCGCGGGCAAATTTGTGAAAGTGCAAGTGGAATTACCTGAGGTATCGCCTCAAGTGGTTGTCAAGTTATGGGTTGAGGATTGCCAAACTCGCTGGCTGCTAGACGGCCCTTATTTACTGAAAAATTTACAGCCTAATTCCTTGGGAGGGTTGGAAGCAATCACGCAATTGCACATTCCTTTTGGTTGTTTGGAATTACGAGTTGAGGCGATCGCTCTAGATATGGCAACCCAACAGGAAAGTCATAAAGTTACCATAACACGAACTGTGATACCGCCAGACTTGCCAAATTTGCAGCTGGTGGATGAGCTACTAGGTATCTAAATAGCTTTGGCTATGGTAGCTGTGTTAAAAATCTTTAGAATTTAAAAAATGGGGCTGAATTTGCAGTAAGCTCATCTTGAATTGTAGTGTGATTGAACAGGAATATTTGCTATGTCAACCGCATTTTTGCCTTCTATTTTGGCGTATTCTACGTTCTTGCCTTCTATTTTTGTTCCTTTGACTGGTCTAGTTTTCCCAGCAGTAGCTTTCGCGTTTTTCTTTTTATACATTGAACGCGACGATATTGGCTAATCGATTATTAGGTAATAGGCTACTTCGCTTTTTATCCATTACCGAGTGGATTTAATAAATATTAGAATACCGCCTGTCTCAATGAGATAGGCGGTTTTTTAATGCTGATTTCTAAACAAGTGCTAGATAATCTACACTACTTATGCTATTTGGCTCAAGCTACCATTACATTGAAGAACCGAGTCCGGCATAGGCTCCGTAAAAGAAAATGCCTACAACAGTAATTACACCTAACCCTGCGATCGTAGCGACGACCCATAGGGGAATTCTCCCACTTCCAGCACTTCGAGACATAGTTTTATCTCCTCCCTTAATAAAAAATCAACACAGGTTAAATAAACAAATGATTAACAACAGTTTTTCCAGTTAGTTAAAGAAGTAACTGGAAAACAGAATACCCAGAACAAAAACTAGTAATAGTCCCAGGTAAAGGGAAGTCCGGTTTAGCTCAACCGGCTGATTATTAGGATTGGGCGTTCTTTCCATGAGTTCCTCCTAGCGTTGAATAAACTGCATTGCGGCGATCGCGCCCAAGAAAAAGACGGTTGGCACACCTAAAGTGTGAACTGCAAGCCATCTAACCGTAAAAATTGGATAGGTAACTGGTTGATTGATGTTGTTGCCACTAGTCATGATTTCAAACTACTTTTCGATAAATTTTTCAACTTGCTGTTTAGCTTCAAAACGGTTGTTCACAATGGGCACTTCCTGCCGTACTTCTGTGAAATACTCATTGGGTCGTGGTGTACCAAACACATCATAAGCCAGTCCTGTGCTGACAAATAACCAACCAGCAATAAATAATGCTGGAATAGTGATGCTGTGGATCACCCAGTAACGAACGCTGGTAATAATGTCCGAAAATGGACGTTCTCCAGTGGTACCTGACATTTAATTCCTACCTTCACAAGACTGTTATTGAGTTTATTATCCTACAAAGTTTAGAAAGAGTTACAACTTGCAACGTCCTTCTCAGAAATAAACAGAACTACATCAACCTAGTGTTACCACTAAGCCGCCTCTGACTGGGAAGCTGTTTCAACGTTGGGTTTATATTTTAGTAAAACGCCGCGATCGCCAATAATAAACCCTTGCTCAGGTTGGAAAAACACAATTTTGTAAAAATTAGCAGCAACTTCTTCAACCTCACGGTCTTTTTCCCAGGTTTTACCACCGTCGGAACTGTGCAGCAAATTACCGCTACCGCCACCTACCCAAATGTCATTGGGTGTGCGATACGCTAAATCTAGTAAACCCCAACTGGTAGAGAACTCAGGAGCTTGTACTTCTTGCCACTCTTCAGGTTTAGTTGGGTCGCTAAACTGAACTTGACCGCCCCTTGCTAGCATCCACAACTGACCATTGTCAGCAAAGCCCATGTTTTCTACTCGGCGAGAACTATTGCGGTTATGAGGAACCCAAGCATTTTGCCCTGGTTCCCAAGTAGAGTAAAAGCTACCCTTAGCCGAAACAGCAACATATTTACCATCAGCAGAACGTTCCAGGTTACGAACCACACCTACCGCTGCTTCCACCTGGGCTTTCCAGTTTTTGCCGCCGTCGGTGGTTTTATATATAGCGCCTACATCAGTAGCCATCTCAGCTGCGTTTGGCCCCAATGCACTGATACGAATAGGGCTACCAGGTAGTTTTTCACTTAACGGAATGCGCGACCAAGAACGACCTTCATCAGTGGTGTGCAGCAGCAAAGAAGGCTCTCCCACAATCCACCCTTCTTGGCCAGCAAAACTAATAGAGTCAAAGCGATACCTTGAGTCATCCAGTGCTAACGTTAAGGGTTTCCAATTCTCCCCACCGTCATTGGTTTCCAAAATGGTGGCGTTGCTACCTACTAAATAGCCATGCTGAGAATTAGCAGCAAAAGCAATATCCAGCAGCTTTGCTTCTGTGGGGACAGTAATGATTGCCCAAGGGTTATAGCTGGTAGAGGGGACTTTGCTACAACCTATACACATCAGGACAACTATTAACAAGGCAAATATTCGTTGCCAACTTTTAAAAATTGAATGCATCAGTATTTCTTAGTTGTTTCTAAATTTGTGTACGGGTTATCTAAAACGTTTACCTTAGGGGCAATAACTAACTACGGACTGGTTCAAAAAGATAGCGGGTCTTATTGTAAGCCGTAGAGACTGAGAAAAAACAAGAAACCAAGTGCCAATGCCCCAAAAATCAAGATACTTTTTTGGGTTGGCGTTAGCGTATTCACACCTAAACCATAACCAAGATTTTCTCGGAAGCCAGATGCTTGTCCCACAGGGCCAATATTGGCGAAAGCTTGTTTTTTAGCGCTACACACCGGACAGCGCCATGATAAGGGCAGGTCTGCGAAAGATGTTCCTGAGGGAATGTCATGCTTGTCATCTCCCTTTTCAGGTTCATAAACGTAACCGCAGGCGCGACACTCGTAGCGGTCTAACTCTTGATTTTCAACAGTTTGTTCGCTTTGTTCGCTCATGGCTTAGGCCTCGCAGAGGGGCAAATATTAAATATACGTTAAAAATTATGACATAACTGTTAGAATTTTCTATCACAATCAAAAACGAATCAAATACCCTCAGCGCGTTTGTTTCCCAGATTTCAGAAAAGCCTAAAAGATATAATGTAAAAGAAAGTAACAGCCTTATTTACACCATAAGCGGTAGATATTCATTGTGTTTGTCCTCAGCGGTTACGAGTACCTTCTAGGCTTTCTAATTATCTGTAGCCTAGTGCCTGCCCTGGCGCTCTCAGCGTCCAAGCTCTTAAGACCTAGTGGCAAAAGCGCAGAACGGCGCACCACCTATGAATCAGGCATGGAACCCATCGGCGGAGCCTGGATTCAGTTCAATATCCGCTACTATATGTTTGCCCTAGTCTTTGTCGTCTTTGATGTAGAGACTGTATTTTTGTACCCTTGGGCGGTTGCTTTTCACCGTCTAGGGCTATTGGCATTCATTGAAGCGCTAATTTTTATTGCAATTCTTGTAATCGCCTTAGTTTATGCATGGCGTAAAGGAGCTTTGGAATGGTCGTGAATTCTAACTTAACAACCCAGGACAAAGAGCGAATCATCAACCCGATTGAGCGTCCCTCAATCACCCAGGATCTTTCAGAAAACGTAATCCTGACTACGGTTGATGATCTTTACAACTGGGCGCGGCTTTCGAGTTTGTGGCCGTTGCTATTTGGTACGGCTTGCTGCTTTATTGAGTTTGCAGCTTTAATTGGTTCCCGGTTTGATTTTGACCGCTTCGGATTAATTCCCCGTTCTAGCCCCCGCCAAGCTGATTTAATTATTACGGCAGGGACAATCAACATGAAGATGGCACCTCAACTCGTGCGGCTTTATGAACAAATGCCTGAGCCGAAGTATGTAATTGCGATGGGAGCTTGTACGATTACTGGCGGGATGTTCAGTGTTGATTCTCCTACTGCTGTACGTGGAGTTGATAAACTGATTCCTGTAGATGTGTACTTACCTGGTTGTCCTCCTCGTCCAGAAGCAATTATTGACGCAATCATTAAGCTGCGGAAGAAAATAGCTAATGATTCAATGCAAGAGCGGAGTCAAATTAAGCAAACCCACCGCTACTACAGCACGACTCATAATCTGAAGCCAGTGCAGCAAATTTTAACTGGTAAGTATATGCAGTCAGACGCTCGCTTTACCCCACCGAAGGAATTGGCAGAAGCGATTGGTTTGCCAGTACCACCTGCTTTACTGACATCCCAGAAACAAAAGGAGGAAACGAACCGTGGCTGAAGAAGAATCTAAACCAGTACCAGCAGATGAAGCAGCTTTGGTAACAGCCGGTCAAGTTTCCCAATGGTTGAGTGAAAACGGCTTTGAGCATGAGTCTTTAGCACCCGATGCTAATGGGATAGAGATACTGAAGGTGGAGCGGGATTTCTTGCTCCCCATGGCTACGGCTCTGTATGCTTATGGGTTTAATTATCTTCAGTTTCAAGGTGGTATTGACCTTGGGCCTGGACAAGAATTGGTAAGTGTGTATCACCTAATTAAAGTTGGTGATAATAGCGATCGCCCTGAAGAAGTACGATTGAAGGTGTTCTTGCCAAGAGAAAACCCTACAGTTCCTTCAGTCTACTGGATCTGGAAAACCGCAGATTGGCAAGAACGCGAGTCTTACGATATGTTCGGCATTATCTACGAAGGACACCCCAACCTGAAGCGGATTTTAATGCCAGAAGATTGGATGGGTTGGCCTTTGCGTAAGGATTACATCTCGCCTGATTTTTACGAGTTGCAAGAAGCTTATTAGGTAATGCTGATTGCTGAGTCTTGAGTGTCAGCAGTGAGAATTTTAATGTCTCATCTCTAACCCCTTTCCGTCGGCGGAGAGGGGTATTGTTTTTTAACGCAGAGGAACACGGAGGTTCGCGCGGAGGAGGGAGGTGATCGCAATTATTTTTTACCTATTTATAGTTTGCTTTTCAAAATAATTTGGAACTGTTAATTTAAGATAATTTGAGGGAAATCTATAAATGTAGCCTCATACAAGGAGATAATATTACTAATTATAACTGCAAATAATGAGTAATTAGATTTACATTTTAAATTGCTAAAGTTTCAATAGTTTAACTTGTACATAATTTGGTTGCAGTCATGCAATGTTATTAACAAACATCAAAATTTCTGACCTGCCATCGGTTTATTTATTAGACAAAGACCAACTGCCAAATTGTGCAGCAATCTACTTTGTATCTGATAGCAAAGGTCAGATACTTTATATTGGTAGAACAGTCAACTTGGTCGGACGCTGGCGTGAACATCATAGATTTAAACAACTAAAAAGATTTAATCGCAAAGACCGTATTAGTATTAGTTGGATAAATTGCAGTAATAATATAAACGCTCTTCCAACTCTTGAAAATGAGTTAATAAATTTATACAAACCGCCGTTGAATTGGTCAAAAGTTGTAGCACCGATTAGAAGAATAACTCCGGCTGAGATGGCACTACAGCATAGCCTTCAGCAGTTAGCTAAATGCAACGCTATGATATTTGGGTTCGACCCAATTGCGGATGAGAAACCACCAACAATATATTTGGTTTATCCCGTTTATGATAGGCGCGGTGTATCAGGCAGCATACGATCTGTACTAAAAAATATCAACAAAAAAGCTAGCACACTGAAGTGGAAAGAGTACCATACAGACCCTAAATATTTAGGAAAATTCGGATATTGGGAGACTGAGTACAACGGTATACGAATAGATTTAGCTCCGAGCTCCGGTTCAGGGTTTAGTTCACTTTATGCATGATTCGACTCGTCGCACTATCGCAGGGGTTGAACTTATGGCTTTTAGCAGCGATCAACTAGAAACACTTCTAGAAAATACACCAAAATTTAAGGAAAACGCTTCAGGTTTAGATGCTTTAGAGGATGATCTTATTCCGATAGAACTTGTAGATAAAAAACATAAGAGTAATAGTAAGCATCAAGGTGTAGTTGAAGTTGAACCTTGGGAGGAATTAGCGGGACTTAAACAAAAGTGAAGGAAGTAAAGTTAATCGGATAATGGACAGCTAGGGTGATGTAAAGCGAAATTTACAAGTTTTACTCAAAGCTTACCATGATGAAATTTAAAAACGCGATCGCCTAAACTCGACATTCCGAGTTCCAAGCTTGAAGTTTTCTGTTTCCAACTCAAAGTTCCGTGTTCCGAACTCGACATTTCATGTTCCAAGCTTGAAGTTTCCTGTTCCAAACTCGAAGTTTCATGTTTCAAGCTCGACATTCCAAGTTCCGAACTCGACGTTTTATGTTCCAAGCTCAAAGTTCCGAGTTCTGAGGTTGAATGATGGGGTTGTGAAGGCGATCGCTGTGCTTCTAAACCTCAAAGTTGAGATTTGCAACTGGAAGTTTTGTGTTCTGAGGTTGAATAATAAAGTGATGAAGGCGATCGCTGTACTTCTGAACCTCAAATTTAATACTTTAAGCTAGGGAAACTATGTTTTGAAGTTCAGTTGCAACAGGTGAAACCCAACAACTGAAAAAAATGATGTTGGTTTACTTTATGCTTAAGCTAATCTTGTATTTTAAAAGCGTTTCACTGCATCTACTACCAGCAAGCGATGTCTATTGACTCAATACTGTGCGTTTAGGTACTTCTTGATAAACTTGCAAATATAGATTTTTTGGCACAATAAAATCCAAGTGCAAACTGACAAAATTTTCTATAGCTTATTTCAAGCTTTCCCTAGTATATTTTTTGCCATCATTGGCGATACGAACGTCAACCCCAACGCCTATGAGTTCGTTTCCGTTGAAATAAAAGAAACTGCTTTTCGCATTGATGGGGTATTTATCCCTAAAACTGAAACAGCAGACCAACCTTTATACTTTGCTGAAGTCCAGTTTCAACTAGACAACACTTTTTATAGACGCTTGTTTGCAGAAATCTTTCTTTACCTGCGTCAAAACCCATCTGTTAATTTTTGGCGTGCTGTTGTTATCTATCCTCAACGCAGTTTAGACCCAGAAGACCAATTACCGTATCGGTTATTGCTAGATAGCCGGCAAGTACAACGCATTTATCTAGATGAATTAGGGACAGCTACAGAAAATTCACTTCAAGTTGCCATAGTAAAGTTAATTATCGAAAGCGAAGAAACAGCCGTTGACCGAGGTAGAGCATTAATTTTGCAGGCAAGAGAGCAACTGGCAGATGAAACTACTAAGAAGCAAATTGTAGAATTAATAGAAACTATCCTGTTGTACAAATTTACAAGATTGAGCCGAGAGGAGTTGGCAGCAATGTTGGGTATAGACGACGAATTTAAAAAGACAAGAATGTATCAATCAATGAAGCAGGATGCCTGGGAAGATGCTATGCAGGAAGGTCGGCAGGAAGGTCGGCAGGAAGGTAGACAGGAAGCTAAGTTAGAAGCTGTACCCCGCTTGTTGGCTTTGGGGTTGAGTGTAGAACAAGTAGCGCAAGCTTTGGATTTAACTGTAGAACAAGTGCAGCAAGCAGCAGGGAATCAGTGTAGCTGATAGCGCCTGCTGCTTAATGTCTCTCAATCGCCAACGTTACATCTTACCTTGCTGCATCACTTCTTGAAGATGGCGACGAATCTCTTGTGCTTGCTCAACATCAGACTGCCGCAATTTTTGGAATAATTCTACACAGGGTTGAGAGTTAGCTTCCTGTGCATCTTTAATGTAGGTATCGTAGGCTTTGACTGCTTCAGCTTTGTTGTGCAACACAGTTACAAAATCGTACTCTAGGTTGCTAATGGGTTCTTGAGACTGTCCGTTACCTGTAGTCATAAATTAACTCTCCTTTAGGTTTCTACTTAATTTCTACCTATCCTAAAAGAGGCATTCATCTTCCCAAAAGCGTAGAAAAAATTACCAAGCTTGCATTAGCAGCCGTAGATATAAAAATTTCAGGCTAGGATATGCAGTTTAGCTTAGATAGTTACTATGCAGCTATCTATGGGCTTATTTATGCCAGAGGTTGGTTTTCATCACGGCGACGTGAATATTGAAATTCCAACTCGTTTTGCAATTCACTACCGCCTTGATAGACAATCGGGCAAAACTTAGTATTAGCGCTCATGCAATCCATGTGCGGTGTCTTGGCACACACAATTAGTAGTCCACCCAGAATCAACAATAAGCCACAAATTGCTGCTGTCTGAACTGAAGAAATTTCTAACGCACCGTGAACGACTACTTCTCGTAGTACGGATACAATTGTGACTTCGACTGCTACGCCAACAGAAATACTATGTTCTTGCAAGTAGACCATGAGGAGTCGAAATAACTCCACCAAAATCAATACAAATAGGATTTTTGCTGTGATTACTTTGTAATCTAGTGTCTGTGTGATGGCAACAAATATGCCCCACAATTGTATCAACATTACAGCAAATAAACCTAAACACAAGACAATGACAATTAAGTCTTGAAAAGCTTCCATGTTGCGAACAATGGCATGGCGATCAAACCAGCGATCGCAAAATAAAAATCGACTTTTGACGCGTTTTTGCATGTGCATTATCATTCCAATCCGAACAAGTTCAGACCACCCAGCCAGTCCACCCATTCTTCCTATTGTTACGCAATGTTAAAGGTTCTCGCCTCAGCGAGGTTGGTAATTTAAATTCTGTGCTTGTTGCAACAATTGTTCGGCGTTTCTGCCCCATTCAGGATTACCCTGAGCATTGTATAAATCTCTAGCATATTGGAATACTTGTGCTGCTTCTCCATACTGTCGTAATTGCATAAAAACTAACCCAGCACCGTAATAAGCGTTGGGATAGTTGGAGTTACCTGTGGCAGATTTTCTAAATGCTTCTAATGCCTCTGTTAATTTGCCTTGGCTAAACCAAATTGAACCGAGATTGTAGTGTACTTCTGGATATTTAGGATTAATTCTTAGCGCTTTACTAAATGCATCTCTTGCTCGATCAATTTTGCCTTGTTGTAGATAAGATAAGCCTAAATGGTAAGCAGGCTCTGGTGCATTTGGACTATATTGCATCGCTTTTTTAAAGGATGCGATCGCTCGATCCCAATTCCGTTGCTGTTCTCTGAGCAACCCCAAATTATAATGAGCAAAACCGAGTTTAGAATCAAGTTCTATTGCCCGTTGTAAGTAATCATTCGCCAACTGTAAATTATTTCCTTCTAACAATGCTCCGCCTAAATTGGCAAAAGCTGGTGCAAACTTGGGATCAGTTTGGGTTGCTCGATAAAATGCATCTGCCGCAGGTTGTAATTGTCCTGATTGCCGCAATGCTAGTCCTAAATTATAGTGTGCAGCTGCCAATCTTGGATCTAGTTGTGTGGCTTTTCTAAATAAGGCGATTGCATCTTGGACTCTACCCGATTGAATCGCTTGTAAGCCCTGATTTAAGAAGTCTGTGGCAGTTTGTCCACTAGATTGTGCCAGCAAGCCAGGATGGAGAGATGGGGGGATGGGGAGACTGGCAGATGCAAACAAAAGACTTTCACCCAGCAAAACCAAACTTACCAGTACAGCTTGGCGGCAATAATTATTGACTTGCAAAAGATTGAAAAACTTGTGAAATAAACTTTCTTTACTTCTGCCTTGAAAGAGTGCTGAGTAAAGAGTAAGAATTTCTCTCCTTGTCCCCTTGTCCCCTTGTCCCCTTGTCTCCTTGCCCCCTTCTCTCCTGCCTTCTTGATATTGATTGAATGATAATCCCATTGCTTTTCTGACTGGCAATACTTTCAGTTACGTTTGCTTTACAAAATAGTTGGTGAAAATAGTAATAGGTTACAAAACTATAAACTATAGTACTAAAGTTTGAATTTATTAACGTTTCTTTAGCTAAATCTTACAACAGACTACGATTTTTTGTTCCTCAGATTAAAGGGAGGATAATAACAGATTAAAGAGGGAATGATTCTTCCTCGAAGAGAACCATTTTTTATCCCTGAAATATACAGGATAAGGCGGTTAGAAGTCACTAACCGCAAGGGAGGTTTTATGAACGAAAAAGTAAAATCGGGTTCGCGGAATGTTGCAATTGTCGGCCCTTATTTAAGTGGGAAAACAACTTTACTAGAGAGTTTGTTATTTGTCACAGGGGCAATTTCTCGCAAGGGTAGCGTCAAGGATGGTAACACAGTGGGAGATAGTGCGAGTGAGTCGCGCGATCGCCACATGAGTGTAGAAGTAAGCGCGGCTAGCACCGAGTATAACGGTCTGCGCTTCAATTTTATTGACTGTCCCGGCAGTGTAGAATTTGCCCAAGAAACATACAACGCTTTAATGGGAGTTGATGCGGCAATTGTAGTTTGCGAACCCATACGCGATCGCGTCCTCACCCTTGCCCCCCTATTTAAATTCCTAGACGATTGGGAAATCCCTCATATCGTCTTTGTTAACAAAATGGATCGGGCAAATATTCATGTTTTAGAGACATTACACGCCCTCAAAGCCGTTTCCAGCCGCCCCCTAGTAGCGCACCAATATCCCATCATGCAGGGGGAACAGTTAACCGGCTTTATCGATATGGTGACCGAACAGGCATATCAATATCATGCAGGCGCACCAGCTGATTCCATTCCCTTCCCCGAAAGCTTAAAAGAAGAAGAACATATTGCACGAGCGGAGATGCTCGAAGCTTTAGCAAATTTTGATGACCATTTATTGGAAGAACTTTTAGAAGATATCGAACCACCCCAAGAAGAAATTCTTAAAGATTTAAAAATGGAATTGGGCGCAGATTTGGTAGTGCCTGTATTCTTTGGTGTGGCTGAACAAGATTATGGTGTTAGACCTTTATTAGACGCCCTGGTACGCGAAGCACCCGAACCTGAAACCACAGCAGAACGTCGTTTAAGCAAAGCAAGCAATACTGCGATCGCTCAGGTATTAAAGACTTATTACACTCCCCAAGGTGGCAAACTCTCCTTAGTGCGGGTTTGGCAGGGCAAATTAACCGATGGTATTGTCCTCAACGGTGTTCGTGCAGGTGGTATTTATCGCCTCATGGGACAACAACAGCAGGTAGTTAATGAAGTTTTTGCTGGTGAAATTGTCGCTATCAGCCGTTTAGAAGGCGTGAAAACTGGAGATATCCTCTCCACAGATCCACAACTGAAACTAGAATTACCGAAAGCCGAACAGTTAGAACCAGTTTTCGCCCTCGCCATTACTCCTGAAAAGCGCAACGATGAAGTAAAACTCAGCAGTGCGATCGCCAAACTGTTGGAAGAAGATCCTTCACTAGCTTGGGAACAACATGGCGACACCCACGAAGTAATTCTCTGGGGACAAGGTGAAATTCATTTGCAAGTCGCCTTAGATAGGCTGCGCCGTAAATATAACTTGCCAATGACAACCCACTTGCCACAAGTGCCTTATAAAGAAACTATCCGTAAACCTGTAGCATCAGTTCATGGGCGCTACAAGCACCAAAGCGGTGGACACGGGCAATTTGGAGATGTTTTTCTCGATATCCAGCCCTTACCACGTGGTGAAGGCTTTAATTTCCGGGAAACTATCGTTGGGGGTGTGGTTCCTAGACAGTATATCCCTGGTGTAGAAATGGGTGTGCGGGAATTTCTGACACACGGGCCTTTGGGTTTCCCAATTGTGGATGTGGCGGTAACTCTAACAAACGGTTCTTACCACACCGTTGATAGTTCTGAACAAGCCTTTAAACAAGCTGCTAGGTTGGCAATGCAAACGGGGATACCCCAAGCCCAACCCACCCTTTTAGAACCGATTCTCCGCGTGCAAGTGACAAACCCTAGCGAATTTACTTCCAAAGTGCTGCAACTGCTGAGTGGTAGACGGGGGCAGATTTTGGGCTATGAAGGTAGAAATGATTGGCAAGGCTGGGATAATATCTCAGCCTATTTGCCGCAAGCCGAGATGCAGAACTTTATTGTAGAGTTGCGATCGCTCACTCTCGGTGTTGGTTCCTTCCACTGGGAATATGACCATCTCCAAGAAGTACCGGAAAAACTCGCTGAACGTGTGCTTGCTGGTAATGGTCACGGTAACGGTAACGGCAAGTAATTTTATCGGGATTTTGAATTAAACAAATCCCAACAAAATAAATTATCCAACACGTAGGGGCACAGCAATGCTGTGCCCTTTCGATAGCTGTATTTGATGCAAGTGAAACCTTAATTTATAAAGGCAAAAATAAAATCCTATTAATCCACTCTTCTGCATCGGAAGCAGCCCAAATCAGGATTAAACTATCAATTGCCTCCTGTATTGGTAAATCTTGAGAAATAATCAAGACACCTGCACTTGTTTGAGCGGTAATATATTCAGCAAAGTGAAAGGGCATTGTTCTGCGATCATGAGAAACCAGAATTCGCCCTTCTTTAGCTGCAATGTCTAAAACTTCTAAGCTAATCGTCATTTAAATTGCACCATTTTCATGGTAATAAAAGCTGCAAACCCTCTCCCCTGCTCCCTGCCCCCTGCTCCCCTGCGGTCTCAATGTGCAAATTAAATGCTTAACAGCTTATATCTTGCAAGCCTTCTAAATCGGTTACTAACGCCGTCTGAAAATCTATCCTTGGTTCACGCCGCAAAACACCTGACACAATATTTTGATTGAAGTCAGCATCCGCTTGAAACCGAATTGTCATTGACGATCGCCTTTAGCAGCAAGCAACTTGTTATACAATGCTGCATTCTGTTCCTTTGAAGCTTGACGTAGTTTCTGAAACTCAGCTTCGCCAGCTTTCAAATACGCATCAATTGCGGATTGATTTGCTAAGTAAAATGCGATCGCACCGTAAACTTGCTCAAGCTTTAATACTGGAAAACTTTGAACGATACCTTCCGGGGATGTGCCATTCAAGAAAGCATGAACAACAGAGTCTAAAGAAACACGACTATCTTTAATCCAGTAACTATTTTCTCTCCACTCAACATACTGCTTGTGAATAACTGGTGTTGCTGTCATAGATTGCAATCAGGGCTGAATAACTGTTTTTAGTATAGATTAGCCGATTGAATATCTAGAAATAAATCGCACTTAACTTAAGTTGGCTCAGGAGCGATCGCTCTTTGCGTTCTAAAGCAGACTGTGAAACACCTTTGGCATACCAAGCTTGGTGATAATCAGGTTTAATTTTCAATACTTTCTCATAGGATGTGATTGCTTCTTCTTTCAGACCTAAAGCAGAAAGCGCAATGCCTTTGTTATAACAAGCTTGGTAATAATCAGGTTTAACTTTGATTGCTTGCTCGTAAGATGTGAGTGCTTCTTCATATTCTTTTGCCGAAAGCAGTAAATTTCCTAGTTTCAGCAATAAACTTACCCTACTACTTGTTGTCTGATGTTTCTCAGCTAGCAGTTCTTGAACTTCTAAAACTTTTTCAATCTTTTCTTCTGGTGTAGGTTTTAGATATTCTTCATAGTTTCCTTCTAGTATCAAACGAGATGATTATTGCTCTAAAACTTCTGGTTTTGTTGGTAATTCAAATACCCCAGAGCGCCAATCAAAAAAATCTGGGGCGCGGTGGATTAAATAGTTTATCGAAAATGACCGCAAAAGAAAAACAAAGCAAAATGGGAAATTATCTCTAAACCGTTCTCGCTGTTGATTTAAGTGATTTAAAATATGCGGTACGCTTGTTAAATTACTAAATTGACCTTCAGTAATTTCGCCAAAAGTCCTTTTCTCATACTTATATAAAGATATTCCAGACCTTTAATCAATAAAATATCAATTTGAGTATTCGTGTTTGCTTGTTGCATCCGATTTCCCAACTCTTGCAGAATATCCGCATCTCCGCGTACATCCTGACAATCTACATACCTTGTGTCATCGGCGGGTAAGGGTTCAAAGGGGTTAAAAGCGTTATAAAGGTTGGTGAGTAAATCAGGATTATTAAGCATAAGTAAAAAATATTGCAATTTTGCCCATTATAGTGTCGCTAATAGAAAGTTAGGTTTTGGGCAAGTGAGGAGGAAAGTTAAAGACAGACAAAAATCCTTATTTCTCGTTTCTCCTGTTTTCGCTATCTCTTTAAAAAAGGAGTTTTGATTAGTTAGTATCTCAATTACCTAGATTTAGTCCAGGTAAATTTATATTTTGCATCTCGTCGCCCTCACCCTAAAAAGGCTTGTTATTAATTACACCTTTTAAATCTTTCACTTCGTTGCTGTCCCACCTCAGAATAAATTCTGAGGCTAATAGCTAAAGTCCTCTCAAGAGGACTAAATAAACATTTCAGTCCACTTCAGTGGAGTTAGGCTATTAGCCTTGCACTTCAGTGCAGGGCGGGATATAGGTAAGCGCAACAATTTACTCAAATAACAATCGTCAAAGCT